>URCT01000133.1 GCA_900546385.1 uncultured Eubacteriales bacterium | reverse complement strand
TCCGACGCACAAAAACTTGCCACTGGCAACTTTTTGCACGTCCGAGCAGAAAGTTCGTCCCTGCCGGGACAGCATGCTCCGCGTGCTTTTTCGCCGCGCTTCGCGCGGCAAAAGCGTCAAAAAAGGACGCTTGCCGCGTCCTTTTTTGATGCTCCCCATAGGCTATGCATAGGCTATGCTTCCATTTCGGCTTTGCCGTCCGCACTCCAGATGATCTTTCGCGGACAGGCTTCGGCACACGCACCGCAGGAGGTGCATTTTTCGTAATCGATCTTTGCCACAAAATCCGTCACCGCAATCGCGCCGACCGGACATTTCTTTTCACACAGCTTACAGCCGATACACCCGGCTTCACAATACGATTTGGTCACCGGCCCTTTGTCCGTGCTGCAGCAGCCGACCCAATACTTGGCATTGTACGGAATCAAGCGGATCAAGCGCTTCGGACAAGCCGCCACGCACGCGCCGCAGGCCTTGCATTTGTCATAATCCACCGCCGCAACGCCGTTGATGATGCGAATCGCATCGAATTTACAGGCCGCCGCGCAGGTGCCAAGCCCGATGCAGCCGTTCGGACACAGCTTATCGCCGCCGGCAAGCTTGTTGGCCGCCGCGCAATCCGCAATGCCCTCATACACATATTTTTTCTTTGCCAAATCATGCGTTCCCGAACACATCACCTGCGCCCGGTACCGTTCGCCCATCTCGGCTTTTACGCCCATAACCTTGCCGATCTCTTCAAGATTTTCCGCCGAGACCGAATTGCACGCGTTGACGGGTGCTTTGCCGGCGGCAATCGCTTCGGCAAGTGCCGCACAGCCCGAATAGCCGCAGCCGCCGCAGTTTGCGCCCGGCAACAGCTCGGTGATTTTTTCCACGCGTTCATCGGTATGCACGGCGAACACCTTGCTCGCTACGGCAAGGATCAACCCCAAAATGCCGCTCATGACCGCAAAACAGACGAGTGCCAAAAGAATATTATTCATCGCTTTTCTCCTCCCTTATCCGGTCAAAACGGAAGCTTAATGCTGGTAAAGCCGCTGAACGCCATGGCGATAAGGCCTGCCGTCACAAGCGCGATCGGCGTTCCCTTGAAGCAGACCGGCGTTTCGGCAAGCGCGACCCTCTCGCGCACAAACGAGAAGATGACAATCGCCATCGTAAAGCCGAGTGCCGAGCCGAAGCTGAACACCACCGCCGGAATAAACGAATAGTCGTTCTGAATGCACAAAAGTGCCGAACCCAAAATCGCACAGTTGGTCGTGATGAGCGGCAGGTAGATGCCGAGCGCGGCATAAAGCGACGGAACCGCCTTGCGCAAGAACATTTCAAGCAGCTGCACAAGCGACGCGATGATCAGAATAAACGCAATGGTCTTCAGATATTCCAGCTCCGCCGGAACAAGCACAAAGTGATAGACGCACCACGTCACTGCCGTGGAGACGGTCATGACAAATGTGACCGCAAGACCCATACCGACCGCCGTCGAGGTCTTGTTCGACAGTCCCAAAAACGGGCAAATGCCTAAGAATCGCGAGAAGATATAGTTGTTGATGAGAATGGACGAAATGAGAAGTCCCAAAATTGCCGTAAATGACATTACTTATCCGCTCCTTTCCGTTTGGCCGCAAAGGCTTTGATGGCTGTTACGGCGGCGATGAGCGTTCCGAGCGTGATAAACGCGCCGGCCGGCTGGGTGAAGAAGCTGATGCCTGGATAAGCCTGCGGCGTGATTTTCACATCCCACAGCGTGCCGTTGCCGATAAATTCACGAATGCCGCCTAAAAGGCCGAGAGCAAACGTGAACCCAAGTCCCATAAACAAACCGTCAAGCATGGAATCGACCGGCGGATTTTTGGAGGCATACGCTTCGGCGCGTGCCAAAATGATACAGTTCACAACGATGAGCGGAATGAAAAGTCCGAGCGATGCGTCAAGTGCTGGAACATACGCCTTGATAAGCAATTCGATGGCTGTTACAAAGCCGGAAATGATGACAATGTACGCCGCGATGCGCACCTGCTTGGGAATGAATTTTCGAAGAAGTGAAATCAGCAAATTTGAAAGCACTAACACCGCCGCCGCCGAAAGTCCCATGCCCACACCGTTTTTCATGGACGTGGTGGTGGCAAGCGTCGGGCAGGTGCCGAGTAACTGCACCAAAATCGGGTTTTGGTCGAATAAGCCTTCAAAAAAGCGTGCTTTAAGAGTCGGTTTTTCGTTTTTCATTGGTTTTCCTCCTCTGTCACAGCCGTTTCCTGCGGCTTCGGTTCACCGGCAAGCGCGGCAATCTGCTTTAATGCCGTATCGACCGCCTTGGTAACCGGTTCGCTGGTTCGTGTGGCACCGGCGATGACGATATCCGAAAGCGCGGCAGCGTCATCCGAAAAGCCGGCGGTTTTGTTTTTGAATTTGTCGAGAAAATCGCTTTTTGTAACCTTATCGCCGATGCCCTTGGTTTCGGACAGCGAAAGGATCTGCACGGCTTTGGCCGAGCCGTCGGCATTGACCGCCACAAGCATACTCACGTTGTCCTTAAAGCCCATGGGAGAGACTGCCACGGCATAGCCGAAGACGCTTTCGTCTTTCTGTATCTCATAGACCGCCGTCACATCGGCAAGTGCTTCGGCAGGTGTGATATCCTCGCACACGCCGATCTGTTCGCCGTTCGCATCCAAAATATCATAGCCGAGTGGTACAACGGCAAACCGCAAGCCGTCGCTTTCATAGATGGCTGTCAGAGCCTTTGCGGTATTTTCTCTGCCGTTGCGTTCGATTTTATCTTTGGTGATGGCATTCACACCGGCCACAAGCAGTGCCACGAGCGCACAGATGACAAGCAGCCGTAACGTAATATTCGCCACATCACCGGCATTTCCGGTTTTTTTGGCGGTTTTTTCCGCCGTTTCTTTATTTTGCGGCATTTGCTTTCCCTCCTCCGAAACGCACCGGCATGGTGAATTTATCGAGTGCCAAGGTAAACAGGTTCATGACCAAAATGGCAAACGACACGCCTTCGGGATACCCGAAATACCGGATAAACACCGTGATAAGGCCGCAGCCGACGCCATAAATCAGCCGGCCTTTGGGCGTGACGGGACTTGTCACATAGTCGGTCGCCATGAAAAACGCGCCGAGCATAAGGCCGCCCGAGCACAATTCGTATAGCATAAACTGCGTACCGCTCATGCCGCCTTGCGGGAACAAAAACGTAAGGATCGCAACCGTTCCGATAAAGGCTGCCGGAATATGCCAGGTAATCACGCGGCGAACGAGCAGATACAGGCCGCCGAGAAGAAGCATGGTCACCGAAACTTCGCCCAAACAGCCCGGCATTTCGCCGAAGAACATATCGAGTAAGCTCTCGTTCGGCGTACCGCCTTTTTGCAGCAATGCAAGCGGCGTTGCACTTGCCACCGCGTCAACCGAAGCGTGTGGTGCGTCAAAGTGCGACATTTCATTCGAGAAGGATAAGAACAAGAACACGCGCGCCGCAAGTGCCGGGTTGACCACGTTTTTGCCGATGCCGCCGTACAGCTGCTTAACAATGACGATGGCGAAAAACGCGCCGACCACCACCATCCAGAACGGAATCGAGGCAGGCAGGCAGAAGGCAAGCAAAATTCCCGTCACAACGGCGGACAAATCGCCGATGGTATCGGGCTTATGCACAAGTTTGCGGTATAAGAATTCAAACGCCACACAGGAGCAAACGCTCACAAGCGTCACAAAAAGTGCCCGAAGCCCGAACGCATACACGCTCCACGCAAGTGCCGGAACGAGCGCAAGAATGACATCCAACATAAGGAATGTCGTCGTCACAGGACTATGTACGTGCGGAGAGGCGCTCATTTTCAAAAATTTTCTGTTTTGCGGTTCGTTTGTCACCGATTTCGCCTCCCTTACATCTTTTCGGCAGCAGATGCTGCCATTTTTTTGCGAAGTGCCTGGATCTGGGCTTTCTTGTTGCGGATATGCTGCACGATCGGCACGCGTGCCGGGCAGGTATAGGTACAACAGCCGCATTCCACACAAGAGAGGATACTAAATTTCTCGCACATTTCGTCGTTATCCGCTTTGGAGAAAGCCGCAAGATAGTTCGGCATCAGATGCATGGGACATACCGCCACGCACTTGCCGCAGTGGATACAGGCCGCGCCCATCATTTTTTCGGGCTTTTTGGCGTCCTCTTCCGAAAGCACCAAAATCGCCGAGGTGTTTTTCATGATGACGGCGTTATAGTCCCATTGGGCGGTACCCATCATCGGGCCGCCGCTTATCACGCGCGCGATGTTGTCCTTCACGCCGCCGCAGAAGGCAAACACGTCCTCATAGGAGGTTCCGAGCGGCACACGGATGTTTTTCGGCTCGTTAATCGCGTCGCCGTCCACCGTGACCACGCGCTTGATGAGCGGCATGCCGGTGGTAAATGCGTCATGCACGGCAGCGGCGGTTTCGGCGTTGAAGATGACACAGCCGACGTCAGCCGGCAGCTTTCCGGCGGCAAGCTCTTTGCCGGTAAGGGCGTAAATGAGCTGGCGTTCGTCGCCTTGCGGATATTTGGTCTTTAAGACCTCGACCGTGAAGCGGCTGTCGCTGCCGATGGCTTTTGTTAAGCTCTCGGCAGCGTCTTTTTTATTGTCCTCGATGGCGAAGACGGCATGGTCTAAAGCTAACGCTTTTAGGAGTATTTTTGCGCCGCCGATGATGCGTTCGGGTTCTTCAAGCATCAGGCGGTGGTTGGCGGTGATATACGGTTCGCACTCGGCGCAGTTGATGATAACTTCCCTTGCTTTGCCGATAGCTGACTGAACCTTGGCATAGGTTGGGAACGCCGCGCCGCCCATACCGGCGATTCCGGCGTTTTTGATGATCTCAATGATGGTATCGGGTGAAGTTTTTTCAAGCGGTGTGGGACAGGCCTTGATATCCGGATGAAGCTCGTTTTGGAAATCGTTTTCAATGATGATATGCGCGGTTTTGCCGTAGCCGGTATACGATGGGCGCATTTCGATATCCTTGACGGTGCCCGAAACGCTTGCATGAACCGGGCAGGAAAGACCGCTGTCGAAGCGGCCGATGACTTCGCCGAGGTACACGTGATCGCCTTTTTTGACAAGTGCCGATGCCGGTGCGCCGATATGCTGCTGCATGGGGATCGACACGATTGCCGGAGCGGGAAATTCCGTGATGGCAAGGTTACGCGTATGTTTGGAATCCGGAACATGGATACCGCCCTTAAAGGTTTTTGCCATAGCTTTTACCAAGTCCTTTCGTCTTTCTGTAGGCCGACAAGTCGGCGGATAAAAGAGGATAATTTATCATATTTTATCACAAATACAGGCAGAATTCAAGCGTTTCGATGAAAAATTTGGTTTTTTATCTTTTTTAGGGCTGCTTTTTCAAAAGCAGGGGAAATTGCCGCGCTGCGGCCACGGTTTGCCGCAACAGCGGCGAACCGTGTTGTCCCGGCAGGGACACCGCCGTAAGGCGAAAAAGTTTTTTGCCCTACTTTTTGTACTTTACAAAAAGTAGGAAAAAGTTGCTGCTCGGACGTGCAAAAAGTTGCCGGTGGCAAGTTTTTGTGCGTCGGAGACCGCCGAAACAGGGAGAATTGCGAACGGACGTGAGCAAGGCGACCATGTTTCAAGGAGACAGAGCGGCAAAGGATTAAATTGGGTTAGTGCGAAGCCGCCATTGCGGCGAACTGAATCGAGGTTTGCAGAACCTCGAAAGGTTTCAAAAGGTTTTAATTTTGTTCGTGCGAAGCCGTCATTGCGGCGAGCTGAATCGAGGTTTGGAAAACCTCGAAAGGTTTCAAAAGGATTTAATTTTGTTAGTGGGAAGTTGTTGTTTGGGTGGGCTGATTCAAGGTTTGCAAAACCTCGAACTTCCCGAAAGGGAAACGGATTGGTACTTTTTGCGGCGTGCAAAAAGTACCGCAAAAACACGCCGAGGGCTGCGGCCCTCTGGACTCCGGGGAACGATTCAAATCTCCGCTCGATACGAGATTTTCGCTGAAATGACCGGCGTTCATC
>URCT01000132.1 GCA_900546385.1 uncultured Eubacteriales bacterium | reverse complement strand
TACCGTCACGGTATACGCGGATGTAGTCGATGTAGGTGATGCCTTCGTAGTTCGAGGCGTTCGGCTGGATAACAAAACCGTACATGGTGTCAACGCTGTCCCACGGATATGCCGCGATGCTGTTGGCAGCGACAGCCATGTCTGCCGTAAAGATCTGGTAATCGCCGACAGTGGTCTTGTGATCGCCGCCGATCTTGTGCTCGGTTGCACCGTGATGGAATCCGCCGTAATCGTTCGACAGCGAATAGTTGATGGCAAACCACGGCGTTCCGTTGGCAACAAGGTCGCTTTCGGTAAGTTCTTCCGGCGCAACTTTCTTGGTGGTGTCAACAGCCTTGACGATCTTGTAGCAGTAGGAAACCATGTTGTATTCATGCGGATCGAATGCTGTAAATCTGTCGTCGTAAGCCGAAATCAGCCAAACGCGCGCGTCATTTTTGTAATTCGCGGAGCTTGCGTCCCAAGATCCGCCGGGAACCATATGCAGACGGAGCACAGAGCGGTTGTCGTCGGTAATGACGGTATCCGTAAAGCCTTCAACACCGGCACCGCTTTTGCCGCCTTCAAACGAGAAGCCCATGGCAGGCGCTTCGGCGTTTTGATGGAAAGCCGTGAAGGTCTTGCCGGAAATGGCAGCTTTATCGGCTGTAGCGCCGGCTGCGTATTTTGCACCGGTCTCCGCATTGTACCAAGCGATAAAGTCCGTCTTGTTGATCGGTTCCGGGAAGGTGTAGGTGTTGCCGTTGATGGTGACAAGTGTTTGTGTTGCGCCTTCCTTTAAGAAGATCTGACCCTCGCCGGCCATGGGATTGCAGTAAACGCGGACATTGTCGACATAATAATCCTGAACGCTTGAGCTGCGAACGGAGTAGACGTTGATGGCTTTATATTCGTCGTTTGCGGAAATGGTCATGCTCTGCGTCCAGGTGTACCATTTGCCGGTGGATTTGAGCGGATGGTCCCAGTAGTTCGGATCGGAACTTGAGCCATCCTGCTTGGTGGTTTCGTAGCGGAGCCACATGCCGCCGGTTGTGCCGCCGTCCGGGATGTATACATCCATGATGAAGGTGTAGGTGCCGGGCTGGGTAAGGCCGCCACCGGTGAAGGTCAGCTCATAGCCGCCGTGCGCGCCTTGGCCGTTGACCTTAACGGCTTTGCCGCCTTTTTCGGTGTCCGGATCGGCTTCTACGCTGGTGTTGGCCGTGTTGCCGGAGGCGATGAAGCTCATGCTTTCCTGCGCGTACAGAGCTTCGTGTTCATTTTTTGTCTCATAGTTGTTGTACCAAATGAGGTTGCCGTACTTTTCATCGGCAAGCGGAATATCAATGTCGTCCGCAAGCGTCGTGCCGGTAACGGCACCGGTCGGTTCTGCTGCGTTTTCCACTGTCTCAAGTCCGAATGCACCGGCATTCAGCGAAACGAGAAGGGCGGCAGCAAGGGATAAAATGGTGCGTTTTTTCATGTTCTTTTTCTCCTTTTCTGTTGAATTTGCCTGTTTTTGAGGTCAAAAACGGCGGATAGCTTTGCTATAATAATCATACAACACTTTTTTGTGATTGTAAATGATTTTGAACGACATCTTAATCTCATACTTGACTTTTCGCGACACTTATGGTAAAATCTTAGTAGAAATTCACAGAGAAGGCGATGATTGCGTTGGCAAATTCCGTCAATAATTACTCCGCTCCGGCGTATTACCGCAAGTTTTTCAGTTCCGGCATGGGCAAGGAGGAGTTACTGACCTTGCTTGCCGAGGATTCCGAGCGGCTCATGCACCGCGGCGTGTATTTTACCATTTATCATGATGATTTCGGCATCCCGAATTGCAATGCGCAGGTGATGTACATCTATACGAACAATTTCACGCCGTACCATGATCACGACTACTACGAGATCAATTACGTCTTTTCCGGCGAGCTGCTTGAATATATCGACGGCCGTCCGTTTGTGCTGCAGCGCGGCGACCTTCTCATCATGGCACCGAACGTGCGGCACGTGTCGATTCCTTATAAAAAAGCAGTCTCCTATAATGTGCTTTTGACCGAAAAGCTGGTGAAAAATACGGTTTTACAGCTTGGAAAATGCGACGAAAACAACTATTTGTCCGAGCTTGTCAAGTCCTCCGGCTTCTTCATTTTTCACAAGGTGCATACCGATGCGGAGCCGCTCATCGGCGATATGCGCGATCTTGTGCGGCGCATCAAAAAAATCAATAAATTCCGCGTGCCGCTTTTGGAGTGCATGGGGCAGGAGCTGCTCATCCGGTTGTGCTTATACTCGTATGATGTGTATGTGCGTGAAGAAAATGTGCTTCGTGAAAATCTGACGGAGGAAATGCTTGCCAAGCGAATTTTGACGTATATTACCGAGAATCTTTCGACGGTGACACTTGAACAGGTTTCCCAGTATTTCGGCTATTCCAAACGGCAGATTGAACGGTTGGTCGAAAAATACTCCGGAAAGAATTATATGAAATACATTTGCGGCAAGCGTCGCCATTATTCCGGGCAGCTTATCGCCTATACCGATCTTTCGATTGCACAGGTTGCTTCCATGCTTGGCTTCGGCAGCCCCGAATACTTTTGCCGCTGGTTCAAGTATTATCTCGGAAAGACGCCGTCGGAATTCCGTAAAAGCAGCCGTCAGATAGAAGCCGGCAAAGGGCGGCAGATTGTTCATGAAGTCCCGCGGCTGAAGGAAATGACTTCGAACGGCGAGATGTGGAATCCGGCGGTGGAAATTTCCTCCATCGATCTGCCGGATTTTGAGGAAGAATGAAAAAAGGAAAGCTTCGGATTCGTCCAAAGCTTTCCTTTTTATATACTATTCGTTTGTTCTGCGAACATTTCCGACGTCGGTCACGATGCGGTATCCGGCACTTGCCACACGTTTTTCCAAGCATGCGCGGCACTCTGCCGCCTCATCGCCCATGCAGATTTTGTTGTCGTACAGCGCATAGAGCTTTCGCATTTTGACCGGTGAAAGATTCGGCATGACCACATTTGCACCGGCTTTCAAGCCAAGCTCACGGCCGGCCGGATGGACCGTGCCGAGCGCCGTGGTCGCCGGAAGCAGCACATGCGGAAAGCAGAGCCGCAGGATGGAAAGAAGCCGCAGCGCGGTAAACAGCGAACCGTCCGGAAAAGCCGCAAACGGCGTGTCGGCGTGGTGCAGAAACGGTCCGATGCCGATCATGTCCGGGTCAAGCTCCTGTAAAAAACGAATATCCGCAACCAGATTTTCGGTTGTTTGATACGGCGAACCGACCATAAAGCCTGCACCGACCTGATAGCCGATCTCTTTCAAGGCAAATAAACAGCTCTTGCGGGCGGCAAGGCTCATGCTTTCCGGATGAAGCTTGGCATAATGCGCATCAGTTGCCGTTTCATGGCGCAGAAGATACCGGCCGGCTCCGGCGTCGAAAAACGCTTTGTAATCCTCCCTCGGCCGCTCGCCGACCGAAAGGGTTATCATGCAGTCGGGATATTTGGAACGAATGCCGTCAAGGATGTCACAAAGCCGCTTAGCCTTGAAATACGGATCCTCGCCGCCCTGCAAGACAAAGGTGCGATAGCCGAGTGCGTAGCCGGTGTCACAACAGGAGAGAATGTCCTCTTTTGAAAGTCTGTAGCGTTCAACCTTGTCGTTGCCGCAGCGAATGCCGCAATAATAGCAATTGTTTTTACACACATTGGTAAATTCGATGAGTCCGCGCAGAAACACCGCGTCGCCGTAAACCTCGCGCCGCACCGCATCTGCGGCAGCTGTCAATTCCGGCAGCTCGTCCGGACATTCGATAAGAGAAAGAAAATCCGCATCGGACAGATTTTTCTCGTTTTTTAACTGGTTGATTTGTTCGGAATACCGGTTTGTGGTTTCGCTCATACGTTTGCCGCCTTTTGTTGATTTCCTTATTTATTATAACGGGCATTTACCGCCTTGTCAATATCCGTGCAAAAAAGTTTGCACAAAGACACTGTTTTTTTATGGTTACATGGGCCTTTTTTGGTTTAATAGCCGAAAAAGAGCAAAACCACTTGACTTTTTGAAGTAAATGCGCTATACTGTCGATAACGCAATATCGATAACGAATTACCGATATCAAGAATTTTATTCCAAGAGAAGAGGAAGCCCCATGGATAAGCCGCACATGAAGGTGTGCTTGTCAGTGCAGACATTGCAGCGCCTGCCGTATTATCTGCAATATTTGAAAAATGCGTATCGCCGCGGTGAAAAGACGGTGAGTGCCTCTGCCATGGCATCGGAGCTGAAGCTTGGCGATGTGTCGGTGCGCAAGGACCTGGCACTTGTCAGCTCGGTCAGCGGCAAGCCGAAAACGGGCTATGCCGTAGAGGAATTGATCCGTGATGTGGAAGCCTGCCTCGGCTACAACAATGCCATGGATGCAGTGCTTATCGGCGTCGGCTCTCTCGGCAGAGCATTGCTCGGAAACAGTGAATTCCGGCGGTTCGGCTTAAATATCGTCGCGGCGTTTGACATTGATGAAGCGGTGGTCGGCGGCGTATATCACGGCAAAAAGGTGCTGCCGATGGAGGAGCTGACGCCGCTTTGCGAGCGGATGCACATACATATCGGTATTGTCGCCGTGCCGGCGGAGTTTGCGCAAGAGGCGGCGGATCGCTTGGTCGCCTGCGGCGTGAGAGCCATCTGGAATTTCGCGCTGGTAAAACTGAATGTACCGCCGGAAGTGTTGGTGCAGGATGAAAATTTGGCGGCGTCGCTTGCGATACTGTCCCGGCATTTACGCGAACGCATGGACAGAGAAAAACTGTAAAAGCAGAACAAGCATATCGATATTGAAATATCGATATGCTTTTTTTATATTTGCATTTTCGTATCGTTTGTGCTATGATAATAGCGTAAAAAGAACGGACAGGTTCTTTTGAAAAAAATCAATTAAAATTTATAGATTCGGAGGAAAAAACAATGGCAAGATTTACTTTACCGAGAGATTTATATCATGGCAAGGGTGCTTTGGAAGCGCTGAAAACTTTTGAAGGCAAGAGAGCAATGGTTTGCGTCGGCGGCGGCTCGATGAAGAAATTCGGCTTCTTGGACAAGGCCGTTAATTATCTGAAAGAAGCCGGTATGGAAGTCGAGCTGTTTGAAGGCATCGAACCCGACCCGAGCGTTGAAACCGTTATGAAGGGTGCAGCAGCTATGGAAAAATTCCAGCCGGACTGGATCGTAGCCATCGGCGGCGGTTCTCCGATTGATGCTGCAAAAGCCATGTGGATCAAGTACGAATATCCGGAAATCACCTTTGAAGAAATGTGCAAGGTATTCGGTATTCCGAAGCTCCGCAGAAAGGCTCATTTCTGCGCAATTTCCTCTACGTCCGGCACGGCTACCGAAGTGACTGCCTTCTCCATCATCACAGACTATGCAAAGGGCATCAAGTACCCGATTGCTGACTTTGAAATCACGCCGGATGTGGCTATCGTTGATCCGGAGCTTGCCGAAACCATGCCGAAGAAATTGGTTGCTCACACCGGTATGGATGCGATGACCCATGCAATTGAAGCCTATGTTTCCACCGCAAACTGCAATTACACCGATCCGCTCGCCATCTTCGCCATCAAGATGATTCAGAACGATTTGATTCCGTCCTACAACGGCGATATGGAAAAACGCGACGCAATGCATGACGCACAGTGTCTTGCCGGTATGGCGTTCTCCAACGCACTTCTCGGTATCGTTCACTCCATGGCACATAAGACCGGTGCTGCTTTCGCTGATTACGGCGCTCATATCATCCATGGTGCAGCAAACGCTATGTATCTGCCGAAGGTCATCGCCTTCAACGCAAAAGACCCGACCGCTAAGAAGCGTTACGGCGTTATCGCAGATTACATGGGACTCGGCGGTGCAAACGATGACGAAAAGGTAAAACTCCTTATCGAACATCTGCGCGGCATGAATGATGCTTTGAACATTCCGCATTGCATCAAGCACTATGGCCCGGACAGCTATCCGACCGAAAACGGCTTCGTTCCGGAGAATGTCTTCCTCGAAAGACTTCCGGAAATTGCAAAGAACGCCATCGGCGATGCCTGCACCGGCTCCAATCCCCGCCAGCCCAGCCAGGAGGAGATGGAGAAGCTGCTCAAGTGCTGCTACTACGACACCGAGGTCGACTTCT
>URCT01000131.1 GCA_900546385.1 uncultured Eubacteriales bacterium | reverse complement strand
AGAGTTAATCCTCGAAATCGGAATACTTGCGGCACTTGCATTTGTCGCGCAGAATATCGATGGCCGTGGTCACAGCGCCGAGAGCGGCAATCACCGCAACCGCCGTCAGAATAATGTCAAACAGCGAAAACTCCTTGTCAAAGTGAACATCGAACGAAAACAGACTTTTACGCTGTTTTTTGGAATTAACCTCCAAGCCCATGTCAAATTTGGGGCGCACGGTGATATCCTTTGACGTTTCAACGGCTGTTTTTACGTTTGCCACGCCGGTTTCGTATTTTTCCTTCAATTGGTTGTTATTCAAGTCAAACATAGAGAATACCCCCTTATAAGAATCACCAATATTATACCACGTTTTTTGAAAAAGTAAACAGTCTTTTCGAAGAATTCATAAATTTCTTCGGTTTTTGGGAAAAATTAAGAATGGGACGCAAGAAATTTGGAAAATATACAGCATAACCCTTGAATTTATGCAAGCACTGGTGTATAATAGACTTGTATTTTTGCGAACTTCGTTTCCACGGGAGTGTTTCTATGCTGAAAGTTGCGATAACCGTCAACCCAAACAAAGATCATGACTTGCTTTACACCTCGCGTTTACTCGATATTTTAGACGAATGCGGCTGCCGCGTTTTTATGTCCGACACCTTCAAAAAGCCCTACGGAAATCTCCCATCGGTCTCCGAATCACTGCTTGCCGGACGCAAAATCGAGTATCTTCCGGAATATCAGTTATTCCGGCGCGTCGGCTTATGCATTGTTTTCGGCGGAGACGGAACTATCTTAAAGATTGCCAAAAAGGCTGCTCCGGGCGGTGCGTACATACTTGGCGTCAATCTCGGCAGAGTCGGCTATATTGCGGAGCTTGAAACGCATGAACTTGATTTGGTGCGGAAAATCGCCGCCGTTTCCGACGCAAGCGAAATCGAAAAAGTGCCCGGCGTGCGCATCGACCGCCGCATGATGTTAAAAGCCGAAATTCTGCGCGGCGGTGAAAGCATTTATACGGCGGCCGCCTTAAACGATATCGTCATTTCCAAAGGTGCCGTTTCCCGCATGGCCGGCTTAAAGCTTTCGTGCGACGGCAAATGCATTTCCGTTTACCGCGCCGACGGCATTGTGGTTTCCACGCCGACCGGCTCGACGGCCTATTGTATGTCCGCCGGAGGCCCGATCATCGACCCGAAGTTAGAGTGCATCTGTGCCGTGCCGGTTTGTCCGTATATGTGCGTCAATTCGGGCGCGGTCGTCTTCTCAGACAAATCGGTCATCGAAGTGGAATTTCATGCCGATAAAATCAACGAGGCCTTTTGCACGGTGGACGGCAAAGGCGTCAAAAGCCTGTACAGCGGCGACCGTGTGCGCATAACCAAATCGCCCTTAAACACCAAACTCATCCGCTTAAAGGATGTGGATTTTTACAGTATGCTCAATCATAAGCTTGCCGCCGCGCAGACAAATACCGAGTGGGGCAAACGATAAGTCGGAAAGAGGTCTTTTTACTTGAAAAGCAAACGTCAGGAAAAAATATTGGAGCTTATTGAAAAGCACGATGTGGAAACCCAAGAGGAACTAGCCGATCTCTTGAAAAAGGCCGGATTTGTCGCAACACAAGCCACGGTTTCCCGCGATATCCGCGAGTTACGCTTGGTCAAGGTATCCACCGGTGTGCGCGACGGCCGTCAGAACAAATCCAAATATGCCGCAAACTCCGTGCGCAATGAGCTTGATACGCGCTTTACCGAAAAGTTCAAAGGGATCCTTTCGGAAATGGTTCTAAAGATCAGCTCTGCCGGGCATATGGTGGTATTGAAAACGTATGCCGGCATGGCACAGGCGGCCTGCGCCACCATCGATTCGTTGGAGCTTCCTGACATCATCGGCTCGCTTGCCGGCGACGACACGATTTTTATCGTGATGGCGACCGAAAACGACGCTCTCGATTTTGTCAAAAAGCTTTCCAAAAGCATCAGCCGCTAACGTTCAGAAAAAAGCGAAGGAGTTCGTTCCATGCTTGCAACCTTACATATTGAAAACGTGGCGTTAATCAAACGCTTGGATCTGTCGCTTCCGGAAGGCTTTTCGGCGTTTACCGGCGAAACCGGTGCCGGAAAAAGCATCATCATCGACTCGATCGGCGTTCTGTGCGGCGCGCGCGTTTCCAAAGAATTGATTCGCTCCGGCGAAGCGTATGCGCTTGTGGAGGGAATGTTTTCCGACCTGACCGAAACGACCTGCCGCCGGTTGAAGGACTATGATTTGGCACCCGACGAGGACGGCATTTTATACCTTTCCCGCAAAATCACCGCCGAGGGAAAATCCACCGCACGCATCAACGCCAAAGCCGTTCCGACCTCGCTGTTGCGCGAAATCACGGCCTTTCTCATCAACATTCACGGCCAGCACGACAACCAAGAGCTGTTGAAAAAGGAACGCCACCTTGCCATTTTGGACGCGTATGCGGACGATGCGGACTGTTTGCGCGCGTATGCGGAACGCTATACAAGCTACCGCGCCTTAAACGACGAATACAAAAATCTTGTAACCGACGACGCGGAAAAGCAGCGCACAGCGGAAATGCTCCGTTTTCAAATTGAAGAGATCCGCGCCTTAAAGCTCAAGCCCGGCGAAGAAGAAACGTTAACGGCCGAAAAAAAGCGGCTTGCCAACATCGAAAAAATCGCCGAGAACGCGCACACTGCCTACGGTGTGCTGTTTGCCAACAATTTGAGTGCCGCGGAAAACGTGGATCATGCGCTTTCCTGCCTTGCAAATCTTGCCAAAATGAGCGACGGCATGGACGAGTATATCGACCGGCTCGAAAAAGCGCGCTCCGAAATCTACGATATTGCCGAAAGTCTGCACGATCTTGCCGGTGATGCCGAAGAAAATCCGTCTGCAAGACTTGACAAAATCGAGCAAAGATTGTATGATATATATAAGTTGAAGCGCAAGTACGGCCATACGGTCGAAGAGATTCTTGCCTATGCCGATACGGCCGAAAAGCGTTTGTCCGATTTGGAGCTTTCCGAAGTGCGTGCGACTGAGCTTGAAAAAGAGTTAAAAAAAGCCGAAGCCGACTTGAAAGCTGCGGCGCAAGCCCTTACCGCTGCCCGTACAGCGGCAGGCGAGCATTTGAAGAAAGAGATCGAAAAAGAATTTGAATTTCTCGAAATGAACAAAGTGCGCTTTTCGGTGCAGATTTTGCCGAAAGAGCCTGGCTCCGACGGTGCGGATGATATCGAATTCATGGTACGCACGAATGTCGGTCTTCCCTTTTCACCGCTTGCCAAAACCGCCTCGGGCGGTGAGCTTTCGCGCATCATGCTTGCCATTAAGAGCGTTATCGCCAAAAAAGACGGCGTGGAAACGGTCATCTACGATGAAGTGGATGTCGGCATTTCCGGCAAAACCTCGCGGCGCATCGGCATCAAGCTTTTGCAAAGCGCCCGTGATTCACAGGTTATGTGCGTAACGCATTCGGCACAAATCGCTTCTCTTGCCGACGCGCATTTTTTAGTCGCCAAAGCCGAAAAGGACGGCTCGACCGAAACAAGCGTGCGCGCACTTTCACCGGACGAGCGCATTGATGAAACGGCACGCATCATCGCCGGGATTAATCTCACCTCCTCTTCCCGTGCCGCCGCCGCCGAGTTAATCGATGACGCAAAAAACTATCGGTAAAAATGTCAAACCTGCGGCTTGCCGCTGTAATAAAAAAATTTTAGGAGCAGAACGATGACAGTATTTGAAGAATTAAAAGCCAGAGGCTTGCTTGCCCAGCTTACCAACGAAGAAGAAATCAAAAACTTGGTAAACGCCGGAAAGGCCGTATTTTATATCGGATTTGACCCGACCGCTGACAGCCTGCACGTCGGCCACTTTATGGCTCTTTGCTTAATGAAGCGCTTGCAGATGGCCGGCAACAAGCCGATCGCCCTCATCGGCGGCGGCACGGGCATGATCGGCGACCCGTCGGGCCGGTCGGATTTACGCAAGGTGCTTACCGTTGAAGATATCGAGCATAACTGCGAATGCTTCAAAAAGCAGATGAGCCGCTTTATTGACTTTTCCGAAGGCAAAGCGACCATGATCAACAACGCAGATTGGCTGTTAAAGCTCAATTATGTGGAGCTTTTGCGCGAAGTCGGCGCTTGCTTCTCGGTCAACAATATGCTTCGTGCCGAATGCTACAAGCAGCGCATGGAAAAAGGCCTCAGCTTTCTTGAATTCAACTATATGATCATGCAGAGCTATGACTTTTACCGCCTGTTCCAGGATTATGGCTGCAATATGCAGTTTGGCGGTGACGACCAATGGAGCAATATGTTGGGCGGCACAGAATTGATCCGCCGCAAGCTCGGCAAGGATGCCTATGCCATGACCATCACGCTTCTTCTCAATTCCGAAGGCAAAAAGATGGGCAAAACCGCCAACGGCGCCGTTTGGCTCGACCCGAACAAGACGCCGCCTTACGAATTCTTCCAGTATTGGAGAAACGTGGATGACGCGGATGTCATCAAGTGCATGAAGATGCTCACCTTTATGGATTTGGAAGAAATTGCCGAATACGAAAAGCTCGAAGGAAGCGAATTAAACAAAGCAAAGGAAAAGCTTGCCTATGAGCTTACCGAGCTGGTTCACGGCAAAGAAGAAGCCGATAAGGCTCTCGAAGCGGCACGCAGTCTGTTTGCAGGCGGCGGCAAGAGTGAAAATATGCCCACCACCACGCTTACCGATGCGGACTTCACCGACGGCAAGATCTCGCTTGCGGCACTTCTCGTAAAATGTGAGCTTTGCCCGTCCAACAGCGAAGCCAAGCGCAACATCAAGCAAGGCGGCATTTCGGTTTGCGACGAAAAAGTGACCGATTTTGCCAAGACCTATGAAAAAGCCGATTTTACCGGCGATTTCATCATCAAAAAAGGCAAAAAAGAGTATCATAAGGTTGTTACGGAATAAACGGTTCCGCAGACACGGTTATTACGGAGTCGGCATACGTATGTGTCGGCTCCGTTATGTATAGTAAGGAAAAAACATGAACGACAAAGTCTGTTATATTTTCGGAGCCGGCGACTTATATGCGGCTTCGGTTGACATTCCGCAGGAAGCCCTTGTCATTGCCGCTGACGGCGGTTTATATCACACAAAAAAGCTCGGCATCACGCCGGATGTCTTTTTGGGTGATTTCGACTCGGCGGACAAAACGGAGGCCGGTGAAAACTGCGTGGTATTCCCCAGCAAAAAAGATTATACGGATATGTTTTTAGCGGTAGAATACGGAAGAAAGCAAGGATATACCGTTTTTGAAATCTACGGCGGCCTTGGCGGTCGGCGCATCGCGCATACGCTTGCCAACATTCAAATGCTTGTGTACTATGCCAAAATGGGCTGCGCCCTACGCCTTCATGGAAACCAAACGCTGCTTGCCGTTTTCACAAACGATCCAGAAAGCTCCGGCAGAGCCTGCGTAAAGCTGTGCTTTGATGCCGAAAACCGCGGCTATATTTCGCTCTTTGCCCTTGGCGGCAAGGTTTGCGGGCTTACAATTTCCGGCTTAAAATATACGCTTGAAAACGCGGAGTTGACAAGCGATTTTCCGCTCGGCGTGAGCAATGAATTTACCGGAAAACCGGCAAGCGTTTCTTTTGCGTGCGGTTCACTGCTTGTGGTCGTTCCGGAAAACACTTCTGTGAAGGAGGAATCTGTATGACGGAACTCGAAAAGCTTCTTTACACCAAAGACTTCATCGACAAGCTTGCCGACGGCGTGAATCCGTTGACCGACGAGCGCATTCCGGAGGGCGATCTGCTCAATAACATACGCATTTCACGCTGTATGTTCTATGTTTCGGAGATTCTGCGAAAATTAGTTTGCGGTGAACCGTTTGAAGGGATCAAGGTCAAGGCCACCGCCGCCAAAAAAATCCCGTTTGCCCTTTCGCCGGAAAAGCGACAAAACCTCGTCTTATCGGAAAAACCGGTTTCCGCAACCGAATTCTGCCGATGGCTGTACACGGTGGCCGACGATGAAAATATGCACAAGCTGACCTATACGAAGTTAACCGAATGGCTGGTTTCGCGCGGTATTTTGGAAGAATGCACCTTTGGCGAAATGCAGGGCAAAAAAGTGCCGACCGAGCTTGGCCGACAGCTGGGAATTTCGGTTGAAAAACGAAATGGAATGTACGGCGAACACAACGTTGTTGTCTATGACCGCGACGCGCAAAGCTTCATTTTGGACAACCTCGATTCTCTTTGTGCCTTTGCCGCGAATTACAAGTCTTCCTCCAAAGAAACGCCCAAAGCGGAAATTTAGCGTTTTTT
>URCT01000130.1 GCA_900546385.1 uncultured Eubacteriales bacterium | reverse complement strand
GCGACAAGTCGTATACCTATACGTATGAAAGCTCCGATTTTACCAAGGTGTTTACCGACGGTAAGGCGCATGTAGCACTTTCCGCTTCCTGCAAGGGTTCGCAGAAAGACGCATTCAAATATACCATTACCGATATTTCGTATGTCGACTAATTAAGTATAAGAAAAAATCCGTGTTTCGGTTTTCCGAAGCACGGATTTTTTGTTATTCAAAGAAGCGGATTCTTGAATAAACGCTTCCGCTTATCCATATACGCTTTGTCCGGTACAGTAAAATTGTGTCCGTCAGCGGATAGTCCAAGTCCGGCATACTTGCTCTCGCCTAAACGATGATAGGCAAGCAGCTCGACGGGAACTTCCGGATAGTCGGCAAGAAACGCTGCGATTCTCTGCATTTCCTCCATTTCGCCGTTTCGCTCCGGAATGACCGGTATGCGTACCGCGATCTTTGCGCCGACCTGATACAGCCGGTTGAAATTGGAAAGAATCCTCGCATTGTCCGCACCAGTCCAAGCCGAGTGCTTTTCCGGCGAAACCGCTTTGATATCATATAAAAACAGATCGGTGAAGGGAAGAACCCTCTCGAAAAATTCAAACGGCACATTTCCGGCTGTA
This sequence comes from uncultured Eubacteriales bacterium, assembly GCA_900546385.1. Lineage (GTDB taxonomy): Bacteria > Bacillota > Clostridia > Oscillospirales > CAG-382 > UMGS882. The sequence continues at coordinate 5,768 of URCT01000130.1, read as the reverse complement.
TCGACGCAAGTGTGAACCCCATTCTTTTTACAGGCTTTGAGCAGTGATTCCAAAAAATCGATTTGCAGCATACATTCGCCGCCGGAAAAGGTGACGCCGCCGTCGTGAGCGTAAAAATCGCGGTCGCGAAGCACGTCGTCTAACACGTCCCGAACCGACAGCCGTTTGCCGCAGACAGACACTGCGCCGGTTGGGCAGACATCGCCGCACCTGCCGCACAGTAAGCATTTTTTCGGTGACGGGCACACGCTTTTGCACGCACCGCAGCCGATGCATTTATCTGCATAAAACATCTTGCAAGGTGCGCTGCTTTGGCTTTCGGGATTGTGACACCAATCGCACCGCAGGTTGCAGCCTTTGAAAAAGACGGTTGTGCGAAGTCCCGGTCCATCTACAAAAGAGGAATGTGCGATGTCAAACACCATGCCGGTTGTATCAAATGCGCCCATCTTTCTACCTCTCAAGCGTGCGGTGTAGGATTTCATCCTGAATGCCGGCTTCAAGTTTTACGAACGTACCGGAATAACCGCTGACGCGCACGCGAAGTGATTGATAGTTTTCGGGATGCTCCAAAGCATCTTTCAACTCACCGGCACTCAAATAGTTTAATTGAACGTGCATACCGCCTTGTTTGAAGTAGGTTTCAATCGTTTTGCACAGCTTAGCAAAAAAAGCATCGTTCTTTACTAAGGCTTCATCGACCATGAGATTGCACACAAACGGACCGCACAAAATTCCTTTTGGGTCCATTTTTGCAACCGAGGCGAGAAGCGCGGCAATGCCTTCGCGGTCTTTGCCGCGTCCTTGGCCGGAACCGACGACAAAGGTCTCGCCGTCATACCGGCCGTCCGGCGTGGCGCGCGTGGTTTTTCCGAAAAAGGCAAAATGCGGATGATAGCCGGCAAGCGTGCCAAATAGGATATGCGCACCGTTATCGAGTCGTTTGTGCGTGGTGAGCTCCCATAAGGTCGTGGTAAACCGTGCAGCCATTTCATCGGATAAAGGATAGCTGTTGCCGAAAAACTTGCCGGTTTTCATGATTTTGGTGTGTAAGACCGGGTTGTTCTGCCAGTTCTGCTTCAAGGTGTCGATTAAGCATTCCATGGAAATTTGTTTTTCATCGTAAACAAATTGCTTGATTATGGATAACGAGTCAATAACAGTTGTCAGACCCATTAAATTTGCGCCGCCGATTTTGATCTCCGTGCCGCATTGTGTTGGACTCACACCGCTTTCAATGCAACCATTGAACAAAAAAGCGCTTAATACGTTGATATCCTTGGCACGCATCTCGTTAAAAGCATTGTCATAACGTATAATTTCATCCAATTCGCTTTTCAAAACCGCACGGTAGAGCGAAAAGAATTCTTCAAAGGATTCACAGCCGACAGCTTCCGCTTCGTGTTCGTACAGCGTTTTTTCAATGGATCGGGCAATATTTGCGGTCGTTCCGCCGTACCACACACTGCCTTGGAAGGCCGGTTCGTTGCAGCCGACCATGGTGTAGCGCACGGCTTGGCTGCGGTTAATACCAAGGTTTTCTTCAAAGGACGGTATGTGCGGCTCATCGCTCACAAAGGCAATGCGCTTATATTTATCATCACGTTCGCATTTCAATAAATGCTCAAGCACCTCAAACGGGGTCTTTTTCGTCCAACGCAGGGAAATCTGCGGACGAAGCGTATCGAGATCCATGAGTGCTTCCACAATGAGGTCAGACAGCTCGTTATAACCGTCCTCGCCGTCCTCTGTATAGCCGCCGATAGCAAAGTGACATTCAGCACCGCGGTCGTTGTTTGCGCTGTTATACGGTGTGAAAGCACAAATGTAAGTAAAAACTTCCTGTATCAGATCTTTTGCCTGTTCGCGTGTCAATGTGCCGTTATCGATATCCTGCTTGTAAAGCGGATAAAGAAAGCGGTCAATCGTGCCGATGCTGTCAGGCAGATACGAGAAACAGAAGATAATATCAATCAAACCTTCATAGAAGCTTCGCGCCGGTTTTGCCGGAACATTTTCCAAAGCGTCGGCAAGGGCATTTAGTTCGTCTTTACGGGTTTTATCAGCCGTTTCTTTTGCAGCGGCACGATAGGCTTCGGCGTGCCTTGCGGCGCGTTCGGTCACGCCCTTACAGACAATTTCAACACCGCTCAGAAAGTCGAGCTTATCCTTTTCATATTTGTGCGTTTCTTTGGAAAAGGCAATATCCAAAAGCAGCTTTTCGACACCGAAACGGATAATTTTTTCATAATCGGGTGTGGAGTGCTGCCACTCGAAAACAACCAAGTTATCACGGTGTTTGCAATAAAACTCTTGAATAGCAGCGCCGCAGGCGGAATGCCCGACACGGCTAAACAGATCACCTGGGACGCCGGCATTGTAGTAATGCAAAACGCCCGGAAAGCGGTTGGAATCGGTGAGATACGGTTTCTGTGCAAGAATATATTCGGTGATGCGCTTGGCGTTGAACACGGCTGTCGGGAGAGCAAGATCCATCGGATCGTATTCTGCGGCGGTTTGTTCGCCGAAAATGTCGGTGTGCTTAATAAGAGCTGTCAGTTTTTGAATTCGTTCTGTCATAAGATCAATCTCCTTTCGCCGACTTTTCCTATCGGCAAGAAAAGAATACCAAATACGAAGCGAAAAGTAAATGCCGAAATGCGTATATTTATACTTTTTGACACAAATAAGCGGAAAGATACTTGACTTTTTGGATTCTTGTCTGTATACTGATAACGGTGATCGAATATGGAATGGAGCAAAATTTGCGTGACCGATATTACACGCGTTATCTATGTTTCAGCCGAAGAGTATAAAGAAAAAAGCACACGGTTTCAAGCACCGCTGCGATCAAATGAATTGATTTACGTTTTATCCGGAGAAAACCTTGTCAATTTCAACGGAACGCATATGCATTGCAGAGGAGGAGATATTCGCTTCTTGCCGAAAGGAAAGACGGATATCTATACGGTTGAGCGAATTGTTCACGGTGATTGTATCGATGTTTTTTTTGACACAGCCGAACCGGTAGCGGAAAAAGCATTTTTGCTTCATACAACCAATCTGAGTCTTGAAACGGTCTTTCGACGCATTTTCTTAACATGGCAAAAAAAGGATACCGGCTTCTTGCCGCGCTGTATGAGCGATCTGTATACGATTTTTGCTGAACTGGAAAAAGTAAATTACTTGCCGGAGGAAAACTACGAAAAGATCCGCCCGGCGATCGATTTCATTAACCGGAGCTTTACAAAACCAAAGAATGAGCTGAACATGGAGGTGTTAGCCGACCTGTGCGGCATCAGCTCATCGTATCTCAAGCAGCTGTTTATCCGCAAGTTTTCATTGTCGCCCAAGCAGTATATTCTGAAACGAAAGACGGATTATGCGTGTGAGCTTCTTTTGTCGGGCTATTACAGCGTCGCCTCTGTTGCCGATGCGCTTGGATACGAGAACGTATACTATTTCAGCCGCGCGTTCAAAAAAATGACCGGTGCTTCGCCGACAGAATATCAAAAGAAATATATTTCAAGCAAATAGGGGAGAATCCTACGGGATTTTTTGAAAAATTGCCGCTAATTTCAAAAAGTTTCCTTGCAATGTTCACTTTCGCCTTGTATACTTATCACAGTGAGTTCGTAACCATCCTCACTTAAAACAAAACTAAGGAGACAATCGAATATGGTACAGAAAAAAACAAAAACTTTGGTAACCGGTGCAATCATTGCGGCACTGTATGTCGTGCTTACGTTTCTTGCAAACGCTTTCGGCCTTGCAAGCGGCGTGATTCAGGTGCGTATTTCGGAGGCGCTCAACGTTCTTGTATGCTTTACCGGAGCGGCAGTTCCGGGCGTAACGGTCGGCTGCCTGCTTGCCAACCTCTTGACCGGCGGCGTAATTTGGGATGTCATTTTTGGCACACTCGCCTCGTTCATCGGCGCGTTCGGCGGCTATTTGCTTCGCAAAAATCGTTTGTTGGCACTTTTGTGTCCGATACTTTCCAACACGATCATCGTGCCGTTTGTGTTAAAATTCGCGTATGGAGCACCCGATGCCATTTGGTTCTTGTTCGGATCAGTTGCTGTCGGTGAAGTGATCTCCTGCGGCATACTCGGCTTTTTGCTTGGCCATGTACTCGATCGATACGGTAAAAATCGCTTATTTCATAAATAGAATAAGGAAGTGATACTTTGAAAGAAGTCAAAACACCGAAGAAGCCGATCATCTCGTATTACCTCATCATTTTGGCGGTCATGCTGCTCTTCAATTTTCTGATTATGCCGTCGTTTGCTTCGCGCCAGATCAAGAACGCGGATTACGGCGAATTTATGAAAATGACCGAAGAGGGAAAAATTGACAAGGTTCAGGTTGAGGACGCACAGATTTTGTTTACCCTTAAGGACAGCAAAACCGTCTATAAAACCGGTCGCATGGATGACCCGAATCTGACCGACCGTCTCTATAACGCCGGTATTACCAGCTTTAACAAAGAGATCGTCGAACAGATGTCTCCGCTTCTTTCGCTCATTCTTTCATGGGTGCTCCCGATAGCTATTTTTGCGCTGTTGGGACACTATATGTCCAAAAAGCTCATGGACAAGGCCGGCGGCGGAAATGCCATGATGTTCGGCATGGGAAAAAGCAATGCCAAAATCTATGTCCAATCGACTGAAGGCATCAAATTTTCCGATGTTGCCGGTGAGGACGAAGCAAAAGAGAATTTAACCGAAATTGTCAATTATCTCCACAATCCCGATAAGTATAAGGAAATCGGCGCTTCCATGCCGAAAGGCATCCTGCTTGTCGGCCCGCCCGGTACCGGTAAAACCATGCTTGCCAAAGCGGTTGCCGGCGAATCCAATGTGCCGTTCTTTTCGATGAGCGGTTCGGAATTCGTGGAAATGTTTGTCGGCATGGGCGCATCCAAGGTGCGTGACCTGTTCAAACAGGCTAAAGAAAAAGCCCCGTGTATCGTGTTTATCGATGAAATCGATGCTATCGGCAAAAAGCGCGACGGTCAGTTTTCCGGCAACGACGAACGCGAGCAGACATTAAACCAGCTGCTTACCGAAATGGATGGCTTTGAGGGCAACAGCGGCGTTATCATTCTTGCCGCAACCAACCGTCCCGAATCGCTCGACCCGGCGCTGACGCGTCCCGGCCGCTTTGACAGACGCGTTCCGGTTGAGCTGCCCGACTTAAAGGGCCGCGAAGCGATTTTGAAGGTTCATGCCGCCAAAATCAAAACCATGCCCGGCATCGATTATCTGAAAATCGCACGTATGGCGTCGGGTGCGTCCGGTGCAGAGCTTGCCAACATCGTTAACGAAGCTGCGCTTCGTGCGGTGCGTGCCGGCAGAAAAGCGGCGGATCAGGCGGATATGGAGGAAAGCATCGAGGTAGTCATTGCCGGTTATCAGAAGAAGAACGCTATCTTGACCGACAAAGAAAAGATGATCGTTGCATATCATGAAATCGGTCATGCGCTTGTTGCGGCAAAGCAAAGCCATTCCGCACCGGTGCAGAAGATCACCATCGTGCCGCGCACTTCCGGTGCACTCGGTTACACCATGCAGGTGGATGAAGGCAATCACTATCTGATGAGCAAAGAAGAAATTGAGAATAAGATCGCTACATTTACAGGTGGTCGTGCCGCTGAAGAAGTTATCTTCGGCTCCGTCACAACAGGGGCTTCCAATGATATCGAACAGGCAACCCGCCTTGCCCGTGCCATGATCACCCGCTACGGTATGAATGAGGACTTCGACATG
>URCT01000129.1 GCA_900546385.1 uncultured Eubacteriales bacterium | reverse complement strand
GATACATCGGAATCGTTGGATGTTTTGACGTTGTAAAATAGCAAAATACAAAGGAAGACGCATAATGAAAACGAAAAAACGGAGCAGAGTTTTTTCGGTGCAACTTGCCATCGAACAGGTCTCAGCTTTCCGACCACCATAATACGGAGTCGGCAGTTGGGACTTTTGTTTATATGTTTTCAGACTTTATTTCAAATTGAAGCGGAGTTTTTAAGTTCAATTTTCTGGCGGTTGTTGGGATGCATTTTCCAATGTTTAATTTTGAATAAACCATGTTAGGTGAAAAAATGGATTACGAAGTGATTCTGGAACGCAATCATTCGGTTTGCTATCATTTTACGGACGGTAACTATTACCCGACTGACTCATCTGAAGAGGAGCCTGTCGCTATTCTCGGCAAAATTTTGATTGGCGACAAAAGAATTGGCAGTATATGTTTGTACGAGCTTTACAACGAAGGTGATGTTTTCGATCAATGCGACTCAGTCAGTGCGGATTGTGCAAATATCGCGGAGGCTATATGCGGAAAGTCAGGGCGTATATTAAGCAGGTATTTATCGGGTGAGTCCCAATATGAGCCTGTTTATATTCTTGATCAGATTGAGATTAGTAAGGAATACCGAAATCAAGGAATCGGCTCAACCATCATAAAGAATCTTCTGAATATGTTAAACTATCAATATGGTTATGGGCGAACGTTATTCTTGTGTGCAAGCGATTATGAGTCATCGGCTCGGTATGGGTTTGATTCGGATGAGTACAAAAACGGGAAAAAGCGGCTGATCCGGTTTTATAAGAGGATTGGATTCCGAGTTGTGAAAGACAATATAATGGTGCTTAACAAAAAAGATGATTGACATCTATGATAGAACCACATGCAAAAAACAACACCGGTGTATAGACCGTTGATGAGTTTGTCAGCAGTCTGCGCACTTGCATCGGCAAGTGCTTTTTTCGTGAAATAGATCCTTTGGAATCTGTGAAATGCGCTTCGCGCGTGAAATGTGCCTGCGGCACGTGAAATGCCTGCGGGCGTGGATGGAGCTGGCTCATTTCACATTGTGACTGCGGAAAGCAATCGTTTACAACGGCAATAGTTGTTATTTCGTATCCGGTAACAGCCAGATGATTCACTGTATCAGTTTGATGTTTTTTCGACAGCGCGAGACATGAAACAACCGCCTACATTGCCATTTCGGCGATGTAGGCGGTTGTTTTTTTGTCTTTTTTTATAGTTCTGTTTTGGCTGTGTGCAGCAGATACGTTATAAACTGTTTTTCTTGATGGTCCCAAAAGCTTGTGTCGCAAACAAGGATCAAGCGTTTTTTTGCACGGCTTACGGCGGTATTCAGCAGACGAGGGAAAATCATGCTGTTTGTAAAAAACATATCATACGTATCCGAAACGCTGAAAAGCACGGTGTCCCATTCTCTGCCTTGTGAAGCGTGTATTGTCATGACGTTTTCTTCTTCACCTTTTAATGCGGAAGCGATAAGAGCAACCTGATTCTTGTAAGGTGTCAGCACAGCGTATTCTTCTTCGCGGTTAGCTTCTACCCATTCGGCAATTGCCTTTGCTTCGGCTGGATTCTGCCGTTTTTTCTGTCCCTTGATTCTGGGAGCATGGATAACCTGAAGAATAAATTGATCTGTTTCCGGCGCGCTGTGAAGTCCGTTATGATAGATGCATGAATCAAGAACTGTGCTAAGTGTATTTCCGAATCGAAACGTTTCCGTAAGATTTGCTTTTTTTATGTTAGAAAACACATAGGGAAGTTTATCGGTATAGCGTGTAAATACCTCTTTGTATGACGAAAAGAATAGCGGCTCTATAGCGAGTGCTGATTCATCCCATAAAAAGGCCGTGTGATACTTCTCAATGCTTGCGATGGAGTTTGAATCCAACTCACAGACAGGCGGCAGCTGCAAATGATCGCCCAAAAAAGTAATCGGGCAATCGGAAGCAAAAAGCGTAGCCGCCTTTATCAAACTGCAATAGGCAGATTCATCCAAAAAATAATGGTCGGCGCAAAAGCGGTTAATAGCTTGTGAATTGTCGCTTGTCGGCGAATACCTACCGATATAACAATCGATCGTGGCGGCGATAACGCGGACGTTTTTGCTTTGCCGGTTCTGCAATGCGTTTATTTGTTCGGTTAGATTTGCAATTTTGCGGTCGATATCCTCCGGCGATTTTTCGACGACGGACAGATACTCATTATATTCGGTCGTTTGTTTGCTACGAAAGCTCATCACCGTGTCTTTCATCTTTTCGACGTTGGTGAGCTTTAGTACACGTAGCAGCAAAGCAACATCCGGAAAGGTCTGTTTTGCAAGATCTTGTAGCAGAGAAATGATGAGTGCAGCTTCGGAAGGTTGTTCAATCTCTTTTGCAGCTGTTTCAAAATCTTGCTTGTTATTCGAATAAGCCTTTATTTCGCTATTTAGGGAGAAAATCTCTTTGCACAAGTTCTCCATGCGATCGGTTGCTTCTTGATTCTGTTTTTTTAATTCTGCCCTTTTTTTCGGAAAGAACACCATATGCCATCTTTCGGCCGCAGCAGTTCGTTCCTCGCATTGCTTGTGAAGACGGCCGATTTGTGTTTCATATTGTCTTACGCTGCTTTGGTTCGCAGCGATAAGCGTTTCCCAATGCTGATTATGTTTTTCAATTTGTTTGGAAAGCTCTGCAAGCTTTTGATTATAGGCTTTGCTTAACAGGAGAAGCTTTTCAAAATACGGAAGAATCTGATTATTCAAGACTTCATACTGCAAAACGAAGTCGCGGCTATTTTGCAGTATTTCTTTTTGATCGGTAAGCTCTTTTAGTTCTTGCTTGAGTCGCTCAAGTTTTTGAACTTGGTCTTGAATTTCGCAGCATTCGGGATAAGCAGCTTTGAAGCGCTGTGACGGGACACCGAGGCGAAGAACTGTATTCAGCGGAATGTCAGTCTCTTTTAATACGTCCATCAACCCGAATACGGTTTGTTCCAATGCGTTATTGGTCGGAGTGAAAATAGCCACTGTTTTCCCGGATCGTATATACTGCAAGACCGCCTGTGCCAATACAAAACGTGTTTTACCTGTTCCGGGCGCACCCCAAACATACGAGCAAGGCGCAGTTAAAATTGTTTTTATTGCTGCTTCCTGTTCATCGGAAGCATTATACGGCAAATCACCGACAAGCTCTGTTGAAATTGTTGGGGCAGGACGTGAAAAGCCGATTCTATCCCCGTAGTTTTTATAAAACTCTTCTGTCCGTTTTACAAGAAATCTCATATCGGAATCTACAGTAATATCATCTTCGTTAATAGATTCGAAGAGCGAAGCACATTGGGGAACGGGTCGGACAGTAAGTATTTTGGTTACTTCTCAAAACCGATGACGACTACCCGATCGGATAGCAGTCGTTTTCCACGTATGGAAAAACGCAATGTATCCAAACTGAACGGCTTTTTTTGCAGTTTCAGACGATAGTTATCTTCTTTTTTCTCAACGGCAAGTACGCGGATTTCCTGAATACCTTTATTGTAATCGGTTAAATATTTATAGTAGGTGTCAGCACTTTTTATACATAATCGGCTAATCTCATCCGCAAGCATTGTTTTTCTCACTTTCAATATGTAATCGAAAATTAAGCTCCATAAAAAACGTATTCTGTTTTTCGTAACGTCGCTTTCGTGGAGATATACGTTTCTGTTTTTGAGCTTTTATCGATCAAGCTGCGTATCAGATCGTTTTTTTCCTATACCCACAATCACAATACGCTCCACCGGATGCAAGCGTATACGCGCGCACAAAATCGGCTGCACCACCGGCCTCGCTCATGGTGTAGTCCAAATGACACATGGCAGGCGTCAGGTCATATAGCCCAAGCTTTTTCATTAAAACGCAAATGCCGCATTTCGAGAAACGCGCTTCATAGCCGCTGCCATCCGGATATTCGTAAAACTCCATATTCCAAGAATACGGATTGCGGTCGGCGGCTTTCAGCGCGGCAGTCTCCTTCATGGCGGCAATATCTTCTTTGGAAAACTTGTTTTTTCCGCTTTCGCGGCAGAACCATTTCATTGGTTTTGTCATCATGGCCTTCGCATAATAGTCGGTCAATGTCTCCACATCCGGCCGTTTCGGCATCGAGAGAATGAATGCTCCAAGCATCGCGGCATTGACAATGTTCATTTGAAAGCGATCTGCCTTTTCAAACGCCGGAAGATCCCGGATAATTTCTTTGTATTTCGGCTTCGCTTTTTTCACAATGGCTTTTGCCGCGGCTGTATCGTAACCGAAAACGACTGTCAGCTGTTTTTGAAACGACCCGGCAAACAGTGTCCACATTCCCATAGGCATTCCGCTGTATTTCATGTTTGATTTCTCCGTTTTTTTGAATTTCGCTTTACACATATCCGTGTGATGATTCTATTATAAAGGCTTTAGCCATGGACGCGCGCCTATCAGTGTCGCGCAGCCGCCGACTTAGGAGCTTTTCTCTTGTTTCAAAGTGGGGATTTCCGGCAATAGGTCTTTTTCTATGATCGACCGCAGCATTTCCGCAAAGCCCTGCGGCTCGCGGATCTGATATTGCATATGGTCACAGCCCTCGAAAACAGGGAAGTGACTCAGCGGATAGGATTTCATCACCGCCGCGCGGTATTTGAAATGATCTTCTGCGCTGCCAAACGCAAAAAACGTATTTTTCTGCATGGCGTCCGAAAGCGGCGGAAATGGTTTGTTTTCCAGACTGTCTCCCAGCTGACGGCGCAGATTTCCATATGTCAATGCTTTGCCGGCGGCAATGAAATAGGGCTTGATGGACGCATCGTCACACCATAGGAGCTTCTTGAGCGTCCGGCCGTTTGACAGATACAGGCTCTTGATTGCCGCATACAAAAACGGCGTCATGATCCGGCGAAGCCCTTTGCCGATTTGTGCAAATTGGCCGCCATCGAAATAGATGTGCCGAATGGGGCGGGAGGTCTGCGTCAAAAACGCCATCGCTAAATCCGCTCCGATTGAGGAGGCGACAACCATGGCAAGGCTTTGGACGTTCTGCTTTTGCAAAAAGGCTTCGATCTGCCGCACTTCGTCCGCTTTGCTTATGTATCTTTGACCGGCACAATAAACGGTAGAGGTCGGAAGAATGCAATAATAGTTGTCTTTCAAATGCCGTGCAACCGGTTCACTGCTGGCACCGGTTACACCCATGGCATGAAAAAAGAGAATTGCCGGGTTGCGGCTGCTTCCAAAGGTTTCAAACAGCATTTTTTTCCTCCGCTTTCGGTTTCATAAAATCGAATGAATAAACAGCGTCATGATTCCTGCTAACATTGCCGCAAGAAAGCCCATGCCGACCGCACACACAAGAAGCAGCAGAGCACCGAGTCCTATGCCCTCCAAAATCGTTTTCAGAATCAATTCTCTCATTTTATTATGTACCTGCTGCCTTCGCTTTCAAGTGCTTTCCATTCCGGATAGTCCGCACCGTTTTGGTCAAAGAAGGCTTTTAAGTCTCGGTTTAACGCGCTCATTTCATCGACGGCATTCATGGCATGGTCACTGGCACAGATTTTTCCGAGCGGCGTGGCACACATGAGCTTGAAAAAGCGCAGACAGGTCTTACGGTAGGCACTGCTTTCAAAATCCTTGTCCGCGTCCGGCAGTATCTCATGTCCTGCTTTTTGGATAGCGCGGTAACCCTCTATGTTGGCATCGATCATGCGATTGAGGTAGGCCGTGTTTCCCTTCAGCTTTTTCAGATTTCCATCCGTTTTGTAGCAGGCAAAAGCCGCCGGCAGGACAAATGCCGCATGACACAGCAGATAATCCTCCATGTGCGGCTCATAGATCACCGTATAGTGTGTCCCTTCAAAAATCTGCTTGATCAACGTCTCTGCGGAGGGAGAACCCGAAAGCGGCCCAATGGTGATTTTTTTGAGATCGATCGATACCACACGGTCGTTTTCGCGATGACCGGCCGAGAGCGAAAAGGCGAACAGAACGTTTTTCTCCGGCAAACGCGCTGTAAGCTCTGCCGCACGCACATTGTTGCCGACAAAGACGATATTTTTGGAGCTGTTTGCACGCAGCGTTTCTGCGACCGCTTCCAGCTGTGTATAGCGAACGGCGGCGAAAACCACATCGTAGGTATCCTCCGGCGAAAGCTCGGTTATAACCGGAATCCGGCAAATCGAAGTGTGCGGCGAGAGCAGATTTTTGATCCGCAGACCGTTTGCTTGAATTTCTTTTGCCCAGTTTCCGCGAGCAAGCAGGGTTACATCTTTTCCGGCACGGAACAGATTTCTTGCGAGATTGCAGCCAAGAACACCTGCACCGAAGATTAATATTCTCATAAGCGGTTTTTCCTTTCCTGAAATTCATGTATATTATAGTGCAATTTGTGCACGGT
>URCT01000128.1 GCA_900546385.1 uncultured Eubacteriales bacterium | reverse complement strand
CATCGTAGTAACCGAGAACCGGCTTGATATCGTCATACGGCGTAATGCAGGACCAGCCGAAGTGTTTTCCGTTCTGCCAAAGAGAGCAAACGTTCACACCTACGGTATAGTCGTCATCGTCGGCCGGCTTTACCGGAGCAGGGACATAATCCTCATGCTCAATGTTTCGGAACACTCTGAAATTATCAAAATAAACAGCCGTGTCGGAATTGTTTTCAATAACAAGTCCACTGATACTCGACGCGCTGGAGGCAAAATCGACCTTGGCCGCTTCGCGACCGTTTACCTTTACGGTGCAGACCTTGTTTTTGGTGTCTAACTCAAATCTTAAGCGATACCAGAGATTCGGTGCTGCGGCGGTGTAGATCTCCTTGCCGTTTACAAGAAACAAGCCGTCTTTTGTTTCAAATCTTACAACTCTCTTATCGTCGTGTCCGAGCGTATACGAAACATTTTCATTCTTTGGCATAAGCACATGGAATTCGGCAACAGCATTTCCGCTGACTGCCGCAAACGATTTTGCAGCAGTTCCTTTTTCAAGCTTTAATGCATAGCTGCTCACCTTGGCCGAGCCTGTCCAACCGTAGGGAACCGTATCGTTCGCGTCACGCCGGAAATCGTCATAAACCGCATAGTTCACATACATTAAAGTCTTAATGGGGTTTACCATGCCTTTTCCAGAATCGGAAGTGGAAAAGCGGAAGTTGAGAACATTTGCTTCGCTTTCACCGACACAAAGCGGATATGTTCCGCAATCCGTGCCATTAATGACCGTTTTAGCACAAAGATTGTCAAGGTCGAGCGTCACATATATTTCGTACTCGATGCTGTCGCTAAGCTCGCAGAGCTTTGTGTAATTTCCGCTAACATCCAAAATACGCCATGCCCCGTCGTTTATTTCGGCACGGTAGACGGTCTTGCCCTTGTCGTTGCGGAACTCGATTCCTGAACCGTCGCCCTTGGCTTGGACGTTGGTCTCAAGCGTAATTTTTCCGGTCGTTATCTTGTTGAATTCGCGTATATAGGCCGCTGCTGCTTGGTCGTCAATGTCATTTAACGCACCGTATCCGTCCATAAGCGCCATTCTCGGGACGCCGCCGCGGTTGTCAAGCAGCCAACCGGAAGATATGCCTTGCTTATCACCGGACATGGAGGTTGCCTGTGCAAGAAGATATGCGTCGGAATAGGATACCTTTTCAAGCGTCTTTTTTAATCTCTTTTCCGGCATGGCAACGCGGTTGATGATAGCCGAAGCTTCGGCACGTATAATGTCCGCATCCGGATTGAAGGTTCCGATGCTGTCGCTGCCCATAACGATGCCGGCGTTGTACAAAAGAAGCGTTCCGGCACGATACGGCGCGTCGTCAGGCACATCCGGTATGGACGAAACACTGTTTACCGCTTCGAAATATCCGTCAGACAGGGCTTTTCGTATCATCTCGGTAACTTCAAAGCGTTTTGCCGGACGGTCAAGCTCTTGTGCGCTATAGTCGGAGGAAATAATGCCGTTTTTCTTTGCATAATCAACATAATGTGCATACCACGGTTCGCCGCTCGGTTCGATGGTCTCCCTGTTATAAACGGCACGGGCGCGCGAAGCAAGGGTTATCGCTTCTGCCACCGTGAAGCTGCCATCGGGATTAAATAATCCTCCGCCGACGCCGTTCATAAGGCCTAATTCATACGCGCCGCCAACCTCGGACGAGTACCACTTGTTTGCCGGAACATCGGAAAAAGTACCGTCTTGGTAGGTGTTCGTTTTGGTAAATGCGGCATTTGCCGACGTTGCAAGAAGTATTGCCGTAATTACTGCAAGAATCGTTTTTTTCATTGCTGTACCTCCCTTTTGATAATAATATGATACCCCAAATGAGGCATTTGTGGCAAGTCACTCATCTTGCATTATCCCCTCAAAAATTTACAAAATCTATCATTTTGCTGTTTTTAGCACAATACTGCCGTTGACAAGTCTTTGCACTTGAGATATAATGTACAAAAAGAACAAGGAGGTTCCATGAATGTCCTTTCCCATTCCGACGGTATATGAACATATAAAGCAGCTCTCGTTCCAAGAGACAGACGAAGCGATCATATGTGCGAAAATGACCGAATACGCACAAAAGCTTATTTCGGAAAAAGCCGAGCATGTGTTTTGGTTCGACTCCAGCAGAGAATCCGAAATTCAAAAAATCGTTGTCAATAGAATTACCCCAGATATTCTCGTAGGCCTCCATAAGCACAACTACTACGAATTCAATCTTTGTCTCGACGGAGTTTTATACGAATATATTGACGGCGAATTCATCCGTTTGAAAAAAAATGAATTGATTCTCTTTAATCCGGATATTTTTCATTCGGTATACCTCCCCTTGTCCGGAAAAGGCTGCAATATATTGGTTGACAAAGACTACTTTGAAAGCTTCCGCAACGAGATCTCCGAATACCAAAAATCTCCCTTTCTTGATTCCATTACAAAACAGACGCGCTATACAATCATCAATATCGAAAATCTTCCGAACGCAGTCATGCTTGCGAAAAACATGTTCGCACAGAACGGCTCAAAAAGCTATAACACGCCCTCATTTGAGATGAAGATGTTTGAATGTCAGTTCCGCGAATTCTTACTTTGTTTGCTTATCGCAGAAAAATCAAAACAGCTTTCCATCATCGGCGGAGGAAGCTCGACTTATCAAGACAAAATCACGCAGATACTCAACTATCTGCGTGACAACTATACCTCTGTAACACTGGCCGATCTAAGCAAACGCTTTGGCTATTCTCCGGCGCAAATGCACCGCATTTTGTTAAAATATACCGGCAGCACCTTTTCAAATCTTGTGGATCAATACCGCTTCAACCAAGCCGCAAGACTGTTGCGCGAAACCGATATGCCGATTCAAAAAATCGGCGAAAGCTTAGGGCTTGAAAAAACCTATTTTCACCGTTTTTTCAAGCGTCTCGGGTTCTGTACGCCGCTTCAATACCGCAAAAACGGCGAAGATGCTATCACACGCGGCGTAAACAAATTCAGATCCGGCAAGCCCAAGGCTTAAATGCATATAAAAAACGAAAACGGCACGTTTGGTTATCACAAATCGTGCCGTTTTCATTTGCCGCTGTCAGCGTTTCGCATTTCCGTTTAACCGACCGTATACCGGTAATAGCCGTTAAGCTCAAAGCTTTCACCGGCGGTCAACAAATTTTTCTCGTTCGTATTGATGACATTAAAGTAGATTTTTCCGTACCGTTGGGAAAACGCGCTGAAATTTGCCAAATTCTTGAAAATCGCGTTTTCATCCTGCCAATTTTGTGCGACCTCGACACGGAGAATTCCGCCGGATAAAGCAAATTTGTGACAATCTTTGGTACGGCTCCACGTTTTTTGGTTTAACGGATAGGAAACCGTTTTCGTGTCATAATAGGTCACCGTATCTCCGAGGTTGTATACGCCTAATTGCAAACCGTAATACCGTCGAATATCGACGTCTTCCAACGCCGTAACAACGATCGTACTTTTCCATTTTACTCCGTCGAAACGGAGCGCATTTGTTTCTTCCAAAACCTCTCGTCCGCCGCCATCGGCTTTTTTCGTATTATTCGCCTGAATACGGTTTTTGAAAACAATATCGATCGTGCTTGCATAGCCTTGATACGCGCCGTTTACCGAAACGTCGTCGACATAAATCTCGATATCGGCCGTTCGTCCGGTCGCCGAGCCGCCGTAGCCAACGTTGAAGTAAGAGTGGTTTCCGCCGGTAAAATCACCGCTGCGCGGCATATCACCGTCGATGTTGCTAGTCGCTCTTACGACATAGGGCGAAAAGGTATCGGTTTCTGCGCTTAAAACAAGATATTGCTCGCCGATTTCGGTTAAAACCGTTCTGTTCGGATTGGGAGCAAGATACCATTTGGCAAAATCAAAAATCGCATTCGGGCCGCGCTTCTTCAAAACAACGCGCATATCTTTGTCCGAAGCGATTTTATAACTGACGCTGACGCTCTTATCCTGCGCCACCTCCACATAGATTTTTGGCTGTATGCATCGGCATAAAAGCGTGCAAAATTCCGCTCTGGTCACGCCGTCGTTCAGTCTTAACGTATTGTCGCCGTAACCTTGGATAAGGCTTCGTTCAACACCGAGCGCCATATACGCTTCCATGCCGCGAGGGATCGCAGCTTGATCGGAAAAATCATCCAGTATATAAATGGGAGCGGCAAACAGTTCATCTTCGGCACCAATTAACTGCAAAACCGCATATACCGTATCCGCACGGGAAAGGTTTTCATGCGGCGAAAAAATGCGGTTGCCCGTTTCGTTATGCCTTTCCGGGAAAAGCGTAGCGGCGGATTCGGCATAGGCGGAAAACCAGTCTGTGCTTTTTACGTCCGCATACACGCCGGCATAGGCCTTCCGCGAAGCGTTTTTATATTCGCAAAGAATTTTGGCGGCCTCGGCGCGTGTGATATTGCTATCCGGATTTACAAAGCCCTGCTCATCGCCCTTTAACAGCCCGTTTGCAGCCAAAACGGCCACACTCTCATACGCCCAATGCGTTTTATCGCAATCCGGGAAGCTCTTTCTCAAGCCCCAATCCATTTGACGCAGCGTTTCAGGTTGTGCGCCCTGCGCGACAAGGCCGAAAAAGGCTGCTATACACACACAAATGCCGAGAAATATATGTTTTCTGAATTTTGACATTCTGTTTTCACTCACTTTGATTTTCTTTCATTTTACCACAGACTTCCCGGTTTGTCAAATGGCAAAAGAAAAAGTTTTTTTCAAAAAACGGTTGACAAATTTCACGGTTTGTCATACAATCATTTTTGGTACAAAGTGCCAAAAAAATTTAGGAGGATTGCAGCAAAAAACACGATTCGGAAAGGAAACAACTACCATGATTTATAAAAATGCACGCATATCCAAAGCGATCTATTTGATCGACGACAACGAACATCCCTTTGCCGGATGGGAATTCGACAACCGCGGCCTTGCTCTAAAAGACCGTGCCGCCTACGCACAGTTTGATTTTATCAAGGTATATCCGGAATTTGACACGCTGCTGACACGCAAATTCCGCAAGCAGACCGACAGCGTCGTTACGCTCGAAATCAATTTCTTGATCGACTGCCCCGACGGCTTTGCCGTTCGTCTGTATGACAACGAGAAACAGACGGCTCTTGCGCTGTTGACGCGCGGCGGCTTTTATATTCTTTCGGACGGCACGCAGACCGGGGTTCCCGTATGTGCCGGGAAAAACAGCTTCAAAGCCGTCGTTGATTTGAAAAAGCGGCTCTATACCGCTTATATCAACAATCAGGATGCAGGCGTTCATGCATTGCCCGAAGACATTCATGATCTGCATTTTATTTCGATCGGCATCGAAAAGGGCTATACCGGCTCACTCGGCGCGCGCGGCGTAAAGCTGTATGCCGATTATTTCTGCAACGAGCGCTTTCTTGCGCCGTTTGAAGGAGAAATTCCCTGCGATTGGCGCGTTCGGACGGAAGGCGGAAAAATCGGCATGAAGACTTCTTCCGGTTACACGTTTTCCAAAGAGGACACCTATTATTTGGATGTTGAAAGCGGCAAGCGGACGGTTTTGGAAAAGGCTTTGCAGAATGCCGGCGGCGAACTGTGTTTCGAATTAAAGTTTTTGGAAAAATCCGAGACTTTCCACGCCGCATTCTTGCTCGACAATTTCGGGCTTCGTGCCGAAAACGGAAAGCTTTCCTTTGCGGACGGCACAGCCGTTTGTGATTATCCGCGTGAGATTTGGAACACGCTTCGTCTTGAAATGACCGATGGCGGCGTTCTTGTACGCGTCAACGGCAAGGACAAGGGAGTTTTCCAAATACCGCACGCCGAAGCATTCCATGCGTTGCGTATCGAAGCGTTTGACGACACGCATATGGCGCTCGACGATATTCTTTTATACGGTCTTGCGCCGCTTCCGGCCGACTATGTCGAAGAGCCGAAGCCGGTGAAGGAAAAAGGCTACCATGTCGGCTTGCACGTCTTTTCTTCGTGGCGTTACGGCTTCTGGCGCGGCCGTCATGACGCAACATGGGATGTCTGCTCACCGTATGACGAGATCACGCCGTATATGGGCTACTATGACGAAGGCATTCCGGAGGTTGCCGACTGGGAAAACAAATGGTTCTGCGAACACGGCATCGACTTCCAGTTACAATGCTGGTACGGACCGACCGTTATTGATGAACCTATCAAATTCCCCGGCTTTTCTCATGCGCTTCACGACGGCTACTTCAACTCCGTTTACAAGAACTATTCCAAGTTTGCCATCATGTGGGAAAACAACTTCACAAAAGCCATCACGCCCGAAGCTTTTGAAAAGTTCCTTGTTCCCTTCTTTATCGAGTATTATTTCAAAGATCCCGGCTATTACAAAATAGACGGCAAGCCTGTCTTTTCGATCTATACCATCGGGACGCTTGCTAAGCCTGAA
>URCT01000127.1 GCA_900546385.1 uncultured Eubacteriales bacterium | reverse complement strand
GTCTCCGACGCACAAAAACTTGCCACCGGCAACTTTTTGCACGTCCGAGCGGCCTATTCTACGGGCGATAAATCGCCCGGTATTCCATCGGCGTGTGGTTCGTGTGCCTGCGGAAAACCTTGGAAAAATACGGCGCATTCTCAAATCCGGCCGAAAAGGCCACTTCTTTGATTGGCAGCTCCGTCGAACGCAAAAGGGTCTGTGCAAACTCAACACGGCAGATCACCAAAAATTCCACCATCGTCCGATTGGTGCATTCCTTGAATAACCGCGCCAAATGATACTTGCTGATACCCACATTTTTGCTGATCTCATCCAACGACAGCTGCCTTGTAAAATTCTCCTCAATATACGTGATCGCCGCCTTTACGTCGCGGTATTTCTCTTTCATGCGGCCTTGTGCGTCCTTTTTCTCCCGATAGCTGTCAAACAGCTCGATTAACAGCGCAAGCACCGCACACCGATAATGCGGCACGCGAAAAATGTGCTTTTCGTCAAGCTGAATGCTGTAAACCGCCTGCCACAGACGCGTCATTGTCTCGGTTTCTTGAATATATTCCTGTATGTTAAACTGATCAAGCGGCAACTGATTTTCTTCAAAAAAGCAAGGATCGATACTGATGGCCAAATATTCGGCACCGGCTTCACTTTCAATGGCGTGCAGTACGTCCGAATTGACAAAAACCGTGTCATTCGGCCGCAAAATATGGCCTCGGTCATTGCAGTAAACAAGGCTCTGCCCTTCCAAGCCGAAAAGCAGCTCGGGCGCCTTGTGCCAGTGCCAGTGCGGGAAACCGTTGCTCACGCCGCACCAGAACGGAAGCCGGTCGTTCGCATATTCCTTCATTTCGTAATTGGTGAAATTCATCGGCGTCCCCCTCGCTTTTTCGTGACTACATGGGTACTACTGTAATTATAAAAGACTTGCCGGCTTTTTTCAAGCATTTTTCTCATTTTTTCACGAAAAAAACGAAATATTTTTCAAAAATAGCAAGATAGTTATCTTTTCAGCAAAGGTCTTTCTTTACAATTTTTTGGTGATATACTACAATATTTGTAGCAGAATATACTGCAAATTTATTCAAAAGGAGATTATGTACCATGAAACACACGCATTTATTCCGAACGATGCTTGCGGTTGTTCTTGCCACGGCATTTGCCCTTTCCGTCGGCGCCTTTACGCCCGAAAACGTTGAAACGGCTGCCGAGGTCGAAACCGCACTTCCCGAAACCGCGCTTGCAGACGAAACGACAAGCGACGAATACGGCAAGCTGTTATTCCACTTTTCCTTCAATTCCGGCGATAAAACAAACCAAGTTCCCGATTATATCGACGACAGCATCGCTCTCACTACCGGCAACAACGGCGGCTCTTTGACCGTTATGAGTCCGGCTTGGTGGGCAATGGACGGCGGCAACTTTGTTGTCAACGGCTATCAGAAATGGCCGTTCGGTATGCAGTTCCGTTTCACCGAGCCGATCAAGAAAACCGGCCGATATACGCTTGAGTTCGCTTCGTCCGGACTTAACAATGTTTTCGGACGCTTCTTTGATGAAACAACCAACAAAGATGTCTCTAAGTATGTAAGCAATGCTTCCGGCAAAACCGTTTACACCACGTATACGCACGAAACCGGGTCCCGGCTTTCGGAAATCACCGACGTGCGCGTCTACGGCAACGAAGACGGCTCGATCTACTGCGACTACGTCAAGCTCTGGTATCTTGCACCGGTTGAAATCACCTTCGATTACGGCATCGACACCTCTTTGCTTGTCGGCGATGCACCGGCCACACGAGAGCTTTATAAGGGCGATCCGCTTCCGGCTCTCACCGCCAAAGGCTACATTCATGAAGGCTATGTAGACAGAAGCGGCAATCCCATCACCATCGTTCCGGCTGACCCGACCACCGTCAAAGCCGTATGGACCAAGGGCGAGGTGCTGTTTGCGTTCGATTTCAACTCCAATGGCGACGCCTATTCCCAGCAGCCGAGCTACATCGACGACCGTATTTCGTTAACACCGTATAATGGCGGAAAAAGCGCACTGCTTTGGCCGAGTGCCGAATGGATCTCCATGGAGAACGGTGCATACAAGATCGGCTCAAGCGTCAAGAACTATGCACTGCGCTTTACCTTTGCCGAACCCATCACCACGCCCGGCACCTATATCTTCAAAATCGATTCCAAAAATATCAACGCCGCCTTTATTGATATGATGGTGGACGGTCAAGTTAAGCGTTCAACCTATTTCCAAAATTTGGATAAAAACAGCTTTACCACTCTTTCGTTCCGCTATACCCTGCAATCCGGCGAAAGCTTAACCGATGTGTATGCCTATGCCAACGAAGGCGAAAACACAACCGCCTTGTTTGACAACGCAACGTTCATCTATGCCGGTATTCCCACAGAACCCGTTCTTTCGGACAAGATCTCCATCCGCACCGCCGAGCCGCAGGGCTTGCGCGTGCTCTCCTCGGTTTACAATGAGCTTTTGGTCAACAATGAAACGGTCGAGATCGGCTACCTTGCCACAACCGCGGCAAAACTTGCGACCTACTACGACTTCCTGCCCGGTGAAACGGTCGAGGAAAATCTGACCTTCGGCGACGGTATTGCGCAGTTTTCCGATGCCTATGCAAGCGGTCTTGCCTACCGCAAGGCGGACGGAACCGAAACCATCAATTATCTGCGTGACAGCGGCGACGGCTACACGGCAGTCTTTACCGGCGCGTTTGTCGGCGTTCCCGAAAGCAAGGCAGCGTATACGCAGACCATCCACCTGCGTCCGTATGTCAAGATCGGCACAATGTATTTCTACGGCAACGTCAAGAGCCTTTCCATGTTGGATGCTGCAAAGCTCATCAAGGCTTCCGAAGGCTATACCACCATCGACTATGTCGAAAAGATTCTCACCGTCTGCGGTGAAGTCGAGGCATAAAGATCATTAAAGATAAAGGGGAAAAAGCATGAAACCGTATTGCAAACCCGTCTTTACCAAACAAGAAACATCGGCTGACGACATTCTCTGCACAAGCGAAGAGGTTATTGTTGACCTTGATCCCATCCTTGGCGATCTCTCCGACGAAGAGTTATAAACCGCTTTGAAAGAGCTGAAAACGCCGTTCCGGTGTGTCCCATATATCGTAAAAACGATACGCCGTTTCTCTCCTTTTACGGATATCGTTTGATAGAAAAAACAAGAACCGAAGCCCGTCGGTTCTTGTTTTTTTACAAGCCGCAAGTATCGTAACCGCCCAAAGCGGCGGCAAGCGAAGGTCGGTTGGACAAACCGGCGCGTTCATTCGGATGCGTGTTCGGCTTCTTTTTCAAGCGGCGAAACGCCATAGCGCGCTTTATAGGCCTTTCCGAATGCCGAAGCGGAGGCATAGCCGACAAGCTCCGCGGCACGCGCCGCCGTCATGTGTTCTTCTTTTAAGAGCGTTTTGGCTGCCTCCAGGCGTTTTTCCGAATAGTAGGAACGAAGCGTCTGCGAGGTACACGTCTTGAACAGCGTGGAAAGATAGCTGTAATTGTAGCCGGTCAGGGCTGCAAGCTCCGAGAGGTTTTTCATGGTATAAATGTGCGTTTGGATATAGTTCATCAGCTGAAAGCACAGCTCTTTGGCAGAATGCGCGGCACCGCGTTCTGCCCCAAACGGAGCCGCCTCCGGCGCGGTATCGTCAAAATCCTCCAATATGTATAAAAGGATCTCCCGTATGAGCGCCGCACCCAAAAGCGATACATACCGGCCGTTTTGCTCGATTGCAGCCGTCAGCTGTTCGATACAGGCTTGGATGCGCCGGTCGGAAAACAGCCGTTTTTCGGGCGTGAGACGCACCTTTAAGCGTTCAAGCTCCTCTCTGTACGGTGAAAGCGACGTGTTGAACGAAAAGAAATCGTATTTTAACGGATCGGATTTCGAGGAACGGATGGCATGAACATCACCCGGAAACGACAGATACAGATCGCCCGGCCTTACGTGCGTGCCGCAGCCGTCTGTAAAAACCTCGCCGTTCCCTTCGGTGGCCGCCGTGATCTCAAACCAATCGTCGTGCCGATGGTTTGCGACCTCCATGCCGCTGCCGCAGTGAAGCCGGCCAATCTGGTGCAGACGAAAGCCTTCAAAATCGATCGGCTCGTGAACATGGTTCTGATTCAGATGGTATTTTGCTTCGCCTAACATATGTGCGGTCTCCTTTGTGCAGCGGTTGGTATCGGATTGCTTTTATCATAGCGCATTTTCTGTGAAAAGTCAAGGCTCTTTCGACAAAATCTAAAAAAAAGAACACAACTATCCAATATCAAGACATTTACAAACCGCGCATTTACACGTATAATGGTGCTGCAACCAAAGCGTGGCAAAGACGTATTCTATATGAAATAAAAGCAAGAAAGGAAGTAAACAAATGCATATCGTTGCTGTTGTCGGCTGCGGAAGAATTTCCGATGCCGCTCATTTCCCGGCATTAAGTGCCATGGAGGATGTCCGAATCAAATATGCCTGCGACCTTATCCGCGAAAAGGCCGAAGAAAAGAAGAAAAAATATCCCAAAATCGAAAACGTCATCACCGACTATAAGGAGGCACTTGCCGATCCGGAGGTACAGACCGTTTTTGTTTTAACGCCCAACTATGCGCATTACACCGTCACCATGGACGCGCTTGCCGCCGGCAAAAACGTGTTCTGCGAAAAGCCGATCACCGTCAACTATCCGTTGTCGGTGGAAATGAAGCAAGCTGCCGACAAGGCAGGAAAGATCTTAAACATCGGCGTGTGCAACCGCTACCACCGCTCGGTGGAGAGACTCGCCGAAATGAACAAAGAGGGCAAATTCGGCAACATTTATCACGTATATTGCTCGTTCCGCTCGTTCCGCTCGATTCCGGGACTCGGCGGTGCGTTCACCGATAAGAGCCAATCCGGCGGCGGCGTGCTCATCGACTGGGGCATTCATTTCTTGGATTTGATTTTATATGTCCTCGGCGAAGCCAAATTGCTCACCGTCACCTGCGATGCATACAACAAGATGGCCACCGATATGAAATCCTACCATTATCACAGTATGTGGGCAGAGGATACCAAGGACGTTGAACACGGTGTAAACGATGTCGATGACTTTATCACCGGCTACGTCCGCACCGATAAGGCCAGCATTTCGTTCAACGGCGCATGGGCAGAAAACCTCGATAAGACTGAAATGTTCATCGACTTCTTGGGCGACAAGGGCGGCGCAAGACTCAATTATGGCGGCCTTTACGAATTCTGCAACGGCGAAACGCTCGAAACCGAACGTCCCGAATATGAAATTCCGAATATGTATGCCTGCGAAGACAGAGCGTTCCTCGATTCCACCGTCAGCGGCGTGAAAACCAAGAGCAACATCGATTATGTTCTCGAAAGCGCCAAGCTGCTTGACCGGTTGTATGCCTCTGCCGCCGCGTCGCAGGAACTTGACCTGCAAAAGGGCGAATAAGCGGAAGGAAGCGGAAAATCATGAAAAAAATCGGATTTATCGACTATCGGATCGATGAATGGCACGCCAACAATTATCCGGGCTGGATAAAAACGGCGGCCAAAGATCTGAAGCTTGATTATGCGCTCACCTACGCCTATGCCACCGAGAACAATCCGGACGGCCTTACGACCGACGAGTGGTGTCAAAAATTCGGTGTGGAAAAGTGCGAGACCATCGACGAGATCTGTCAAAAGAGCGATGTTCTCTTGGTGCTTGCGCCCTCCAATCCCGAAACGCATCTTGCGTTTGCGAAAGCCGTTTTGCCTTACGAAAAGCCGACGTATATCGACAAGACCTTTGCGCCCGATACAGCGACGGCTTTAGAGATTTTTGCCCTTGCCGAGAAGCATCACACGCCTCTGTTTTCCTCGTCGGCTCTTCGTTATGCCACAGAATTAGACGATATAAAGGACGCGGCAAACATTATCACGTGCGGCGGCGGCTCCAATGCGCCGGAATACATCATTCACCAGGCGGAAATGGTGATTCGTCTGTTAAAGGACGAGCCGATCGCTTTCAAAGCCGAATCACAGGGCACACAGATCGTATTCCGTGCCCGCTTTGCGCACGGTGCGAACGTCAGCACGATTTTTGCACGCTCACTGCCATTCGGCATTTGTGTGGAGGACACGCACGGCGGTGAAACCAATGCGGTGGTCACTTCGGACACGTTTGGCGGTCTTATCCGCGACATATTGCGGTTTTACGAGACCGGGACGCCGAGCTTTGACACAAGCGAAACCATCAACGTTATGCGGCTGCGCGAAGGTGCGCTCAAAGCACTCGAGACGCCTGAGGCTTGGGTTCGCTGAACAAATATTTATATCGAACATATTGGATGTACAGGGCAGGAGCTTTGCTTCTGCCCTGTTGTTATTCGAGGTTTGCAGAACCTCGAATCTCCCCTTTTGGAAAGGATTTAATTTTGTTCGTGCGAAACCGCCATTGCGGTGGGCTGAATCGAGGTTTGGAA
>URCT01000126.1 GCA_900546385.1 uncultured Eubacteriales bacterium | reverse complement strand
TCCGGTTTCCTTTGCCGGTGAAAAAGCAAAAAAGGCAGTTTCCGGTGCTTACAACGGCATCATCCGGCGGACACCGAAAATGTTCGGCGCGATTTATAAGGCCGGTGAGGCCGTCGACCGTGTGCGCTTCCGTTCGCCCGTCTATTATGCAAACACGCTATATGCCAAAAAGCTTGCGGCGTACATTCTTGAAGAAAAATTCGATGCGGTCGTCTGCACGCATCTTTTTGCCATGGAGGCATTAACCTATATCAAAAAGCGCGGACTTTTAACGGTGCCGTCCTATGGCGTTTTGACCGATTACACCTGTATTCCCTTTTTCGAAGAGACCGATGTGGACGAATATTTCATTCCGCACGCGGATTTAGCAGACGAGCTTTGCGCCAAAGGCATGAAAAAAGAGCGTCTGATTCCGACCGGAATTCCCGTTTCGCCGCGGTTTACGCTTCATATGGAAAAGTGTGCGGCACGCAAACTGCTCGGTCTTCCGCAGGATAAAAAAATCGTGCTTGTCATGACCGGCGGCGTCGGCTGTGGCAATGCCGGTGAGATCTGCCGCGCACTGCTTGCCCAAAACAAGGAGCTGTATATTTGCGTCTTAACCGGAAAAAGCGCCGCAATGTTCGACGATATCCGTACATCCTTTGACGAAAACAGCGTTCGTGCCGTAAGCTTTACCGACAAGGTGAACGTCTTTATGAACGCCGGCGATGTATTGATCACCAAGCCCGGCGGTCTTTCCAGCACGGAAGCCGCCACGGCCAACATCCCGTTTGTGGCTCTTATCACCATTCCCGGCTGTGAGCAAAAGAATGCGGCGTTCTTCTCGTCGCGCGGCCTATGCGTCACAGCATTATCGCCGCTGCAGGCAGCAAAGGAAGCGGCAGACCTTGTTGCGGACAATGACCGCTGCGAAGCCATGAAGGTCTGCCAGCGCGCCGTGCTTCCGCAAAATGCCGCACAGGAAATCGCAAAAAGGATTCTTCGTTTATGAAAACCTTGTTTTTATCCGAAACCTCCGTCCGGTCGTGGCTTTTGGCCATCGTTCTCGGATTTGTTTCCGGAAGCGTACTGTACAGCAAGCATATACCGCGGCTGTTTCTCCATAAAAACATTTGCGAAAACGCGCCCGATCAAAATCCGGGAGCGTCGAATGTTTTTGTTTCCTGCGGCGTCGGCTGGGGGCTTTTCTGTCTGGCACTCGATCTGTTCAAGGCCTATCTGCCGGTTCGGCTCGCCCTGCACACGCTTGACACAAGCAGCCTTTGGTTTGCCGCCGTCATGGCAGCACCGGTGGCCGGACACGCGTGCGGCATTTTTGACGGCTTTCACGGCGGAAAATGCATTGCCGCGTCTTTCGGCGTGATGCTTGCACTGCTTGACAAAACGCCCATCGGACTTCTTCTTGCCGCGCTCTATATTTTCTTCTCGACGGTGCGAAAAATCACGCCCAACCGGCGGCGCAGCATCGTCACCTTTACCCAATTCGGACTACTATCCTTTGCCATTTTACTGTATCAGGGAAAAGCGTCGCTTGCACTCGGGACACTTGCCATTTCCGGCATTGCCGTTTCCCGTCATGTCCATGCACCCGATACGGCCAAAAACGAAATTTCCGCTCAAACATCGGAGGAATAAGTGTGAAAACAAAACTGAAACTGCCGGAGGCACTCGCCAAGAACACCGAGCCGATCGACCAAATCGAACCGATCTCCACCGAGCTTGAACAGGCAAGCAATGTGCTGCTTGACAGCGTTCTTCAGACGCAAGATCATATGCCGCAGTATTACGAGTCGCTGCTCCATGCCGAAAACCCGGAAATCACGGATGTGGAGGTACGTCAAAAGCTCGATTCCTACAAACGCGCCGCCACCAACATGAAAAAAGCACACCTCGTCACCACGGATATTGTCGATGAGCTTTCGGCAAGATGGAGCGATCTTCGCAATTCGCAAAAACGAAAGCTCATTCCGTCTGCACCGGCCAACGCCGTCATCGATGATGCCGAAAGCCGCTCCAATCATTTTGCACGTGGTCTGAACGCATATAAGCTGCTTCTTTTATGCTTCATCGGCAGTTTCCTTGGCGTTGTGGTCGAGCTTGGCTGGTGTCTTTTGACGCGCGGCTATCTCGAAAGCCGCTCCGGACTCGTTTACGGCCCGTTTAATCTGTTATACGGTGTCGGTGCAGTAGTCTTGACCGTGTCGCTGTACCGCTTCCGCAACCGCGGCAAATGGCTGTCGTTTATCGGCGGAACGCTTGTCGGGAGCATTGTGGAATATGTTTGCTCGTGGGCACAGGAAATGGCGTTCGGCTCACGCAGCTGGGATTACAGCACAAAGCCGTTTAATCTCAACGGCCGGATCTGCCTTATGTATTCCCTGCTTTGGGGACTGCTTGGCGTCTTCTGGGTCAAGAGCATTTATCCGCGCATGGCGAAATGGATTCTCAAAATCCCCAACCGCGCCGGGAAGATTCTTACCTGGGTACTTACCGCTTTCTTTATTTTCAACGCCGTCGTGACCTGCATTGCGGTCTACCGTTGGTCGGCACGAATTTCCGGTGTTCCGGCAAACGACGCGTTTTGGCAGTTTATCGACGCAAGGTTCACCAATGAGCGAATGCAGCGGATATTTGCCAATATGAGTTTTTAGAAAACAAAACGGAGCGTTTTCAATTTTCGAAAACGCTCCATTTTTCATATCAGCCTTTGCTCAGTCGATCGACACGACCGTGTAATCCTGCTCCTCGACAGCCTTTTTCAAAACGTCGTTCGGAACATCGTTCGCTAACGTTACGATTGCCGATCCTTTTTCGTGGCTAACCTCGGCACTCGTTACGCCGTCCATAGCCTCAAGTGCTTTCTTGACACGTGCCTCGCAGTGACCGCACATCATGCCTTCGATTTTCAGAGTCTTTTTCATCGTTTTTTCTTCCTTTCGATTGATCGATAAAGTGTTTGTTCCTGTTTTTATAGACGCCGCACGAACGCGGTGCTTTGCCGGTCGGTACAGCTTGAACAGGTTGAGCCGCAAGGCGTTTGTTACCACGCAAAAGCTCGAGAGGCTCATGGCCGCCGCACCAAACATCGGGTTCAACTGCCATCTGGTAAGCGGAATGAAAACGCCTGCCGCAAGCGGAATGCCGATAACATTGTAGATAAACGCCCAAAACAGGTTTTCGTGAATGTTGCGCAGCGTCGCACGGCTGAGCCGAATGGCGGCCGGCACGTCCGAAAGGCGGCTCTTCATGAGCACCACATCGGCGGCATCGATGGCAACATCCGTTCCGGCTCCGATGGCAATCCCGGTATCGGCAAGCGTCAGGGCCGGTGCGTCGTTGATACCGTCGCCGACCATTGTTACCTTCCCCTGTGCTTTTAATTCGCCGATGACCGCCTGCTTTCCGTCCGGCTTGACATCGCTGATGACGGTATCCACACCGACTTTGGCGGCAACAGCTTTCGCCGTCCGTTCGTTGTCGCCGGTGAGCATGACCACGCGAATGCCCATGCCGCGCAGCTCATCAATGGCTTTGGGGCTGTCCTCCTTGATTTGATCCGTGGCGGCGATCATGCCGAGAAACGCCGCTTCCGAAGCAAAAAACAAAGGCGTTTTCCCTTGCGCGGCAAGCAAGTCGGCTGTTTCCTTGGCAGCCGCAGGAATGACGTTTTTTTGCGAAATAAACGCATAATTGCCGCCGTACAGCCGCGTGTTTTCGCAAAGTCCCGTTAATCCGTTTCCGGGCATGGCCTCAAAGGACGAAACATTGCGCCATGCCACGTTCCGTTCTTCTCCGGCACGCAAAATGGCTTTGGCAAGCGGATGCTCGCTTTGTTTTTCCAAGGATGCCGCAAGTGTCAGCAATTCGGTTTCATCGACGCTTCCGAACGGAACAACATCCGTCACGCACGGTTCGCCGACCGTGATGGTACCGGTTTTATCGAGTACGACAATGTCGGTTTTGCCGGTCTGTTCGAGCGACGCGGCGGTTTTGAACAAAATGCCGTGCTTTGCACCCACGCCGCTTCCGACCATGATCGCCACCGGCGTGGCAAGTCCCAAGGCACACGGACAGCTGATGACAAGCACCGATATGCCGCGCGCAAGCGCGAACCCGAACGGATGACCCATAAACAGCCAAACCACCATTGTTACCGCGGCAATCGCCATGACGGTCGGTACAAAAATGCCGGAAACCTTATCCGCAATTTTGGCGATCGGTGCTTTGGTTGCCGCCGCATCCTCCACCATGCGGATGATTTGCGAGAGTGCGGTGTTTTCGCCAACACGTGTCGCGCGGCATTTTAAGAAACCCGATGTGTTGAGCGTCGCCGCCGAGACCTCATCGCCGGCCTTTTTGTCGGCCGGAACGCTTTCGCCGGTCAACGCCGCTTCATTGACTGCGCTTTCGCCCTCGAGCACCACACCGTCGGTCGGAATGCTTTCTCCCGGCCGAACCACAAATACATCGCCGACACTTACCTGCTCGATCGGAACAACCGTTTCGACGCCGTCTGCCCAAAGTGTCGCTGTTTTCGGTGCTAACTGAATCAAGCTCTTTAATGCATCGGTGGTTTTTCCTTTTGAGCGGGCTTCCAACATTTTACCGACGGTGATTAACGTTAATATCATCGCGGCGGATTCAAAATAGAACTCATGCATATACCGCATGACTGCATCCGCATCGCCGCGCACCTGGGCGCCGCTCATGGCAAAGAGCGCCACGGTGCTGTAAGCAAACGCGGCGGCCGAACCGAGTGCCACAAGCGTATCCATGTTTGGCGAACGGTTCCATAAGGCCTTGAAGCCGCTAATAAAGAATTTTTGATTGATAACCATAACGATGGCAGTCAAAACGAACTGTGCAAGCCCCATGGCAACATGGTCATTTTCCAAAAACGGCGGCAATTTCCAGCCCCACATCATGTGACCCATGGAAATGTACATAAGAACAGCCAAAAAGACAAGCGACGCGAAAAGTCTGCGCCGCAGTACCGGCGTTTCATGGTCGGCAAGTGCGTCGCTTTCGCTGTTTTTTGCACTTTCACGCGTTCCTTTTCCGCCGCCGTCAAGCGATGCCCCATATCCGGCGTTTTCGACGGCGGCTATGATGGTTTCCGGCGCAGCTGTTCCCTCCACGCCCATAGAGTTTGTCAAAAGGCTGACCGAGCAATCCGAAACGCCCGGAACTTTCCGGACAGCTTTTTCGACACGCGCACTGCACGCCGCACAAGTCATGCCAGTCACCGTATATCGTTGCATATTTATCCCTCCTCGGATGGATTTTGCATTTTCGCATACTATTTCATAAGCTTTTGAAGCGTATCGACAAGCTCGTCGATGACCTCGTCTTTTCCTTCACGCAGATCCCGCACGACACACGTTTGCATATGCCGGCGTATCAGTTCGCGGTTAAAGGCGTTGACCGCCGCATTGACGGCCGCCGACTGTGTGAGAATATCCGTGCAGTATGCATCGTTTTCGAGCATTTTCCGTATGCCGCGGATCTGCCCTTCAATGCGGTTGAGCCGATGGATCATGCGCTTTTTCTCTTCTTCATTCCGATGTGTGGATTTGCCACCGGCTTCACAAGCCGGGCATTTGTGTTCGTTCACAGGCGCACCTCCTATACCCTTGATGGGTATATAATATACCTATATAGGGTATTTGTCAAGAGCCTTTTGCGTGTTTTGACGTTCAGATTTAGTATATCCCCATTCTTAAAAAGCATAACAAGAAAAAACTGTCGAATGGGTAAATAATTTCGTCCGTTCTACTTGAAAACAGTGAAAACATTTGGTATAATATAGGAAAGCGATTCAAAAACTATTTATCACACGAAACGGAGACTTACATGAACGAAGAACAGCTGCGCACCTTGAACGTTCCCTCGTCCAAGGAACGCTTTATTGAAGCATATACAACAGCCATTTCCCGTCAAGGCTCGAAGGAGCTTCTGGATTGGATGTTAAAAACCGACTTTTTTACGGCTCCGGCCAGCTCAAAATTTCACAGTGCCTATGAAGGCGGCCTGTGCGACCACAGCTTAAACGTCTACAACGCCATGATCGATCGCTACAACGACGGCAAGCCGGACGAATCGTTCGCCATTGTCGCACTGCTGCACGATCTCTGCAAGGCGCAGTTTTACAAGCTCGGCTCGCGTAACGTCAAAAACGAGACCACCGGTGCTTGGGAAAAAGTGCCGTTTTACACCATCGACGACAAATTTCCGTTCGGCCACGGCGAAAAATCCGTGTTCTTGATCGAACGCTTTATGCGCTTGAAGGTGGAAGAGGCCATTGCCATCCGTTGGCATATGGGTGGCTTTGACGATGCGGCACGCGGCGGAAGCTTTGCCATCAACGGTGCGTTTGAGCGATATCCGCTTGCCGTAAAGCTGCACATTTCCGACATTGAAGCAACCTATCTTATGGAAAACACACCGCATTAAGCGTTAAGGAGTAGAAACATGACTGAAAAAATCCTTGATATCAACAAAAAATCCGGCCTTATCTGCGATATGGACGGTGTTATCTACCACGGAAATATTCTGCTGCCGGGCGTTTCGGAATTTGTGGATTGGTTAAAAAAGGAAGACAAGCACTTTTTGT
>URCT01000125.1 GCA_900546385.1 uncultured Eubacteriales bacterium | reverse complement strand
AGCCATAACCTACTGTCCGCAAAGAATACGGCTGTTCTTTCGATGTCCGCTCTAAATCCTTACGCTGTAACACCGGAACATCGCACCGATTCAAAGCCTTTTCGCCGCCGTTTTGTGCGAAAAATCGGTTTCGGCACGTGCCGTTGGAAAGCTTCTCTAAAAGTATTTCCGGCAGAGCTTTGAATCGAGGTCGCAGGACGGAGTCCCGTGTGCTTTTTGGTTACTTTTTGCACAATGCAAAAAGTGACAAGCCGTACTCCCTCGCAGGGAGCTCCGAGGTTCTGCGAACCTCGAATCAGCACACCCAAATAACACCTTCCCACTAACAAAATTAAAACCTTCCCAAAAGGAGATTCGAGGTTCTGCAAACCTCGAATCAGCGCACCAAACAACAACTTCGCACGAACCCAATTAAATCCTTTCGCCGCTCCGCGGTTTTTTCGGCGGCATAGCCGCCTTTAGACGTTCCCTGCCGGGAACTTTTCCATACTTTTTGTAAGGCACAAAAAGTATGACAAAAAAGCCTTTATTAACTTTCCTTCGGAAAGTTCGTCCCTGCCGGGACGGCACGCTCCGCGTGCTTTTTGCGCCGCCATTGGCGGCTTCTCCCGTCGGCTATGCCGACTTTTTTGTTGCCTGCGGCAACCAACCGCCGCCTGCGGTGGCTTTTATCGGCGGCTTCAAAGCCGCCGCAGAACATCTTATAGCGTGCGCTATAAGATGTTCCCTAAGCGAATGCTCTCATCAAAGACCAGATGCTTGACAATGTCGCGCGCCGCCCGTGTCTGCGCCAAAAACGCCGGATATTCCTTCGCTTCAAAATACGCCATCGCCGGAAGATACGTCTCCAAAAACGACCGGCTTGCCGCGTGCTCAAGACCAAAGCATAAATAGGTCTCATGCTTTTGCCAAAGGCCGTAAATCTCGTTCAAACGCAAATCGATCGCGGCAAGCTCCTCTTCACTTGCCTGCTCTAACGCCTCCGCCGATACCGGCAAGGTGGAAAACAAGGCAAGCGTCTCGTCAAAAATCGCATTTAACATATAAAAATTCACGCCTAAAAACACAAGCACCAAAAGAAATAAAATCCCGGCAATCACCGTCGTTTTCATGTCTCACCGCCTGCCGTTTCTTTCGGCCCGGACGCCTTGGAACACGCGTTTTCCTTGCGTATCAAATACAGATTTTTGGCATCGTCAAGTCCCATAAAAAATACGTCTTCGGGCGAAGTATACCCGTTTTCCCGCAATTTCCGCTCCAAAAAACGCTTTTCCAAGCCCAAGGAACGCAATTCCTTTTCATCGATCTTTCCGTCCGCGATCAAAATATGCTCCATGCCGTTTTCCGGCACGTTCCGATTCAAATCACTTGCCGTCGGCGGCGCATTTGCCGCTTTGGGAAGCACCGAAATCATGCCGTTGGACTCCAAAAACGCATAGCCGACATCGGATAAATGCGAAATCCCGGCCATGCGCATGGCACTGATCAGCTCCTCTAACGTAATGCGTGCCCGGTTCATCTGCGCCTGATCGAGCGTGCCGTTTTTGATGAGCGCCAGAGCATTTCCCGTAACGGCCTTGCGAAACGACCGCGATTTGATCGAAATATACGACAAAAACACCTCCAAGCACACAAGCGTCACCGCCGGAATCACGCCGTAAAACAGCGGGATCGAATTGTTGGAGATCGGATAGGATGCAAGCTCCGAGATCATAAAGGCCGTCACCAGCTCGGTCAACTCCAACTGCCCGATCTGCCTTTTGCCGGTCAGCCGCATCAGCGTAACAATCAACACATATAACAGCACCGTTCGGATAAATACATTTGCCATAAGCGTCCCTCTTTTTTGCTTCTTTGCGGTAGTATCGGCATTTGAAACGGCATTTATTCCTTTATGCTGCACAAAAAAAGACGACTCGGACTTGCCGCGCCGCCTTTGATAAGCTTATTTTTTTATAGTTCAAATGCGATTTTTTGTTTTTCGCCAAAGCCGCACGGCATGAAACACAATCCCGAACACCGCCGCAAGTGCCACATAACCGAACGATGAAAAGACCGTTCCCACCAAATCCGCAAACCCGAAACAGCTGAACAGAAAGGCAGCAAAGCTGAGCGCAAACGTGAGAAGCGCGCTGTGGCGGCACAAAAACCGGCTCCGGTCGGCAAAATAGGTAACCGTCGGAATTAAGCACGCAAGGCTCGCACCGGCCATGGAGAAAAACAACAAAACGGCATACACAACCGCAAGCACCGGCGAAAGCGCACGCGCCACCGCAAGCATCGGCAGGCTTTCGACAGCCGCCTCCGGCGTTACGGCAAGCGCAAGCAGCACGCACACCATCTGCACGGCAAGCGCGGCTCCGCCGAGAACCGTGCCCCAAACCACCGCTTTGCGGCTTTTGGCCTGCAAGCCGATGGGACACAAAACGCCGATGGAACAGAAAATGTTATACGACGAAAAGGTGAGTGCACCGCAAAAAGCATTCGGAAGGAACGGATGCACGGTTTCGGACGGTGTAAAATCGAACACCGGATGCCGGAACACCGTCGCCATGCTCACGGCAAAGGCCATAAGCACAAGCGCCGGCACGACCGCCGAAAACAGCCGGACAAGACCCGTAATGCCGCGAATGGCGATGAGGGAAATCAAAAAGCAAAAGAGGAACGAACCCCAAAGATGTGCGCCCGGAAGCCCGGTCAGCATTTCAAGAAGCGCACCGGCACCGGCCGCCGTCACCACATAGGTGCCGAAAAAGATTAGGATTTCCAAGCCGCCGGTTAAGGATAAAAGCATTTTCCGCGGTGCGCCGACCACCACCCGGTCAATACCGGCATCGCCCGTTTTCCCGACGATATAGGCAATGGCCAGATTCAGCAAGGCTAAGCCGGTGACGGCAAAAAACACGCCGACAAAGCCGGGAATGCCGAATGTGCCGAAAAATTGAAACACCTCCGCGCCGGACATACAGCCCACGCCCAAAAAACAACCGGCAAACGACAGGCCGATCGGAAGGCTTCCGAGTTTTTTCATAAAATCCCTCCCAAGAGACTCACGGGAATTACCGTTTCAGTATACCACAAAAAGGCTGTTTGTGCAAGAGAAAAATGCGCGGAACGCCGCTTTGAAAGCGGAATTCTTAAAGATATTTTAAGATATGGTTTGCCTATTGACAGAACCCAAAAAGTCGATTATACTGATATCAATCAAAAAGGAGGAATCCGCCATGAAGCAAAGCCTGAAAATAAACAAAGTGAATCTGTTGCTCTTCATTTGTCTGCTTTTGGCCGCAATCCTTTTTCTTTTGGCCATGGACAACGACCGTGCGCATAGGACGTATCTGTACCGCGACTGCGGGATTGACAAGCGTGATGTGCGCATTCTCACCGAAACGGACACGCATGGCGGTTTTCTCGGCGACGGCGATTATTTTTTAGCGGCAGACTGTTCCGCAAAGTCTGGAAAAATCCGGAAAATCGTGCAAAACTGGCAAAAGCTGCCGCTTCCGGAGCCTTTAGACGACACTTATGACGTTTTTTGTGACGGGTATTTTTCGGAGTTCCCCGTCATCACGGACGGCTACTATTTATTTTACGATCGGTTGGGTCAAACGTCAAGCCCGGAGTCCCTTTATGACCGCGCGTCCTACAATTTCAATTTGGCCGTATACGACAGCGAAACGGATCAGCTGTATTACATCCGTGTGGATACCTAAAATATTTTGCTGAACCGGTCTTGACAAATTTTTCCGGTTATGCTATACTTCTTACAGCAAAATCCGTGTGAATTTTTGAGATGCGGCCGCGTCCTTTTCGTCACACACCGAAAAACATCGGTGTGTGATTTTTTTGGTTTTGCTTTATTGCTTTATTGCTTTTACGGCTTTTGCGAAAGGAAGAAAACGCCTATGCACAAAATCAAGCTTCACAGTGAAACGCTTTATCTGTTTGCAACGGTCTTGCTTGCCTTTTCGGTTGCGATGTTGACCGCCGCCGATCTCGGCATTTCCATGATTGTTGCGCCTGCCTATCTTTTAAGCCTGAAAACCGGCTTTTTGACCTTCGGGCAAGCGGAATATGTCATACAAGCCGGGCTTTTCATCGTATTCTGCCTGATGATGCGAAAATGCAAGGCGGTATATCTTTCGTCGTTTCTCACGTGCCTTTTTTATGGGGCGGTGCTTGATTTATGGCGGCTTGTGCCGGTTTTCAATCCGCAGGCAACGACGCCGGGCAGCATGGCTTTGCCGGTTCGTGCAGGAATGTTTGTGCTTGGCATTTTGCTTACGTCGCTGTCGATTGCCTGCTTTTACAAAACCTATCTGTATCCGCAGGTCTACGACTTTTTTGTCAAAGGCATAAGTGCGAAATTTCATATCAAGCGGTCGTTTTTCAAGACTTGCTTTGACCTGTCGTGTCTTGCGGTCGGCAGTGTGATGACGCTGTTGTTTTTCGGAAAATTTGTCGGTATCAGCTTCGGAACGCTGTTCATGGCGCTTATTAACGGCACGGTTATCGGTTTTTTCGGGAGACTTCTTGATAAGGTGCTTGACGTAACGCCGCTTTTTCCGAAATTTGCCGCGCATTTTTCGTTAGATGAATAAAATGGTTTTGAAAGCGTCTTTGAAATCACCGGAATTTTTTCACGGTTTTGCGGCATTGTTCCGAATTTTCACCAAAATGTGCGAAATCCACCGATTTTAATTTACAGCCAATTCCGGATATAAACACGCGCACTATAAGAATGTATCGTATAATGGTATCGGGTAAAAGGTTTGCCCGATACTTTTTTTCTTAG
The DNA here is from genome assembly GCA_900546385.1 of uncultured Eubacteriales bacterium. Classification (GTDB taxonomy): domain Bacteria; phylum Bacillota; class Clostridia; order Oscillospirales; family CAG-382; genus UMGS882. Next base: position 1,942 of record URCT01000125.1, on the reverse strand, counting down.
TGCTTTAGAGCAAGAAAGGACAAAAAATGGAAAAAAGATCTATGGTTTACGATGTGCGTCCGATTTCGACGCTGCGGGAGCTTATCGAAACAAGTGCTCTCGACCATGCTTCACGCACGGCGTTTGTACTCAAAAAACAAAAACAGCTTACGGAAGTGACCTATGCAGCGTTTCTTTCGGATATAAAAGCCCTCAGCACGATTTTGAACGCCAAAGGCTTTGAAGGAAAAAAGATTGCCGTCATCGGAAAGAATTCCTATGAGTGGGCGCTTACGTATCTTGCCGTCACAAGCGGTGTCGGTGTCATCGTTCCGGTGGATAAGGATCTGAAAAAGCCGGAAATCGAGAACATTCTCTCGCTTTCGGGTTCATGTGCGGTCATTTATTCCGACGAGCTGGAAAAAACGATTGCCGAAATCGAATTGCCGCTGGAAAAGATTGCCATGAGTAATTTCCCGGCACTTCTTGCCGAAGGACGCGAAAAACGCGAAAGCGGCAACCGTTCGTATGAGAAGCATAAGATCGACCCGTTTGCACTCGGAATTCTGTTATATACCTCCGGTACGACCGGTGTTGCCAAGGGCGTTATGTTAAGCCAGTTCAACATCTGCTCCAACATTGTCGCCGTGGCAAAGAAAGTGCTTGTTACGCCGGAGGACAGAACGCTTTCGGTGCTTCCGCTGCACCACACCTATGAGTGCATGGCCGGGTTCTTATCGATTTTATATGCCGGCGGCAGCATTTCCTATATGTCGGGGCTTGCACACCTGTTATCGGATTTCCGCGAATACAAGCCGACGGTTTTTGTGGCTGTGCCGTTATTGTTAAAGACCATTCACACAAGCCTTATAAAAAAGATGAAGGCGGTACGCGGCGGCAGTGCCTATCTTGCGGTGGGTAAAGCGCTTGCGGCGGTTTCCGGCCCGCTTTCCGGAAAAGTGGCAGGAACGGTTTTTCACAGCGTTCACGCGGCGTTCGGCGGCAGGTTGCGTGCGATTTTATGTGGTGCGGCAGCCCTTGATCCGGACATTCAGCGCGATTTCGAGCGGCTTGGTTTCCGCATTTTATGCGGCTATGGACTGACCGAGACCTCGCCGGTATGCCTTATGCACAACGATTTTGTTCATACGCCGGGCACGGTGGGCGTACCGGTGAACGGCTTGCGCGCAAAGATTATCGAGCCGAACGATGAAGGCATCGGCGAGCTTGCCGTAAAAGGTGCGAACGTGATGCTTGGCTATTACAACAATCCCGAAGCCACGGCGGAGGTCATCGACGCGGACGGCTATTTCCACACAGGCGACCTTGCAAAACGGGATTCGGTTACCGGCGAATACACGATAACCGGACGTATCAAGAACATGATTGTCATCGGAAACGGCAAGAAGATCTTCCCGGAGGAGATCGAATATCTGCTTGAAAAATGCCCGGCGGTTTCGGAATGCATGGCCTACGGGTCGCCCTCCGAGAAGGAGGAAAATGAAACGGTCGTGACAGTCAAAATATTCCCGAATTTTACGTATTTAGCAGAGCAAGGGATCATCGGCGCGTTCGACCCGGAAAAGGCGTCGGAAAGTGAAAATGCGGATACAGTAAAGGTGCTTGAGGGATATTTCAAGAACCTCATCAAGGAGGATGTGAATGCGCATTTGCCGGCATACAAGGCAGTGCGCAAGATAAAGCTGCGCTATCGGGAATTTGACAAGACCAGCACGCGGAAGATTCGCCGCAATTCGGCGGACAATCTGGAATAGCCCGGAGGGATGAAGAGCCGAGCACCGTTTGGTGCTCGGCTCTTGGCGGCTTTGCCTCCGAAAGATGCCGCCGCAAGGCGGCGCAAAAAGCCGCGGAGCGGCAGGAATTGTTGCGGCAGCAACAAGGATAATGCTGCTCGGACGTGCAAAAAGTTGCCAGTGGCAAGTTTTTGTGCGTCGGAGACCGC
>URCT01000124.1 GCA_900546385.1 uncultured Eubacteriales bacterium | reverse complement strand
CATCGCTCTGTGCCGCTGTGACCCATTCGAGCATATTCTTGCGCGACACCGTCATGCGCCAAAATGCACGAAGCATGGCATCGAGCGTCACAAATGCATTTTTCGGAAGTGCCGAAACGCCTAACAGAAAACGCAAAAAGCTCTGCCAGATTCCGGCGTAAACGCCTTTGGAGAAAAAGCGGCGCGCCGCACACGAAAAGCTCCACGTGCGGACAAGCCGCATCACATCGGCAAGCACCGGCAATAGCAGATATAACAGCGAAAAGAAGCTTAATATAACCGCCGCCCGATGTCCCAAAGCCCCGCAAACAAGCAACACCGCAAGACTGAAAATCGGAATGCTTTCCCGGCGGACGTTATCGAACAGCTTGAATTTCGTCAAACCCGAAAACGGATTTCTCACCTCTTGTCCGAGCCCGTTGCGAAACGTTTTGCGCAGATACACAAGATTCTGCACATCGCCGCGCACCCAACGGTGATGACGGCGGAAGTAGGATAACAGATTTTTTGGGAAACCGTCCGTCACGGTCGGAACGCTGACAAGAGCCGTCCGCAGGCGTTCGCCTTCCAGAATATCGTGGCTGAGCACGCAATCTTCGGCAAATGAAACCGACGGCCGGTTGACAGTTTCTTCAAAGGCAGTGACATCCAAAATGCCTTTGCCGCAGAAATTGGCGTTTTCAAACAGCGATTGATAAAAGTCAAAGCCGGTAAACGAATAGATTTCCATACCTCCGACGCCGCACATGATGCGCGAAAACGGCGTCTTTTGCGCCGCCGCAAGCTCGGGTGCCACACGCGGCTGCAGAACGCCGTAACCTTCGCTCACACAGTGCCGCTTGGCATCGATCACCGGGCGGTTCAAGGGATGAAGCATCGTGCCGACTAACTCTTTTACGGCATCCGGCGGCAAATTGGTATCGGCATCCAACGTCACGACAAAACGGATGTTTTGCGCTGTTTCATACGGCATCGCCGCCGCGTGCGCTAAAAAGGCGTTTTCGCCCGTTTTCAAAAAGTGTACCAACTGCATGACCGCACCGCGCTTACGCTCATAGCCGATAAAGGCATTTTGTGTGCGGCAATAGGTGCGCGGACGTAAAAACAAATAAAAATGCGTTCCGTATTTTTCGTTTAAGGCCTGTATCCGTTCGACGGCAGACGCTAAGATCCGCTCATCTGCCGCGGCGCTCTCGTGCGGCGCATCGCCATAATCTCCAAGAATCGCAAAGGAAGCATTTTTCATGCCGCAGGAAAGATACGTGTTTTCTAACCGCCGAAAATGCACTTCATCGTTTTTTTCGCCGGTAAGCAGCGTGGTTATGACAGTCAACACGCCATCGTTATCCGAAAGCTCTTTGATCTCCAAGCGCGGCAGCTCTTTGACCGGCACAAAACGCGCAAAGAGGCGATCTAAAATCGTTTTCACGACCTCCCACACCGGAAACAGTAGGAGTATCGCCCAAAGGCTGTACCGACAAAGCCCGAGCACGATACCGAGTGTAAAAAGGCCGAGCAGCGTAAAATATAAATAAGCATACCGGGAGCTTGCAGGACAGAACAAATATGCACCGATGTGGCGTGTTCGCTCGGTTTTGCCGTTACGCGCTTTTTCATAAATGCTTCGCACAAAATCGGTTTCCGACAGACCGGCCTTTGCGGCAAGCGTCATCACACGCTTGCGGTAGCTGTGCTTGGTCGAATCGGTCATTTTCGGATAAAAACCGGCGGGATCTGCCGCCAAATACCGCTCGGTCTCGCTGTATGCAAAGCTTTTTTCAAAGGAGTATGCGTCTAACTTTCGCAAAACGGAAAAATAAAAGCAAAACTTTTCTCCGGCCTTCTCCTGTGACAAGTTGTCCGCTAAAAGATTGCGGCAAACGGCGGCAATCCGGCATACGGCCGCCGCCTTGAATAAAAGCGGAAAGCTGTACAAATCCTGATAACGCGGAGAATCCGTTTCATCCGCAAAAAGTGCCGAAAAGAAGGCCACTAACGCGCTGTCGTCAAAGGCAAAGCCGTTTCGCTCCAAAAACTCCATGTATTTCATGAAAACCAAATAATACCGCGGCAACGGATCAACCGTTTGATTCTCGCGCTGTAAAGCCTTATGAAAGCAAAATTCCGACGGCAGCAGCGAAAACTTTTCCGTTAAGACATACGCATTATCGGCGACCCATTCGTAGCCCTTCGGCAAAGGCCTGCCGGTTCTATCCAATGTGTCGGCGGCAAGCTTGGTCTGCAAAAACAAGCGTTTGCTTTCACGCAAAAGATGTTTGAGACTTTTGGCTCCGATTTTACCATTTGCCGGATAGTCTCTCAAAAGCGTTTTTACCGTTTCTTTTTCGTTTCGATAGTGTTTGGACTGTTCTGTGGTCACGTTTCTCTGCCTCTTCCATGGTTTTTGCATAGTATCTGCCGCATTTGCCTGACATATGCAAAAATGCCGTTTGCAGGTACCGAAAGAAGCCGTTTTCAAAAAAAAATAAAGTTTTTTTCAAAAACCTCTTGACAAATCCCCAAAAACGTGTATACTATTATTGTAATCATTACAGAAATGAATGAATTACAATTCCAAACAAGGAGTCTTTCATGAATCCCACCGAGCTGATGACGGCCAAAGGCGTAAAGCCGTCCGCGTTACGGCTGCAGATTTACACGTATTTGGATACGCACCGCACACATCCGACGGTAGAGGAGATCTACTCTTCCCTGTCCGAAATCTATCCGACGCTGTCCAAAACAACGGTTTACAACACCGTAAAGCTGCTTGCCGAGACCGATATTATCAAAGCAATCGCCATTGAGGGCTTTCGCATCCGCTATGACGCCAACACCGCTTTTCATGCACATTTTCTGTGCCGGAAATGCGGCATGGTTTATGACATCTTCGATGTCAAAGAACCGGATTTCCCGGAAAACGGCTTTGCAGCCGAAACTACCGATGTATATTATTCCGGCAGCTGCAAAAACTGTCTGAATAAAATATAAAAATTAAAATTTAAGGAGAATTGTTATGAAAAAGTTTGTATGTATGGTTTGCGGTTATGTTTATGAAGGTGAAACGGCACCCAAGGAATGTCCCCAGTGCCACGCACCGGCCTCGAAATTCCAAGAACAGAACGAAGATATGTCGTGGGCAGCCGAGCATTCGGTCGGCGTTGCAAAGGGCGTTTCCGAGGATATTTTGATGGATCTTCGCGCTAACTTCACCGGTGAATGCACCGAAGTCGGTATGTACCTTGCCATGGCGCGCGTTGCACACAGAGAGGGCTATCCCGAAATCGGTTTATACTGGGAAAAAGCGGCTTATGAAGAAGCCGAACACGCCGCCAAATTTGCTGAACTTCTCGGCGAAGTGGTGACCGATTCCACCAAAAAGAACCTCGAAATGCGTGTGGAAGCCGAAAACGGCGCAACCGCCGGAAAAACCGATCTTGCCAAGCGTGCCAAGGAAGCAGGCCTTGACGCCATCCATGACACCGTGCATGAAATGGCGCGCGATGAGGCCCGTCACGGAAAAGCCTTTGCCGGTCTTTTGAAGAGATATTTCGGCAAATAATTCTACAGAATACGGAGATGACAACCATGGAAAAATATGTTTGCCCTTGCGGCTATGTTTACGACCCGGAACTCGGCGATCCGGATAATGGCGTTGCACCCGGCACACCTTGGGAGGATGTTCCCGAAGATTGGGTATGCCCCACCTGCGGTCTCGGAAAAGACGTTTTTGAAAAAGAATAATTCCGGTTATTAACCGCCAAACGACACGATTTGCTAAATGCAGACCGTGTCGTTTGTTTTATTTTTTATTCTGTCATCAGCCGAAGAATGTTTTTTTCGGTATTTCGCTCATACTTCACGCCAAAAAGCTGACAAACATCCTCCAGATACAACGCCGGAACTGCGTCCTTTAACATGACGGGATGCGAAAGCATGACGTCATGTTCGTCTTTTTGCGCATAGGCTCTGCCGCACACGACCGTATATCGGCTTTTTTGCGTGCAAAGCTCCAGCGTTCCGCTATCCTTAAACCACTCATAGGTTTTAATGCCGAGCGTCTTGTAAAGCCCGCTTTCCGGGTCAAGCGGTATTACAATATCTTTGCCGTGTTCTGCCGGATAATCGCCGAAAAACAGCGGTCTGTTATCGCTGCCGTAGATACACAAATGCTTCAAAGCAGCAAAAAAGGTAACGCTGCGCAACTCAAACGTTCCGTGTTCAACCGGAATGATCTTGAAGCCGTAAATCGTGCCCGACCACCATGCATGGTTATCTAGATGAAGCGGACGATATTCATACGGCACAAGCGAATTGCACCAGATACGCGCGGCGTTTTCACGGCTGTAATTGCTTTTGTCCGGGAGATTGGACGGAATGAGAAAAATATTCTGCGGTTCGCCGTTGGAATACAGTTTGTTGGCGCAGTCAACACGCAAATACGATATTTCGGACGCGTCCCAACCAACCGTTTTTAACTCCATTTCGGCAAACGGCTCTGTGGTTTCACCTTTGAGCATACCGTCTTCGATACGGACATTTTTCATGCCGCGGAATTCCCATTTATCAAGGTCTTCCTCTGTTTTGAATTCAAGCTTTCGTACCGGCGTTTCTTTTTCCGGCAGCGGACGTTCATCATAGCCTTGGCGTTTTAACTTCCGCCTTGTATCCGGATAAAGATACCCGATACGCGCTTTCTGCGCTTCATTCGGAACAACGTCGGTATGCGACGCGTCTTCGCATAATGCCGACCTTACCGCGTCAAGATAGCCGAAGCCGCAAAGCCCGGACGGCATGATATAGGTCCCCTCGCCGTATTCGTTCCACGTGGACAGATGGAGCATATGCGAAAACGGCGATGACTCCGAATACAGCGGCAGGTAGTTTTCGATACAGTGAACAAGTCCTTTTTCCATATCGCTGTTTTTCATAAGCGGCCGGCGTTCACCGCCCCAGCCGACATTGTTGAAGCCCACCGAAATGGTCGGAACGACCGAAACGGTCTTGCTGTTTATGGCTCTTTCGATACCGGCATAGTTCTCCTCTAAGCGATATCCGTTCTCGCCCCAGTGATAGGCATGACTTGCGTCAAAGCCGCATTCCGCTAACAGCTTTCCGTCCGGGTGCGTGCCCATAAGGATAAGGTCGTCATAGCCAAGCTTTTTGACTTCACTTCTCAAATAATCAAGCGCCTTGCGGACATTTTCGCGTCCTCCAAGGTCGTTTGCAAGCACATTTTCGCCAAAACAGCTCATCACCGCTTTGTTATCGATTCGCATATAGCGCTCATCCGAGAAAAAGTAATCGATCCAATATGGCACAAGCGTGTTTTTGAAATCGTCAAGGCTTTTCGGGTGCGTACAGTTGGCCGCCTCCCATAACAGCGCAATCTTTACCTTATCGGAATACTTTGCGTAAAAGTGACCGTATTCCCATGCCGCCGAAAAACTGGTTGAGCGTATCGGCTCACTGCATTCGGAGGAATACCAGCAATTCAGCGCATAGTCGATTCCGTGCTCAGCCATGAATTTGATCTCCCAATCGGCCGTCTCCGGGATTCCCTCGTCATAATAGCCGAGAACCGGTTTTATATCGTCATACGGCGAAATGCATTCCCAACCGGCATGCGTTCCGTTTCTCCACAAGGAGCACACGTTTATGCCGACCGAGATCGGCCGCTTTTTTCGCGGAATGACCGGTTCTGGAACATAGTCCTCTGGCTCTTTCGGAACTTCCCATATGCGTAAATCGGAAAACATTGCTTCGGATGGCTTATCCGCTTCAAAGCTTACCAAAAATTCGTCAAGGTCACGTTCAGCCGATTCAAAATCCAGCGTTTTCGAAAGCTTTCCGTTGAGCCAAACGTGGATTTTTCCGGCGCTTGCATCGGTAACAAGGCGCAAGGTCTGCCATACGTTTTTGTGATGCACGCGAATCACACGGCCGTCGCGTGCTTCCAACGCCATGCCGCCGTCCTGCAATAAAACGGCATTCTTTCCGTCTTTTCCCAAAGAAAAGGACATTTTTCCGTAAGCCTTGTCCATGAGATATTTTATCTGCACGGCTATGTTTCCGGCGTTTTGGCCAAAAGGAAGCCTTACCGCCGCCTTGCCTGCGGCAGTATTTTCAAAGACATATACCTTATCCTTTTTTCTGGCAGTGCGGTATCCGTTCACAACACGCGCTGTCTCGGACGCGTCTATATGGTAATCGTCAGGCAGCGTTTCGGTTATATCGCAGAGGTTTGCGTCAAGAAACAGATAGTTTACATACAGCTTGTTGAAGAATACAATGCAGTCTCCGCGATCTTTTTCACCGAAACCGATACTAAGACAGCGAAACGCAAACAGCTCTCCGGTAATCGAAAAGACACCGAGTTTTTTGCCGTTGTCCGCTATCGAAAAACGCTTTTTCGGATAATCGATAACGATCTTTAAGTAATGGATCCCGTTTTTCAGACTGCCTATTTCCGTTTCATTATAAAACAGCTTTTCCTCCCGGACAACAAGCTTCAAAAAGGCTTTATCCCTTGTGCCGAAGGCAAAATACAACCCGTCTGCCGAGAAGATTTCGATTTTGGTTTCATATGTCATAACGCCGCCGTCATATTCCGAGCAATCACGACGTAAAAATACGGCTCCGTTTTTATCCGAATTTAATCTGCAGCCGCTTTTCGTTTCGTAGCTTTTGTGCGGCCCTTCGCCAAACCCGAAATAGTCCCAACCGCTTCGCGGGCAGTTATCGTCATCGATCAAATGTACAGCATTTTCTATATTTTTCATACCGGTATTTCCTTTTGCACCTATTTTCAGGCAGCTTTATGATTGGTTTTCTCTCCTATTTTCGTATTTTAATAACGAACCAACGAAAAGTGCCTGCCGGTCTTTGCATCGGCAG
>URCT01000123.1 GCA_900546385.1 uncultured Eubacteriales bacterium | reverse complement strand
AGCGGCGGCGGTTTCGTCGCAGGACGATTCGATAGCAAGTATATCCATAAGTCGATGTTATCCTTTTGGCGAATCCGTCCGCAGGCGGTCTTCGCACGGTTTATTCTGCGTCATTTTCCGAGTAGCGGTCGTAAAGGACGGCATCCTCGGTCGGATTCTTATAAAAATTCCGCCGTGAGCCGACCGCTTCGAACCCATTCTTTTCATACAGGTTTCTTGCCGGAAGGTTGGAAAGGCGCACCTCAAGGCCGGTTTTGGTCACGCCGTTCTGTTTTGCCGACTGTGCCAAGCGGCAAAGCAAACCGTCGGCAAGGCCCTTTCGGCGAAACTCCGGCAGAACGGCAACGTTGGCAATCTGTATTTCATCGGCGATGCGCGTATAGGTGATATAGCCTGCAAACACGCCGTTCACCAAGGCGGCAAGCACATGGTTATACGGCTGTGACAAAAACTCCTCTATCGCCTTTGTGCTCCACGGTTCGGAAAAGCAAACGGCTTCCGCCCGGGCAAGATCGTCCACATATGGTTTCCCGTCCTCGGTATAGGAGACGGAAAGCGCGGCGGAAACGTCCGGCTCGCTCACAGCTTGTTTACCTCGATGGCATTTAAGATTTTTCCGATACCTTCGGCAATTTTATTAAAGCTGCGCCGATACAGCACAATGTCACCGCCGAACGGATCCGGCACTTCGAGCGGAAAGCGGTAAATCTTATCCGAATGATCCGGGAATGCCGCCACAAGCGCCGTGCTTAACGAATAGGTAAGACCGAACACAAGGTCACATTCGGCAAGCATTTCATCGGTGATCTGTTTGGATGAACCGGAGACGGTGATTCCGTTGTCCTGCAGCACCTCTAAGGTGTTGGCAGCATACGGCAGACCGTCTTGGGTATAAAGACCGGCCGAAAAAGCGACCGCGTCGATCCCGCGCTTTTTGGCGAGATCATTGAAACAAGCCTGCGCCATGGGGCTGCGACAGGTATTTCCGGAACAAACAAACAATACTTTTTTCATGAGAAGAGACTCCTTTGCAATGGGTTTGCGGCCTAATAGCCGAATTTGCCGCTTAGACTGTCGTCGTTTTCGATCCAGTCGGCGGTATGGTAAACGGTGTATTCTTCCGGCGTTTCGCGCACAATGACGCGCTCGATGCCGGCATTGATCACGACGCGTTTGCACATCATGCAGCAGCACGTGCCGGAAACCAGCTCGCCGGTCTTGGCGTCCATACAGGCAAGATAAAGGTCTGCGCCAAGCATTTGATCGCGCGACGCATTGATGACCGCGTTCATTTCCGCATGAACCGACCGGCACATTTCATACCGTTCACCGCGCGGAATGTTCATTTCGTCGCGCGTGCAGCGGCAGATATCCGAGCAGTTCTTGCGGCCGCGCGGTGCGCCCACGTAGCCGGTCGAAACGATGGCATCGTTTTTAACGATAATCGCTCCGTATTTTTTCCGCAAGCAGGTCGAGCGTTCCGCCACGGTTTGCGCGATATCCAAATAATAGTTGGTTTTTGAAATGCGTTCCATAGTGACCTCCGTATCTTCCTTTTGCCACAGACACAAAAAAGGAGCATTATAGTTTTATTTTTGTATTATACACCCAAAGTATGCAAAAAATCAAGTGCATTTTTTGAACAGTCTGCGCTTTTGGAACGTTTTGCGCGCGAATCCTGTCACTTGCAGGCGGACGGCGTTTTTCCGTACCGTTTTTTGTACAGCCGGAAGAACGAGGAGTATTCGCCGAAGCCGCTCGCCGCACACGCTTCACCGGCGGACGCGCCGCTAAGTAACAGCAAATGCGCCTTTAACAGCCGTTTATCCGTGATGTAGTGATGAACCGAAACGCCCAGTTCCTTTGCAAACACGTGCGACAGCGTGGAACGCGAAACATACAAGGCTCCGGCCACAGCCGCCACATCGATGCTTTCGGTATAGTTTTGTTCGATATACGCAAGCGCCCGGCCAAGCAGCCGCCGGTGTTCGGACGGCGGCGGCACCAGCGTGTTTTTTTCGCCTTTCAGCGTCAACAGCAGGCGTATCAAAACCGTTTCCAAAAACAAACCGCGTTCAAAAGCCGAATACCGTGCGGAAAACTCCTCCGAAAACGCGCTTTGCATTTGCGAAAACAGCTCTTTGACGGGTTCGGAAGGCGACGCAAACACGTGCATCTCCCTTAGACAGCCGTCGCAAAGCGAAGCAAACCGCTCGGTCTCGGGCAGTGCGATACGGCAGCGCGTATAGCCGCTTTCATCGTCAAAAACGAACTTATGAAAGGTTTCTTTGGGAATCAGAATGAGCATTTCCGGCGCAAGCGCGTATTTTTCGCTTTCGGTATACAGCGTTCCTGCGGCGTTTAGGAGAAACAGTATTTCATGATAGGTGTGAAACTCCTTGCCGCTCATGACCGACTTGCCTTTGGCATACCAAAAATGCACCGCACCGCTTGCCGCGTCATAGGAAAATGTATTTTCCATAAAGCTCTCTCCTTCGATTCGATGGGAACTGAAGACAGTATACCGCAATTTTGCACAAATTGCAATATATTTCGTGAAAACAGCAATGGATTTTGCAAAACGTCCGTGTTATACTGTCTGCAAGAAAACCTTTAAGGAGTGTCATTCCATGCGAGAAACGATTCTTTCGGCCATTGCCCGGCAAAAGCTTGTGGTCATTCTGCGCGGTCTGCCGCGCGAGAAGCTCCTCGACACGTTAGGCGCACTTGCCGACGGCGGCGTGCAGCTTGTTGAAATCACCTTTGCCGCCGACGGCCGCATTTCCGACGCCGATACGGCAAAAAGCATTGCGCTTGCCGCAGAGCAGTTTGACGGCAAGCTGCTTGTCGGCGCCGGAACGGTCTTGACCGAAGCGCAAGCCGCGCTTGCCAAAAGCGCCGGTGCAAGCTTTGTTCTCTCGCCCAATACCGATTCCGCTGTCATCGCAAAAACACGCGAACTTGACATGGTTTCGCTTCCCGGTGCGTTCACGCCGACCGAAGCGCAGAATGCCCATGCGGCCGGTGCGGATATTGTCAAGCTGTTTCCGGCTTCGGTTCTCGGCAGCGGCTACATCAAGGCTCTGCGTGCGCCGCTTTCACAGCTTTCCCTGATGGCGGTCGGCGGCATCGACCTTGACAATATGACCGAGTACCTTGCCGCCGGAGCTTGCAGTGTCGGCATCGGGTCAAACATTGTAAGCCAAACGCGCGTCGAAGAAGGCGATTTCGAAGCCATCCGTGCGCTTGCCAAGCAATATGCCGCGTGTGCGAAAGGAGAACCGTATGTACCTGCTCATTGACGGCGGCACGACCAATACGCGCGTGATACGCTCGGACGGCAAACACTTTTCGCTTTGCGCGTCGGCACACGTCGGTGCCGGACACAACGCGCACCTTGCGGCCTTTGTGCGTGAAACGCTTGCCGCGAACGGCTCTGAGGGCGATATCGTCCTTGCCTCCGGCATGATCGGCAGCAAGCTCGGGCTGTGCGAAATTCCGCATTTGCCGACACCGGCCGGGATATCCGAGCTGCACGACGGCATTCGGAAAGTCGTTCTGCCCGAGATTTCACCCCTTGCCATTCACTTTATTCCGGGCGTAAAAAACGCGTCCGAACGCCTTCAGAACACCGACGTCATGCGCGGCGAAGAAACCGAGCTTTACGGCTTATGCGAAAATGCCGAAGCCGACGCGCTGTATGTGCTTCCCGGCACGCACACCAAAGGCATCCGCACCGACCAAAGCGGCCGAATTGCGGATTTCTGCACCTATTTAAGCGGCGAATTGCTGAACGCACTTCACGAAAGCACCCTTCTCGGGAACAGCTTTGAATTTTACGAAGAGACCGACCCGGATTTTCTCTGTCAAGGCTATGAACTTTGCGAAAACGCCGGAATCAACCGGGCGCTATTCAAGGGCCGCGTGCTGAATACCGCGTTCGGCTGTTCTTCCAAACAGGTTTACAGCTATCTTTTGGGCGCGGTCTTACACGATGAAATAAAGGAGCTTGCCGCAGCCGGAGCAAAAACCTATATCCTCGGCGGCAAAAAAGAGCTGCGTGAGCCGGAAAAATATCTGCTTGAAAAATACTTCCGCATTCAAGCATTCTGTCCGCCGGAGGAAACCTGCACGACGGCTGCCGCAAGAGGTGCCGTGAAGATTTTTGAAAACAACCCTTAAACCATTCATTTCAGGAGGAAAATACAATGGAAAAGCTTTATAACAACATTGCCTACGAACCCGATGCATCCCCATCGGACGCGCAAAATGTTCCATACTTGAAACATCCGCCGGAAATCATCGATATTTCGGTTGGCCGACAGCTGTTTGTCGACGATTTTCTCATCGAGTCCACCGACCTTGCGCCGGAATACCATCAGCCGAAAAAGTTCGAGGGCAACCCGATCTTATTTCCCGAAACGCCTTGGGAAACCGACGGCGCACCGGCCGCCTGCCCCAAAAGCGGCGGCGTGTGGTACGACGAAGAGGAAAAGCTCTATAAAATGTGGTACGAGGGCACATGGCTCAAAAATATGTGCTATGCCACCTCGAAGGACGGCATTCATTGGGAACGCCCTGACCTCGGTATTGTAAAAGGCACCAACTTGATTCTGCCTTATGAAAACTATACCGAGCTTGAATACCATATGCCTAAAACCACGTATCCCCGATTCCACCACGGTTTTTATCGATTATAGCGCGCCCAAGGATGAAAAATACAAGCTGTATCTTCACAATCCCGGCGGTTGCTTTCCGGCCGTCATCGCCGTAAGCGGCGACGGTATTCACTTTCATGATTTTGCACTTGCCGGCGATATGAACACCGGCGACCGCAGTACCATGTTCTACAACCCTTTTCGAAAAAAATGGGTATACAGCGTGCGTGCTTTTTGGTCGGGGCGGTGCCGTTCCTACCGTGAAAGTGACGAGTATCTTGCGCTTGCCGCACAAGGCTCGGAATGCGAGCGCCGTTGGATGGCGTGCGACGATCTTGACAAGGCAAATCCCTATATCGGATTTCCGCCGCAGCTCTACAATGTGGACTGCGTCGGTTATGAGAGCATTATGCTCGGTATGTTCCAGATTATGTACGGTCCGGAAAACAACGTGTGTGAGACAGTCGGTGTACCGAAAATCACGGAGCTTATGCCGATGTACAGCCGCGACGGCTTCCATTTCTCCCGCCCCTGCCGAAAGACTTTCTTAAACGCATCGATACACGAGGGTGCATGGGACAGAGGCTATGTGCAGTCAGTCGGCGGCATATGTATCATTCACGGCGATGAGTTGTGGATATACTACTCTGCTTTTGGCGGCGATACGAACAAAGTCGAAGTTCCGTGGACACAGAACGGCATGTACTGCAACGGTGCAACCGGACTTGCCAAGCTTCGCCGCGACGGTTTTGTTTCGATGAACGGTGACGGCACGCTCACCACACGCCTATTCGAATGCCATGGCAAGCGCGATTTTTATATCAATGCGGTGGGCACTGTTTCCGTCGAACTTCTGTCGGCTGACGGCACACTTTTGGCAAGATCGGCGGAATTCCGCGGCGACAGCACCGCGTACAAAATGAGCTTCGGCGATTTTGACGTATCGACGCTTAACAACGCGCCGTTCCGGTTGCGTTTTCATGTTTCAGGCAAGCTGTATTCGTTCGGGCTTGCGGATGAAAACGGCGATTTCGGCGGTGCTCATGCGGCAGGCCTTGTGAAATAACAGATTGCCCCGTTGTAACATTTTTCTAAAAACATGGCCGGCGGTTTGTATTCCAAACCGCCGGCCATGTTTTTCTTTCGCAGCAAAAAAGCGGAAACATCTTTGTGCTTCCGCTTTTGCTTTGCTGAAAAGTTTTTTACTTTACAAGCTCAATGATGGCCATTTCGGCACCGTCGCCGCGTCTCGGACCGATCTTGAGAACTCTCGTGTAGCCGCCGTTGCGGTCTGCATAAGAGGGAGCGATTTCGTTAAAGAGCTTAACGACAACCTCTTCCTTGGTAATAAAAGCAAGTGCCTGTCTCTTTGCAGCAAGCGTATTCTTCTTGCCCAAAGTGATCATTTTATCGGTAAGAGCGCGAACTTCTTTCGCTCTGTATACGGTCGTTTCCAATCTGCCGTTTTCGAGCAGATAAGTAACAAGACCTTTTAACATGGACATTCTGATGTCTGTCGGACGTCCAAGTTTTCTTGTTCCTGGCATGGATTTAACCTCCTTCGTGAATTGATACTATCCTTACGGCTCTGTTGCCGCAAGTGGTTTTCCCGTCATGAGCGGCTTTTAACAAACGCGCACATGACCTTCCGGTATCAACCGGAATTGGTTTTCAAGGTGACTGTGGCAGCCGTTCGGTTCAGTCTTCATCCTTCTTTAAGGAAAGGCCGAGAGAATGCAGCTTCTGAATAACTTCTTCAAGAGACTTCTTGCCGAGGTTACGAACCTTGATCATCTCGTCCTCCGTCTTATTGACGAGGTCTTCGACTGTATCAATGCCGGCGCGCTTCAAGCAGTTGAACGAGCGCACTGACATGTCAAGCTCCTCAATGGTCATCTCCAACACTTTTTCCTTAATGGTTTCCTGTCTGTCCACCATTATTTCCGCTTTTTTCGCGTCATCTGACAAGTCTATAAACAGACTGAGATGCTCATTGAGAATCTTGGCAGCAAGCGATATGGCTTCCTTTGCGGAGATGGTTCCGTCCGTCAGTACCTCAAGCGTGAGCTTATCGTAGTCGGTCACGTTGCCTACACGGGTGTTTTCCACCGTGTAATTCACTTTGTAAACCGGGGTATAGATGGAATCAACGCAAATAAGACCGATGGGAGGATTTTGCAGAGCAGCCTTGTTTTTCTCACCCGAAACATAGCCGCGGCCATGTCCGAAGGTAAGCTCCATTTTCAAAGCTCC
>URCT01000122.1 GCA_900546385.1 uncultured Eubacteriales bacterium | reverse complement strand
TTGCCCGAGGCGCAGCCGTATGTGCTTGCGTGCTTTTGCTGTCCTTGGGAAGTGCGGCGGCAGAACTGCCGCGTGCCTTTTTCGACGGTGTGACCGTCGGCGAGGTTTTGACGGCGGCGGATCGTTTGCACGCGGCTTATCACGGGAACACCGATCCCGAAGTGTTGGCGTTTTCCGACGGCAGCTACCAAAAGGTTTTAGCCTATGCCAAAACGGCCGACATCATTGCCGACACCGGTTATGACTGTGATAAAAAGGCAACGCGCGCCGAAGCGGTGAAGTTTTTGTATGCGGCTTTGCCTTCATCGGAATATCCGGTCATCAACGAAGACTATCACACAATTGCCGATATGACCTCAGCCTCCGACGGTTATACCGAGGCTTTGGCGTTCTGCCGCGCCGGGATTCTTGTCGGTGTGGACGGTGCGGGAAAGATCGCGCCCGGCCGCGCCATGACGGTGGCGGAGCTTGACGAAATCCTTGCCCGGATTTCTTTCCCGGAACGCCGGGTGGAGATCGATACACCGATCGGCACAATGCCCAAGCAGGCTTTCCGGCTTGCCATCACCTCCTCTATGGATTCTTATAAAGAGGGCATCCAATCCGGTTGGGAAATGGATAACCGTGCCGGAAACCCGAAAACCTCGCTCGGTGCCAACGGCGCGGTGGTGGATGTTTTGACCGGCGCAAAATCCCGTGCCATCCGCTATTTCAACCGCATGACCGAGGATGTTATCGAGATTCGCATTCAGCTTTCGTATGCCATCAATTTTGACGGAAGCGTCCTCGAGCTTTGCGACACCGACGACTCGCCGACATACCGGCTTGTGTGCGCGGACGGCGCGTTCTGCATCCAGAACCCCGACGGCAGCTTAACGAAATTGTATGAGCCGAGCCAGAAGCTTGCCCGTTATTTCACCTTCCGCATCACGGTGGATCTGAGCAAGGGCGTTTCTTCAACAGCCATCGACAATGTCGAATACGGCACACATCCGCTGTTGGGTAATGCCGTCAAGTATTTGGCCGTTTCCACGTCGGATGAGACCAAAAACCTCATCAGCGTCGGACAATCCTATATGTTTGCAAACTACTTTGTCAAGGAAGATTTGAACCTTACCGATGCCATTCCGTTTGATATGACAGCCGTCGGCAACGTATCGCTTAACGGCGGTGAATTCGTTTTGAACACCGGCGCGTCGCTTTCCAAGGCCTTTGATTACACAAGCGGCAAGGTGTCCTTTAACTTGAATTCTTATTTCCCGACCGGTTCGAACGGCGTTTTCTATGCGCTTATGTCGGAAGGCAAGGAAATCGCCAAAATGACGGTGGAAAACGATAAGCTGTTTCTCAACGGCACGCAGGTCAAGACCTTGAGCGACAAGCTGTGGTATAAGCTGCGTATCGAAGCCGATCCGCAGTATCAGGAAGCGGTCTGCAAGGTCAACGGCAAGGTGGTCGGCAGTGCGAAATTCTTGAACAAGGCCGACGGCTTTGATAAAATCACGCTTGCCAACAGCGGAAGTAAAGCTGTGCGTGCGGACGATATCGAGGTTTACAATCTTCTCGATTACGACGTACCCGAGCCGGTCATTCAGAACGGTGCGGACAATTACACCATCGGCTTAAACGTCTGCCCGTTATGGGTCAACGGCGACCATTGGGGTTGGGCGTGCAACACGCCGTTTGACGACATCAAGCCGGTTCTCGGCTATTACGACGAAGGTCTTCCGGAAACGGCGGACTGGGAAAACAAGTTTATGGCGGAGCATGGCATCGATTTCCAAGCGTTCTGCTGGTATGCCACCACTTCCAATTCGCCCATGAAGACCACGCGTCTTGCGGATCAGCTCGACGAAGCGTATCTGCACTCCAAATACGGCGATAAGGTCAAATTCTGCTTGCTTTGGGAGGCGGCCAACGCCGCAAGACCGGCGAATAGCGAGGCCTTCCGCAACTACTATGTGCCGTACTGGATCGAAAATTACTTCACCGATCCGCGCTATATGACCATCAACAACAAGCTGGTGTTCAGCATTTTCGGCGCAGACAACCTCATCAGCATTTTCGGTACCGGCCTAAAGGACGAATTCGATTATATGCGCGAAGAGGTCAAAAAGCTTGGCTTTGACGGCATGATCATCACCGCGTCTCACACCGGCAAAAACAATCTTGCCGAATACGGCTTTGACGGCTGGCAGGCCTACAACTGGGGCACGGGCGGCTATTCGTATGAGACGAATGTCAGTGCCAACTTAAGCAGACGCACGGCGAAAAATGTTTATGTCATCCCGACCATCAGCGTCGGCTTCAACAACGTGGGGTGGACGGGCGAACGCCATCCGCTCATGACAGTGGCCGACTACAAGAAGTCGCACGAATGGGTGCGCGACACGTATCTGCCGAGCTATTCGGATTCCACCGATTGGTCGCATAACCTGCTTTGGCTGTCCACCTGGAACGAATACGGCGAAGGCACGTATATCATGCCGTCGGACGGACTCAACGGCTTTGGCTATCTCGATGTGCTGCGCTCGGTTTACACAAACGGCGGCGCACATACCGATGTCCGCCCGAATGCGGAGCAAAAAGCCCGCATCAACCATCTCTATCCGCAGGACAGACGTTTGCTTCGCGCCTATGGCAACTATGTGACGCCGAGCGATGAAGCGTATGACGATTCCGAAAAGGTTTGCTTGTTCACGACGGCGAATGCCTATAAAAACTATATCACGCTCGGCAACATGGGCGGCGTGGTCGGCACATCGGAAAACGGAACGACCTTCCGCACGCATTCCACCAATCCCGACGCGATTTTCAATGTCAAGAGCAGCGTGTATTCCGCCTACACGGCCGATCAGGTCGCAGCTATCCGCGTGGTGGCAAGCGGCATCCCGTCCGGCATGATCATGCAGTTATTCTATCAGACCGATGGCGCACCGGATTTGAGCGAAGCCAATTCTTTGCGCATCGCCTCCACAACGACGGATGAAACCGTCTTTGAATTCCGGGTGAGCGGCGTAAACGGCTGGAGCGGCGGCAAGATACGAAGCCTGCGCATTGATCCGCTGCAGGCGACCAATATCACCTTTACCGTGAAATCCATCTCCATTGTTCCGAAAAAATACGAAGCACGTCCCAAGCTGTATATCAACGGCTACGAGACTCAAATGCACATTCTTCCGGAAAAAGCGAACGATGTGTGGTTTGTGCCGTTCGAACCCGGCAAAAACGTGCTGCATTACCTCTTGTACACCTACTACGATTGGGATTATGATACCAAGACCTTGAATCTCTACCGCGACGACAAATGCATCACCTTCACGGTTGGCAGTGCTACGGCCTATGTGGACGGTGTCCCGTTTGCTTTAGACGCCGCCGTTTACCAGGTTGACAACATTCCCATGCTGCCGATTGAGTCGCTGGCGAAGGTGTTCGGCTTTACCTGCAAGAAACGTCTCGGCAACTATTACTATACGACACCCGAAAAAGAGCTGTTCAAACAGGTGGAGGAAGAATACGTCAACAACACCTGGAACTTCAATGTTATCGGTTCGCTTGCTGGCTGGAACGGCGGCGATATGTCGAGCGGCTTCGGCGATGGAACGCTGATTTTGACCTCCAATAGCGGCGACCCGATGATCTATTCGCCGTCCGGTCTCGGCATCGATTGCTCCAAAACGCCCAAAATCGAAGTCCGCTGCCGCTGGAATATCACCGGTACCGGCAACCGCAACTTCGGCTTCTACTATATCACCGAGGCGGACAGCTCGTGGAACGAGGCCAAGCACGTTACGGTGCCGATTGCAAAATCCTCAGGCGATTCCTTCCAAACGATTACGTTAGATATGAGCAAATCCGCCGGTTGGACGGGTACGTTAAAGCAGCTTCGCTTTGACCCGTTTGACGCGACCGGCACAGTGGAGGTCGACTATATCAAGCTTGTCGGCGAAGGACAGAGCGGCGGTAACCGGACGCTCATCCAAGCCGATGCCGAAACGGCCGAACACAGCTTCTATTCCGGCAATGCGACCATTTCGGTCGTGACCGATCCCGAAGACGCGGATAATCATGTTTATCTTGTCAAGACGGCTGCCGGCAAGCAGTGGGCGTATCTGCATCACAAAATCACCTTTACGCCCGGCAAGACCTACGCTGTTCAGTTTGAAGTCAAGCTTGCAGGCAGCGGCACGGATACCGCCGGAACGGATCCGACCCTTGCAACAGAAGTTTATGCCAATATGCGCTATTTAGACGCAAGCGGCAAGATCGATCATAACGGCGGTCCGGCCTCGGGAAGCATGTATACAAACATCAAAGTGTCCGACGGCTGGAAGCTCGTCTCGTTCACCTATACCGTGCCTGCCACCAGCACAAGCCGTGCCAACGATGAGTTTGCAATCTATTCGAATCCCGTCGGAAACCTTGGCACAAGCTATTATATCGACAATTTGACGGTAACCGAACTCGAATAAACGCCAAAAGCATAAGCGAGCGGCTCATGTGCAAACGTGAGCCGCTCGCTTTGTATCGGAATCTCCGTAAAAAACCGACACGGCAAAGCCTTTACCGCAACAAAAACGCCGCCGTTTCCGAAACCGGAAACGGCGGCGTCTGTGTTTTTCGGGAAAATCTTATTTTGCCGCTTTGGGCTGTTTGTTTGCCGTTAACGTCTTGATTACCATCAGAGTAGCAATCATCAGAACAACGGCAAGCGGAAGAACGATGAATACGTTCTGTACAAAGCCGGCAATGATGTAGGATACGAACGAAACGGCGGCAACCGTCATGGCATACGGAAGCTGGGTCGAAACGTGGTTGAGGTGGTTGCACTGAGCACCGGCGGAAGCCATGATGGTGGTATCCGAAATCGGTGAGCAGTGGTCGCCGCAGACAGCACCGGCCATGCAGGCAGAAATCGCGATGATGGTGATCTCGCTGCCAAAGCCGTTGAAGGCGGCAATAACGATCGGAATGAGAATACCGAAGGTACCCCACGAAGTACCGGTTGCAAACGAAAGGCCGACAGCAATGAGGAAGATGATGGCCGGAAGCAGGTTGACGAAGGAAGCAGCCGAGGTGTTGACGATGTCAGCAATAAAGATCTTCGCGCCGAGACTGTCGGTCATGCCCTTCAGCGTCCAGGCAAAGGTCAGAATGAGGATTGCCGGAACCATGGCTTTGAAGCCGTCGGCAAGGCAGCCCATGCAGGCCGAGAACTTGATGATGCGGCGGATAAGGAAGAAGTAAATTGCATCCAAAACAATGGCAACAAGCGAGCCGAGCGCAAGGCCGACCGATGCGTCACTGTTGGAGAAGGCTTCGATAAAGCCGGTGCCGGAGAAGAAGCCGCCGGAGTAGATCATACCGGTAATGCAGCAGATAACGAGGACGACCACCGGGATAACCAAGTCGATGACTTTGCCCTTCGGGTTGCCGGATTCGGAATCATCCGATTTGTCGGCATTGTCCTTGCCGGAGGTGAAGAGGTCGCCATTTAAGTAAGCATTCATTTCGTGAAGCTTCATGGGACCGTAATCAAAGTTGGCAATGGCGAGCGTGAACATCATAATGATGGTGAGCAGTGCATAGAAATTGTAGGGGATCGCACTGATGAACAGCTCAAAGCCGTTCATGCCGCTGCCCGAAGCAAACCCGGCAACGGCGGCTGCCCACGAGGAGATCGGCGCGATAATGCAGATCGGAGCGGCAGTTGCGTCGATGAGATAGGAGAGCTTCGCGCGGGAAACGCGCTTTGCGTCGGTAACCGGGCGCATAACGCTGCCGACCGTTAAGCAGTTGAAATAGTCGTCAACGAATATGAGCATACCGAGAAGAATGGTGCAGATCTGTGCACCCAAGCGCGATTTGATATGGGTGCTTGCCCAACGGCCGAAAGCTGCTGAACCGCCGGCCTTGTTCATCATGCACACAAGCGCACCGAGAAGGACAAGGAAGATGAGGATGCCGACGTTGTAGGAATCCGCAAGGCTTGCAACGAAGCCGTTTTCAACGACGTGTACGAGCGTGCCCTCAAAGGCAAATTTGGAATAGAGAAGACCACCGGCCAAAACGCCGATGAAGAGGGAGGAATACACCTCTTTGGTGATGAGGGCGAGAACGATGGCAATGACCGGCGGCAGAATTGCCCAAATCGACGCATAGAACGGCGTCACATCGGTGCGGATCTGCGCGATGGCTTCTTTGGCGTTGACCGAAACGTTTTCGTCGGTTCCGACAACCGTGTTATAGTTGTCGATATAGTTTTGTGCGAGAGTGAGGAGCTGTTCGCTTTCGGGAAGGTCGTCGTCAAGCTCCGGATCGAGGTTTTCAATGGCGTAAGAAGCATAGCCGGGAAGGGAAGTGTCGGCGGCAGGTGCCGTATCGGCAGTTTCATCGACAGCAGGTGCTGTGTCGGCGGTTTCGCCGGTGCTTTCCGTGTCCGCAAAGACGCAGAAAATATTGACTGCGCACATGACGCATAACACGACGGCAAGAATTGCCATCAGGCGTTTGGATTTGAACATAGGTGTTCCTCCTAAAAATGTGGATTATAAAAACAAAAACTGCAGCAGCAAAAAGCTGTTGCAGTCCTCATTTTACAAAAAATAAGATGTACAAGACCGAAATAGCTCTCCACAAATGTGACAGCCGCCGGGATATTCTCTCGGACGTCCAACGGGAAATTTTCGCCTATTTCCCATTTCGGCACTTCGACCTCTCATAAGTGTCACGGCCTTTGCGAAGGCTCGGCTTATGTTCATTCTTCGGTGCGCCTCTATTTATTGGTACTGGTGCAGATTATATACTTATTTATTTTTCGTGTCAAGGGGTTTTTATGAGAGTTCACAGTATGTTAACGAATTTTGTCGAATTTTGGTTCGAGGTTTGCAGAACCTCGAACCAACAGGCACACGGAGTGTGCCGTCCCGGCAGGGACAAACTTTCTGCTCGGACGTGCAAAA
>URCT01000121.1 GCA_900546385.1 uncultured Eubacteriales bacterium | reverse complement strand
TTATCGGCGAGATCCCGTTTGCTACCGGCGAAAACATCGGCTGCACGGTTGATTATGCTGTCGGCCGCAACCGCTATACCGGTTACATTATCTCGCTTGCAAAATATTCCTATAAAGGCCTTCGGGTCGGGCTTGACTGCTCCAACGGCAGCACCTGGATGCTTGCCAAAAGCATTTTTGATGCGCTCGGCGCCCATACCTTTGTAATCAACAACACGCCGACCGGCTTCAACATCAATAACAACTGCGGCTCGACGCACATCGAGGGGCTTTGCGAGCTTGTCAAGCGCGAGAGCCTTGACATCGGCTTTGCTTTTGACGGCGACGCCGACCGCTGCCTTGCCGTCGATGAAAACGGAAACGTGCTGACCGGCGACCATATTCTGTATCTGTGCGGCTGCCATATGAAGCAAAAGGGCGAGCTTGCCGAGAACACCATCGCCGCGACGGTCATGTCCAACTTAGGTCTTTTCAAGGCACTTGACGAAAAAGGCATTTCCTACGTCAAAACCGATGTGGGCGATAAATATGTCTACGAAGCCATGCAGAACAAGGGCTTGTGCCTCGGCGGCGAGGAATCCGGACATATCATCTTTTCGAAATATGCCACCACCGGCGACGGCCTTATCACGGCACTTAAAATTATGGAGGTCTTCATCGAAAGCAAGCTTCCGGCTTCCAAGCTCTGCGAGGGCTTTACGCGCTATCCGCAGCTTGTGAAGAACGTGCGCGTGGAGGATAAGGACGCCGTGGTGAACGACCCGGATGTGCAAAATGCCCTTGCGTTTGCCAAAGAACAGCTCGGCGACAACGGCCGCATCCTTTTGCGCAAGAGCGGCACGGAGCCGGTGGTACGCGTGATGGTGGAGGCCATGGGCGAGAACCTTTGCGAAGCACTTGCCAAAAAAGTCGTGGATGTGATCGAAACGAAAGGACTTGCGGTTCGGTAAACGCTCAAAACCGGTAAAAGAGCAACGAGAAAGAGGTGACAAAAATGCGCACGGCAGAACGAAAAACGCGGCTCTTTGCCTTGTTAACGGCTTTGTGGCTTGTTTTCATCTTTCTTCTTTCAGCGCAGGATGCCACCAAATCCAGCGATTTCAGCGATGCCTTCACCAGACTCATCCTAAATTTTCTCGAACCGGGCGAACATACGGATGCGTCCGCACTGCCGGACGCATCCGACAAAGCCGATGAGTCGGACGCCGCCCAGACATTTGCGAACAGCTCCAACAGCGATACGTACGACCCGGTTCCCAACCGGGATTGGTTCGGCATTGCTCCCGTGTTTTTCAAATCCTTTGTCCGCAAAACGGCACATTTCTTCATGTTCTGCGGCTTAGGCATTTTGGTGTTATGCACCATCCGTTCGTATTACGGAAGACCGCACATCCGCGTTTATGCGTCGGCTTGGCTGTTTTGCATCTTCTGCGCGGTCTGCGACGAGTTCCATCAGCTGTTTGTGCCGGGACGCGGCGCACAGCTTTCGGATGTCTGCTTGGACAGTGTCGGTGCGCTTACCGGCGTGGCTATCGCTTTTCTTGTTTTGTTGCTTCGAAAAGGCTTGCAAAAGCGCAAAAAACGAAACCATCCCAAAACGATTTCTTAATCGTGCCGCGGCAGAAACCAACCTGCCGCGGCTGTTTTTGTTCAAGCGGTTTTGCATATTGCACAAGTTTTCTTCGCTTTTTTGTCGGAATCTACAAATATGCGTTTTGCGCAAGGAAATTCATGCAAAAGAAACAACTTTATGCTATAATAAAATAACTTTGTATGCCGGAGGTTATACAGGCATACAGCATCGGAAAGGAAGCTTGCCATGAATACACCAAAACGATTCAAAACGCTGTGCGGAACCGTTCTTGCCGCACTTCTTGCCACGATGAGCGCGGCGGTCGCATCGGCCGCCTATGAGCCGTATACGTTAAGCTACAATTCGACCTATGCTGGTTCGCACGAAGGCATCCAAGCCGGTTGGACGCTCGACAACCGCGGCGGCTTGCTGCGCACCACCATTTACGGCGGCTACGATATGTTAAAAGACACAAGCACGCTGCGCGGCAGCTCGTTGTACCGCGACTTGAACCGGATGGACGAAGGTGTGGCAACGCTTGAAACCTCGCTTGTATTCCGCGAAGGCTTTGACGGGCTGAAGCTGATACTTACCGATGCGGACGGCAATGTTACCTATCAGCTCGAAACCGACGACGGCGCGTTTTATCTTTCAGAAACGAACGGACGCCGCAAAATTTTTACGCCGCAGGATACCGCGGCACGCATTCATGTTCTTGTTACGCTCGATTTTGAAACCGGTCGGGCGCATACCGTCCTTGCCGATACCGATTGCGGCGAAAGCAGTCTCTTGTCGGATAATATCCGGCGTTTCGCCTTCACCACAACACCCGAGGATACCCTGACGCTGGTTCCGAGCGGCTTGAAATTGGTGGCAAACTATACGCTCCATGACGATTTTACGTATTATACCGGCTCGGCTAAGCAGATTCCCTACGGCTGGGAATCGAGCGGCGCGGCAAACGCTTATGTGCAGAATACGGTCGGTTATGCCGCAAACGGCGCGTATATGAAAAAAAGCTTCTCTCAGACAAGCGGCAAGCAGGCCTTCGATTTCTGCTTTCTTTCCGGTGCCGGTTCGAGAAACCTTGTCGATCTGTCGGCAGGACAAACGGCTGTGCTTTCCTTCAGTATGCAAAACGGGGAATTTCGCTGCAACGACCAAACGGTGTATGCTTCTATGCTTGACAACTTTTGGTATCGTGTTCGTGCAGAGATCGATTTTGACAAAAGCCGTGCCCTTATCAAGCTCAACGGCCGAAAGATGGCAGAGGTACCGTTAAAGATGGTGACCGACGGCGTGGACGGCATTTGCTTTACCGGCTTTCAGAACGGCTTCCGCTTTGACGATATCCGCCTCGCCGCCATGGTGGATGAGGCAGATTATGTTCCCGAACCGGTGATTCCGAACGATTCGAAAAACAACATCGTCGGCATGAACGTCTGCTCGCTGTGGGCCTATACCTCCAACCATGGGTGGTCGTGCGTCACGCCGTATGATGAGGTGCGGCCGGTGCTCGGTTATTACGATGAAGGCTCTGCCGAAACCGCCGATTGGGAAATCAAGTTTTTGACCGAGCATGGCGTGGATTTCCAGGCGTTCTGCTGGTATGCCGACAACCGCAACGCGCCGCTCAAAACCACACACAATTCCATCCATCTGCACGACGGCTTCATGAACGCGCGTTACAGCGACAAGATGAAATACTGCATTATCTGGGAGGCTGCCAACGGCGCACATCCCGAAAACAGCAATGCGTTCCGCTCGTATTTCGTGCCGTTCTGGATCGAAAACTACTTCAAGGACGACCGCTATATGGTCATTGACAACAAGCCGGTGCTGTTGGTGTTCGGCATCAATCATTTCATCAACGATATGGGCTCGAACGCCGCCTGCAAGGCCGAGCTTGACTATCTGCGAAACGAGGTCAAAAAGCTTGGCTTTGACGATTTGATCATCCTTGCCAGCAACGCCTGGGATTCGCAATCGCTTGCCGACGCAGGCCTTGACGGCTGCTATGCGTATAACTGGGGCACCTCCGGCTATGACGTGGACTATTCCATCGGACGGATCACCTCGTGCGCGGCTGTCGGCGCGACCTATACCGTGCCGACCATCAGCACCGGCTTCAACAGCCTGCCGTGGCATGGCAAACGCTATCCGAATATGTCGGTTTCCGATTATGAACGCGGCCTTATGTGGGTGCGTGATACCTATTTTGAGACCTATCCGAAAAAGGATTGGCAAAAGCGGTTTATGATGCTCTCGACCTGGAACGAATACGGAGAGGGCACCTATATCATGCCGGCGGAAAAGTTGAATGGCTTCGGCTATCTCGACACCATCCGCAAGGTATTTACCGATGATGATACCGCGCATAACGACATCATCCCGACCGAAAACCAGCTTTCGCGCATCACCAAAAACTATCCGCAGCACGTAAGACTCCTTCGCCGTCTTGACCGCGAAAAGAACGATCCCGAAGAAACGCTGTTCCCGGTACAGACAGTTTCGTTTGACAATCCGCTTTTGTACACGGTTTCCGGCGCGACCGGCGTGTCGTATAACGGCGGCCTTTCGGGCATTGCTTCTTCGGAAAAGGCTTCGTATTTGACCTATATCGAATCGCGCGATACCGTGGGCTTAAATTTTGCAGCGTTGAACGCCTTGCGTATCACCATGAGCGTTTCGGAGGATACCGAGGTGAACGTGTATTACACGACAACGGTAAACCGCGGCTATGATAACAAGCGCAAGCTCACCTTTACGGCAACCGCCGGCGGCATGAAAACCTATACCCTTGAAACCGGCACCGATAAGGGAATCCTCGATAAAAT
Source organism: uncultured Eubacteriales bacterium (assembly GCA_900546385.1). Lineage (GTDB taxonomy): Bacteria > Bacillota > Clostridia > Oscillospirales > CAG-382 > UMGS882. The sequence goes on along the minus strand of URCT01000121.1, from coordinate 2,635 downwards.
ACGCATTTTCCCGGCGGATCATACCGGCGTGCGCTTTTCGGTGCAGTCGCTCGAAGGGCTTGGCGCAAGCAAGCTGTTTTCCGACGGAAAGGAACTTACTTCCGCTGTGCTGCCGGTGATACGGGACGGCAATATCTATTATCCGTTTGACCCGTCCATTGCCGAAGGATATATTTTGAATCTGCACTTTGAGTGGGACTATGCCGCAAAGGCGCTCACGTTCTACGGCGACGACGGCAGACGCATCGCGTATACCGTCGGCAGTGACACCGCCGTGACCGATAGCGGCACGGTTCGTTTGCCGTGCGAGGTGTTTACGGTGGACGGCCTTCCGATGTTATATATGCCGTCATTCTGTGAAGCCTTGGGCTTCGACTACCAGATGGAGAACAACTATTTCTACATTTATACGCAGAATTATGAGGATAACTCGTATTTGTTTACCCGTCCGGAAAATGAGTGGGATTTCACACACGGCCATACGCTGGGTTGGACGATGAACGCGACCTACTACAATACCGGCGACAGCCTGTATGTCAAGGCGACCGACAACGATACGCGGATGAACTCCGGGAAAATTGCCATCAATTCCACGGCGTATTCCGAAGTGGAGGTCTGCCTGTCCTTTGACAGCAAGCGTTCCGGTACGGAATATCTCCAATGCTTCTTTATCACCGAAAACGACAGCACGTGGACGGAAAGCAAATCGATACGTTTCCTGTACGATTCCAAAAGCACAAACGGCGCGTTCAAGACCTATCGGCTTCGGATGGCCGATTGCCTACTGTGGAAGGATACCATCACCGAGATCCGTATCGACCCGTTCAATGCGACAGACAGCGAAGGATATATTAAATATATTCGCTTAATTCCGTCCGGCAAGAAACCGGATGAAGCGGTTTCCTTTACCGGCCTTGCGGCGGATGCCGAGGATGGCGAATGCCCGTTTTATTCGGATAATGCGGAAGTGACGATTGTGCCGGATCCGACGGATGCCGCAAACAGCGTTTTTCGTGTTGTGCCGACCTCGGCCGGTACGTACACCCACTTTGTGTACGATATCGTCTATGAACCCGGCGCAAGCTATACGGTCAGCTTTGATGTCATGGCCGGTTCTCTTGCCGGAGGAGACACTGAGACGCAGCAAAAAACGTATATCCACGTCGATCCGCGCTATGATGATCCCAAGCAGTATCCCAATGAACGCAATAACTATGACCATGTGCTAAACGCCACGAGTCCCGCATCGTATTCCAATTCCGGACAATGGCGGCATACCGAACGCACCTTTACCGTGCCGCAGTATTCGTTTATCCGGAATATGGATCTGTTATGGATCTATGCCAATCCCGTTGACGGAAAAGCCGTGGAGTTTTATGTAGATAACGTGGTGATTACCAAAAACACGCAGCAATCGCTTTCGGTGGATTATGCATCTGCAGACGCATCCGGTCAAGTTACGGTAACCGGCAGCACCGGACAGGCTCTCCCGACCGGAACCACGCTGATTGCTGCTTTGTACGATGCAGATGGCCGCTTCTTGACGCTTGGTATGCCGGAGGTGACCTCGACCGGTTCGTACAGTCTCCGGTTTGACAACATGGCCTCCGCCAAAACGGTCAAAGTCTATTTGTGGAGCGGTTTCCGGACGCTGCGTCCAAGAAGTGCCGAAGTGACGAAAACGATTGGATAAGATTGGATAACAAAACGGAAAAGAGTGTATGTGATGAAAAAAATCCTTGTGTTGGCAAACACCTTGGGGCTTGTCATCGGGCTTCTTTGCGCGTGCGGTGCCAAAGAAAGCGTGGTCGGCCTGTGGTCGTGTGAATTATACGGTTCGGAACAGGTCGTCGAGTTTACCGCAGACGGAAGATTTGTCGATCATTCCTTGCTCAACCTTTCGGTCTCTTCACAGGATACCGAAAACCGCTATCGCATCAAGGGTTCCAACGTGGAAATTTATGTGGAGGACGACCCGTCAAGCACCGTGGAATTAGAGTACAGCGTCAAAGACGATGTCTTGACCTTGGGCGGCGTGCAGTATACGCGCGTTGCCGCCGAAACCGACGACCGGAAAGCGGAGAACGAATGAAAAAAGTGACGATTTATACCGATGGCGCCTGCCGCGGCAATCCCGGCAAAGGCGGCTGGGGCGCGGTGCTTGTGTACGGCGATAAGCAAAAAGAGCTTTCGGGCGGCGATGCTCATACCACCAACAACAAAATGGAGCTTACGGCGGCCATCGAAGCTTTGGCGGCCTTAAAAGAACCGTGCGAGGTCGAGTTGTATTCCGATTCCAAGTATTTGACCGACGCGCTCAATCAAGGCTGGGTCTATGGATGGAAAAAGCGGAACTGGAAAAAATCCGATGGGAAACCGGCATTGAATGTTGAGCTTTGGGAAAAGCTGTTGACATTGTTGGAAAAACACACGGTTACGTTTATATGGGTCAAAGGCCATAACGGAACCCCGTTAAATGAACGGTGCGATGCGCTTGCCACAGCGTTTGCCGACAGCTTGTAACCGCACGAGAGGGCAGGGAGCCGCCGAAAAAGCCGGTTCTCTGCTTTTTACAAGCCAAAAAAATCCGACAAAATGCAGTTTTTATCAAAAAAAGGTTGACAAACGGCTCGCT
>URCT01000120.1 GCA_900546385.1 uncultured Eubacteriales bacterium | reverse complement strand
GAAAAGGCCGCTCTTGACAGCGCCGTCGCGCTTGTGGAAAGCGGTTTCGGCGAATAAAACAGCAAAGGAGGAGCGTCATGTTACAAGGAATCGGTGTATCCGGCGGATACGGAATCGGAAAGGTTCTGAAGCTTGGCGGAAGCGACCTTTCATTTGAACCAAAGACCGGCTGTGAACCGGCTTCGGAAAAAGCCCGTTTCCATGCGGCACTCGAAAAGTTTACCGAAAAAACCAATGCCAGTGCCGAAAAGCTCCGCAAAACGGTCGGCGAAAAAGAAGCTGAGATTGTTTTGGGACACATTTTGATGATTCAAGACCCGTATATGCAGGGCGAGATCGAAAAATTGACAGACACCGGTATGTGCGCGGAGAGTGCCGTGTCGCAGATCTGCGATATGTTTGCCATGATTTTCTCTCAAGCCGACGACGAACTGACAAAGCAGCGTGCGTCCGATGTCAACGATATCAAAAACGACTTGCTTTCGATTCTGCTTGGCCGGGAAACGCCCTCTCTTTCGGAGCTTGCGCCGGACACGGTCATCTGTGCCTACGACCTTGTTCCGTCGGTCGCAGCCGGACTTGACAGAGAACACGTTTCCGCCATCATCACCGAAACCGGCGGCATGACTTCACATTCGGCGATTTTGGCGCGTGCCATGGGCATTCCGGCCATACTCGGCATTCCGCAGTTAACCGAAACGCTAAAATCCGGCGATTTCGTCATTGTGGACGCCGAAACCGGCTGTGTGACCCTTGCGCCGACCGACGACGACATCGCACACGCAAAAGCCCTGCAAGCTGCCTATGCCGAAAAAAAACGTGCGCTTGCAGCCTTCATCGAAAAAAAAGCCGAAACAGCCGACGGCCTTCGTTTGGAAGCCGCCGGAAACATCGGAAAGCCGGAGGACGCTGCGGCGGTCATGCAAAACGGCGGCGACGGCGTTGGTTTGTTCCGCACGGAGTTCCTCTTTATGGATCGAGAGCACGCGCCGACGGAGGACGAACAGTTCGAGGCCTACAAGAAAGCCGCGTTAATCTTAAAAGGCAAGCCGCTCATCGTGCGCACGCTCGATGTCGGCGGCGACAAGGATATCCCCTACCTCGGCTTAAAGAAAGAGGATAACCCGTTTTTGGGCTTCCGCGCGATCCGCTTTTGCCTTGCACATACGGATTTATTCAAAACGCAGTTACGCGCGCTGTTGCGTGCCGGTGTGTACGGCGATATCCGCATTATGCTGCCGCTTGTGACAAACGTGGATGAAATCAAAGAAACGCGCAAGCTGCTTGACAAATGTGCCGCGGAGCTTGCCGAAAGCGGCATTTCTTACGCAGAAAACATAAAGCTCGGCATTATGGTCGAAACACCGGCGGCGTCGCTCTGCGCGGATATACTTGCCAAACACGCTGACTTTTTCAGCATCGGCACCAACGACTTAACGCAGTATACCTTAACGGTTGACCGCGGCAATCCGGACGTTTCTTATCTGTATTCCGTTTTCTCTCCGGCGGTGCTTCGCTCGATAGCGCATATCATCCGTGCGGCAAACAACGCGCACATTCCGGTCGGTATGTGCGGTGAGGCGGCGGCAGATGAGCGTTTGATCCCTCTGCTTATCGCCTATGGGCTGGACGAATTCAGCGTGAATCCTTCCTCGCTTCCGTCCGTTAAGCGAACGCTGTCGCTTTGGACAAAGAACGATGCCAATGCTCTTGCCGAAAAAATTGCTGCGCTCGAAACCGAAAGCGAGATTCGCGAAGCACTCGAAGCGGCAAAGAAATGAAATTTTCAATCACATAACGTCTCTGTACAAAAAGTCGGACAGCAAAAGCTGTTCGGCTTTTTTCGTCAAACCGCGGCAAACAACTTGCTTTTTCCGAAAGAATGCGTTATAATAGGTTTATGACAATTTGAAAGGAGCGTCCCATGCTCAAACGATTCATTCCTTATTATAAACCGCACAAAAAGCTGTTTTTCATGGATATGACAGCCGCGCTGATTGCCTCCCTCATCGGTGTGATTTATCCGATCATCACGCGTCAGATGCTGAACGACCTCATTCCACAGCAAAAATACAAATTGATTATCGCCGCCGGTGTTGCTTTGTTAGCCTTATACTATATCCGAAAGCGGCTCGACTGCTTTGTGCAATACAAAGGACACGTGATGGGTGTTTACATACAGGCAGATATGCGAAGAGACTTATTTGCCAAGCTGCAAACGCTTCCCTTCTCTTTCTTCGATGACAACGAAACCGGCAAGCTCATGAGCCGCATGACCAACGACCTTATGAACATCAGTGAGCTGGCGCATCATGGGCCGGAAAATGTGATTGTTACCGGCATTACCGTTTTGGTCTCGTTTGCCTACCTCGCCACGATCAATCTGTATCTGACGTTAATCGTTTTCCTGTGCGTGCCGCTACTGGTGCTTGTGGCCTTTCGGCTGCGGCTGCGGATGCGTCGCGCCTTTCAAGCAAGCAACAAGGCCATTGCCTCGGTCAATGCGGCGCTTGAAAGCAGCATTTCCGGCATTCGTGTCACCAAAGCTTTTACCAATTCCGCACGCGAAAAAGAAAAATTTGCTCTCAACAACAAAGAATTTGTCGAAGCGCGCACGCTTGCCTACAAGGCTATGGGCGAATTCCTCTCGACGACTTCCTTTTTATCCAGCTTTTTCAACGTCACCGTGCTCATTGCCGGCGGTCTGTTTTTATACAACGGATCCATCAATTTCGGCGATTATTCCGCCTTTATTGTTTCGTTAAATCTGTTTTTGACGCCTGTTACGACCATGATCAATTTTTTACAGCAATACCAAGACGGCGTTGCCGGTTTTGAGCGTTTTCTCGAAATCATGGATACAACGCCCGAAGCGGATGCGCCGGATGCGCGTGACATCGGGGCGGTTCGCGGCAATATCCGCTTTGAAAACGTTTTCTGCCGCTACGGTGAAAACAAAGACGTATTGCGCGGTGTCAGCTTTGACATTGCTCCGGGAAAGACCTTGGCGCTTGTCGGGCCGTCCGGCGGCGGCAAAACGACCATTTGCCATTTGATTCCGCACTTTTATGACATCACCTCCGGGCATATTTTCATTGACAACATCGATATAAACACCGTCACGCTCGACAGTCTGCGCCGCAGCATCGGGATCGTTCAACAGGACATTTACCTCTTTAACGCAAGCATCAAGGAAAACATTCTTTACGGACGCACGGACGCCACCGACGAAGAGGTGATCGAAGCCGCCAAACGCGCCAACATTCACGAGTACATTCTTTCGATGGAGCATGGCTACGACACGCAGATCGGTGAACGCGGCGTACGGCTTTCCGGCGGTCAGAAGCAGCGGTTAAGCATTGCGCGCGTGTTCTTAAAGAATCCGCCGATTTTGATTTTGGACGAAGCCACCAGTGCGCTCGACAACACCACCGAAATGCTCATTCAGAAATCGCTCGATGAATTGTGCAAGGGTCGCACGACCATTGTTGTGGCACATCGGCTTTCCACCATCAAAAACGCCGATGAGATTGCCGTCATTGCCGACGGAACCATCGTCGAACACGGTTCACACAAATCGCTCCTCGCTCAAAACGGCCTATATGCCACGCTCTACAACGAGCAGTTTAACACCGATTCCATTTAAGCGTTTTTCGCGCACTTTTCGGCCCGAAAGCTTGCAAGTGTTTTGCAAACCTTCGGGTCTTTTTGCATTCTCTCGCCAAAGTGCCGCAAAAAAGCAAAGTTTTCGCTTTTCCGACGCACGGCGTTCGCCGCTTACATATACTGTAACAGAGGCTCCGTCACACACGGCGGCCTCTGCTAAAAAACACAGGAGAACGATATCTATGAATTCACTTGCTTGTGAACTTCGTTCGGGCGCAAATCCGTCGTCCGCAGGGCTTGCCGTGGCAAGCGTCCCCATGCAGAATGCCGATTTTGACGCGTTGTTTCCGCCTGACGAAGGTCTTGATAAAGGAACCATCTTTCCGGAACTGTATATGCCGTTTTTAGCCGCAGGAGGTGCACGAAATGCGCATGAAAAGTAAAGAGACAAACCGTGCGCGGCTCTTGCGCACCGTAATGGAAGAGGGCTTTGCCGTGGATGAAGCAAGGCTCTATTTAGACACGCATCCGGACAGCAAAAAGGCGCAAAGCTTTTTTGACCGTCACAACGAGGCGCGCCGCAAGGCCGTCAACGCCTATGAAGCCGCCTACGGCCCTCTCACAACCGATAACCTTGAAGCCACCAAAAACGGCTGGACGTGGATCGATCCGCCTTTTCCATGGGAAGGAGATGAAAACTGATGTGGAATTATGAAAAACGCCTGCAATTCCCGGTCAACATTAAAAAGCCGGATGCCCGTGCCGCCATGGTGGTCATGAGCCAATACGGCGGTCCGGACGGCGAGCTCGGTGCTTCCCTTCGCTATCTCTCACAGCGATACAGTATGCCCTACAGCGATATTACGGGGCTTTTGACCGACATCGGAACATCGGGACAAAAATGCGCCTATTTTAATCAAGATAAACCGTACACTCTGCATCGGCAAACGTAAAGCGAACCGTCATTTTTTCGCGTCCGTATACCGTTATGGCGGCAACGACCTGCCGGTAAAACCGGTCGTTTTCCGCGATATGTTCCAAAAGCGCCGCGGCCTTTGGTATATAAGCCTTGCCGCATCTTCGCCGAACGGCCGCCATAAGCACCGCTTTATCGATTTCCAACGCCTCAAACGCTCTTTGCGTGACAAGCGCAAAATCTTTGCCGCGGATCTGCACGTGTTTTGCTGTGCACGCAGGATTGCGGCATTGCCAGGACGGACACGAGCCGCTTTTTTGCGCTTTGGTGCGTGCGGCAAACGGTTTGCCGCAAAAGCCGCAGAGGATTTTTCCCGACAGCGGATACCGGACGCTGCCGCCCGGCACTTTCTTTTCTTTTCGCTCGCACAGGCGTTCATTCGCCGCATTCCAAACCCGGCGCGGCACAAGCGGTTCATGATGCGATGTTTGGCACACAAGCGGCTCATTGCCGTGATTCTGCCGCTTTTCGTGCGTCAGGTAGTTGGGGGTATAGGTTTTTTTCTGCACCAGATCGCCGCAGTATTTTTCGTTTTGCAGAATTTTTAACACCGTGCCGTGCCGCCACTCGGTTTTGCCCGTAAACGTTGGGATGCCGCTTGCGGTTAACTCCCGTGCGATGGCAGAGACGCTTTTGTTTTCTGCCGTAAACTTATGAAAAATCAACCGCACCGTTCCCGCGCCGTTCGGCTCAACCTCGATTTTTCCGTCCGATACCCGGTATCCGAGCAGATCCCGTCCGAAAACCACGCCCTTCTCCATTTGCCGCCTTTGTCCCCATTTGACTCTCTCCGAGGTTTTGCGGCTCTCCTCTTGGGCAAGCGAGGCCATAATGGTTAACCGCAATTCCGCGTCTGCGTCGAGCGTATAAATATTATCTAACAGAAACATCACGCCGATGTTCCATTCCTTCAACATCCGGGTGCAGCGCAGTGCATCCAACGTGTTGCGTGCAAACCGCGATACCTCTTTGGTCAAGATCAAATCAAAGGCATGCGCTTCGGCATCCCTCATCATCTGACAAAACGCCGCGCGCTTAGCGGTTGACGTTCCCGTAATGCCGGCGTCCGCATAGATCCGAAAGAGCTGCCAGTTCTCATGCGCACAAATGCATTTTTCAAAGTAGCTCTTTTGATTTTCAAAGGAATTGGCCTGATCGGCACTGTCGGTCGAAACGCGGCAATAGGCAGCCACCGATAGCGGTGTGCGGCGTTCCAAAGTCATACCTGGATTCATAGCATCCGAACAGACCGGTTTTCCGGCTGTTTTCCTTTCACGGGGCACGTGCTTTGCTCCGCAAGCACACGAGCAAGGATTTTGGCCAACGCCTCCGTGCGGCATTTTTCTTCCCGAGCCGCTTCTTTTGACACCTCAATACGCAGTTTGGTTTGTTCTCGTATCACACAAACACCTCCCGTAAAACGTATGCGCCAAAGACACTGTTTACGACGGGATGATAAAAAGAAATATGGGATTTCGTTAACGGAAACCCCATATTTCACCATGCTCTGAAAGCAACCGGAACGCCTTTCGGCATTTGCTGCTTTGAAAGGCGGAATGACAATTTTCGTTTGCCAAGCAGCCTTTGCAAAGTGCTTCCGGTTTTTGAAATAAGCCGCAACACACGCTGCCTGGAAAACACCGCGCTGTTCCTTTGCGCGGCGTGTACAGCGTTTATTCCGGCTTTTTAACCTCCTTTCCCGTTGCCGACAGCACATTTTCATGCCATCGTCAGGGATACCCATACCGGCTCCCCGCTTTATTCCTATTGATGTATGCCTGTTTCGAAAAAGCCTCTTGTGCCTTTCCGTGTAAGAGTATAGCGCGGAATTCGCCGTTTTTCAAGAGGATGTGACAACTCACACAAATACTGTTACAACATACAAACGCATTTGGAATCAAGCAGGGTTATCGAGATAATCCCGATAGGCGCGGCGGACAAAATCGATGCGGTCGCGGCCGACATTGAAGGACGAACCGTCGGCCAAGAATATCGCGCGGCTTGTCACCTTGGCGATATAGCGGCAATTGACCAAAAGGCCTTTCTGAATGCGCAGGATATGCACCGGCAAAAGCTGGGCTTCGGCATCCGAAAGCTTGCAGCGCACACGGCTGTCACCGCGCACACGATCGTGCAAAATGATATCGTTTTTATACGATTCGATGTAGGTAAGCGTATCGATGTTCAGCTCGATGTTGCGGTTTTCCGCTTTGAGCAAAAACGGCGGCCTTTCGCTTTTTCGCTTGGCGTCAATGGCCTCCACCAGCTTGGGAACCACGATTTCGATTTGTCCCAAATTCTCTTTGCGGATAAACCAAAACGGATGATACGCATATGACTGAAAAACGCGGTCTTCATAGCCGGACACAAACACAATCATCACATCCGGCTTATCCTGCTCCAAGCGTTCCGCTAATGAAAAGCCGTCGATCTGCGGCATATTGATATCCAAAAGCATCAGATCAATTCCAATATTTTCTCCTATCATCT
>URCT01000119.1 GCA_900546385.1 uncultured Eubacteriales bacterium | reverse complement strand
AAGTACAAAAAAGCGGATACGACCAAGAATTATAAGGGGAACGCCTGCAATCTCAAATTAAAAGCATTGGAGAACAGACAATTTGATTTTGTCAGAGATGAAGATGCGTTTAAGAAACTCATTGTAATGCTGGAACAAAACGCAGAGTAAATTTTGCGCCGCAGTAGTCAAAGAAAAAGCCTTCCGAAAAAAAGCGGCTTGTGCTGTAAATGCGGCGCAAGCCGCTTTTCTGCCGTCAGGGGATTTTCCCTAAGTGGTGGATAAAAGCCGATTATAAGCAAAAAATCAGCCGAAAGTGGGGCGAAAAACCTCATTTTCGGCTGATTTTTGGTCGGGATGACAGGAGTTGAACCTGCTTGGGCCAGTTCCCAAAACTGGTGGGTGACCGTTACCCTACATCCCGATATTGAGTTTTTGGGGTCAAATCCGTAAGTGGTCAAATCTGTGGTCAAAAGTTTTTTGCCGAAACACACGGCGGCGGAAAAGCAAGAAAACGCGAGAAAAACGGAGATTTTGCGAGCTTTCGGCGGTCGGCTCATGAGGCGGTCACACGCTCCCAAACCACGCGCGCTACCAACTGCGCTACACCCCGAAAACGTCAAAAGACGCGTTTGCCGAAAACTGCCTGCCTGCAAAAGCAGACAGGCTTTTCGGATTTGCTTTTTTATATTATACCATGTTTGTTTCCAAAAGTCAAGATTTTTTGGCTTCTTTTTCTGCGTTGGTGCAGTTGGCACGGATGGACAAAAAATACGTTGTTTTTTTGTGCCTGCTTAAAAGGACGTGAAAATGGCGAAGGAGGGAAGGGGGCACGCGAAGCGTGAATGAATAGAAAATTCGAAAGGGTTGGCTTTATGGCGCTACTTTTTCAGAGACTTCACACTTTCAGACGGAACCGATGAGCGTTCGACCGACTCCTTTCCTCTGTTGTACAGAAAAGATCAGATCCAAGGCATGATTTTGCCTAAAGCATCCGATTATGCCTGGAAAACGCAAAAAAGAAGCCGAAACAGTTCGCTTTCGGCTTCTTTTGGTCTGAGTGGCGGGATTTGAACCCACGGCCTCTACCACCCCAAGGTAGCGCGCTACCAAACTGCGCCACACCCAGATTGCTTTTCTGCAACATGAGAGATTATACCATAACCGGGTGGTTTTGTCAAGGGCTTTTTTGCAAAAAACGGTTGTTTGGCAAAAATATTTTCGCTAAATATCAGGGCTGCGGACGGTTTCTATGGTTTGTCATAAAGACGGATTTTTCCCGTTTGCTGACCGTTGAATACCATGTCAAGCCAAGCGTCTTTGCTGATAGCCGCAAAATAATCGCCGGCTTTGTCAGTATAGTTTTCTGCAAGAATGTCAAGACATTCCTTCAGCTGCAGGATACACGCAAATTCATGCTTGCACGGATAGTTGCAAAAGCAAGAACAGACAAGATCGGAGATTTTACCGCTTTTATACGTGAATTCGACCGTATAGTATTCATGGCCGCTTACGATGGCTTTTCCTTGTGTGCCGTCGACGGTAAGATAGCAAACTCTGTTTTCTGTATAATAATTCTTGCCGCGTTCGGCTATTTCGTAAGAAAAGCCCATCTGTTCAAAAGCATCCAACGGAAACGCTTCGCTTTCTTCGCCGACGGCATACTCTTCTTCCGGCACCGGAGCCTGAAACCATGTCCGCGCTTTTTCAAGCGGAAGTGCTTCGCGGTCGAAGGTCAGAAGGTGCGAACCGGCAAAATAATAGGTGCCTGCCGCATTCCGATCTGCAACGGCGACGACCTTCTTATATTTCGAAAGCTTGATTTTGAAGGTATAGCTTACGGCAGTGACCCGGCCTTGTAAGCCTTCTAAAGCACCGTCCACATACACAAGATCTCCTTTATGTAAATCAAAACGGTCATTGTAATACGATAAAGTCGTATGCCGCTCCGGAAAGTACACGCTTACTACGGATTTTTTGGGCGCGGCGTCCGACACGCTGTTTTGATTTGCATTTATATCCTCTTGTTTGTCGGCACGGCGCGAAGACATAAAGCCGATAAAGTTTCTTTTCATGCGCAGAATCCCTCCGAGTTTTCGTTGATTACGTATATACTATAGCACATTGTGAGTCCGATAAACAGGACACACGGTGAATGTCCGGAAATATTATAAAAATAGTTCTTTTGCCGCCGCTTTGTGCGGAAGCTCTCTTTGCAAAAAAGCGTGTTATCATACGGCTAAAGGGAAGTAAAGGAGGGAAAGTGCCAGATGGCGTGGAAGTTCGAAGCTGAAACGGGGCGACGGCAAATGAACATTCGCCGTGCACACGACTTTTTTGTCCGTGTGTGCGGCTTTTTTTTCGCCAAAGCACTTTTTCGCAAGAAAACACTTGCATTTGCGCGCATAATCGTATATAATATACAAGGAATGGATTCGGCATTTTTCCGGTTTTGCCGACAGTGTTTCTCTATGCAAAGGAAAGGTGCGGTACTTGCCGCAAAAATGGTTAAATATACTTATGAAACAAATCAAGGACGCCAAAGTAATCGTTGTAAAGGTCGGGTCTTCGACGTTAACCTATCCGTCCGGAATGTTGAATCTGCGGCGCATCGATTCGCTTGTCAAAACGTTATGCGATTTGCAGAATTCCGGCCATCAAATGATTTTGGTCAGCAGTGGCGCGGTGAGTGCGGGACTTGCCAAAATCGGCTTTTTGCGCCGACCCGATTCGATCGAAGAACGGCAGGCGGCTGCCGCCGTCGGACAGTGTGAGCTTATGAATATGTATGAAGCGCGTTTTGCTTCGTTCGGGCATAAGGTCGCACAGATTTTGATCACGCGCTTTACCGTTGAAAATGAAATCATGCGCAAGAACGCCGAAGGAACGTTCCGTGTGCTTCTCGAAAAAGGCTGTATCCCGATCGTCAACGAAAACGACAGCGTGTCGTATGAAGGACTCGAATTCGGCGGAAACGACCTGCTTGCCGCATATGTTTCCGAAATCGCCAAGGCGGATTTGCTCATCAATATGTCGGATGTGGACGGCTTGTATGATGCCAATCCTCGCACCAATCCGAACGCAAAGCTGATTGCACGTGTGGAAAAGTTTGACGACGCGATTATGAAAATGGCAGGCGGTGCCGGAACCGAACGCGGCACGGGCGGCATGAAAGCGAAAATCGAGGCCGCCATCATCGCGTCGAATGCCGGAATTCCGTCGATGATCGTCAACGGTGCCAATCCCGAAATCCTATATGATATTATGGATGGCAAACCGTGCGGCACGACGTTTGCAGTCGAGAAGGCGTAGAAGAACGCTGTTGTTCGAAGAAACGGAGAAACGATGAAAGCAACCTATCAGAAAAAGCGATCCCGGTTTTTTGTTGTGTGCCTTGCCGCGGCGTGCCTGTGTTCGGCACTTGCCTTTTCGGCTGAACGGTCGGGTGTGGCAAGCCTTGCTGCAGGTGCTTTGGGTGCGGTGGTGACTCCTCTTCAAAAGCTCGGAACGGGAATCAACGAAGCTTTGCAGGAAAAGACTGCCTATTTTCGTTCCATCGACACGCTTCGTGCCGAAAACGAAGCACTAAAAAAGGAAATCACCGCCTTGGAACGCGAGGTCTCTGAACTGGAACCGACCAAAAAAGAAAACGAGATGCTGTATCGGTTTCTCGAGCTTAAACGCGAAAGAACCGATATAAGCCTTGTCAGCGCCGCCGTTATCGGGCGCGCCGCTTCCAACTATACATCGGAATTTACCATCGATAAGGGCAGTATCCACGGCCTTCAAAAGGACATGCCGGTTATGGCGGAGGACAACACCCTTTTGGGCGTTCTCACCGAGGTGGGGCCGACGTATGCACGCGGCAAAGCGATCACCTCCTATGACGTCACCATCGGCGTGAAAAACGAGCGTACCGGTGAGCCGGTGCTTGTTTCGGGCAGCCTTTCGCTTGACCGCAAAGGGCTTTGCGAGGCCGCGGATTTATTGGAAAGCTCGGATGTTTTGGTCGGCGATATTCTGCGAACCTCCGGCCTTGGGGATACCTATCCGCCCGGGCTGTATGTCGGCAGTATCACCGAGCTTGTGCCGAATGCCTTAAACCACACGGTGAACGCTGTGGTCAAGCCGTCCGGCGGCGTGTATGATACCGATCTTGTGATGGTGATCACCGCGTTTGACCGCTCGGTCACGCAAGAGCCGGCCACCGTGCCGCCCGAGGATTCCGCCGTGCCGGAAATGCCGGAGACACCGGAAACACCGGAAACAGCCGGATAAATGCCCAAAAAGTCTTCGCCGCCGTGTCAGACTTGTGATACGGCGGCTTTATCAAACCGTTTGCCGTTTTTCGGAAAGGAGTGCTGTTCGTGTCACGTCCGCTTGTTCTTTCGCCGGCCGGATCGCCGGAAGCCCTGTATGCCGCCTTAAACGCCGGTGCCGACGAAATCTATTTCGGACTGCCGGCTTTTAACGCACGCGAAAAAGCGAAAAATTTTACGATGGAGGACGCCCGGACGGCGATACGCACGTGCAAGCTTGTCGGCGTCAAAACCAATATCACGCTCAACACCCTTGTGTCCGACCGCGAAATCGACGATGCTGTTTCGCTTGCCTACGACGCGGCCTGCATGGGCGCGGACGCTTTCATCGTCCAAGACCTCGGGCTTGCCCGTGCCTTAAAAAAGACCATTCCCGAAATCACGCTCCATGCCAGCACCCAATGCGCCTGCCACAGCTATGAGGGCGCGAAAATGCTTGCCGAAGCCGGGTTTGAACGGGTTGTGCTTGCCCGAGAGCTTGATTGTGAGGAGATCCGGAAAATCGGCACACTCGGCGTGGAAACCGAGGTGTTTGTCCACGGCGCGTTATGCGTCTGCCATTCGGGCTTGTGCCTTATGAGTTCCGTCATCGGCAAACGCAGCGGCAACCGCGGTCTTTGCGCCCAACCCTGCCGTTTGCCGTACAGCCTTTCGGGCGAAAAGCCGAAAAATACCTATCCGCTCAGCTTGAAGGATCTGTCGCTTGCCGCACACGTGCCGCTTCTTGCCGAACTTGGCATTACCTCTTTGAAAATCGAAGGCCGCCTCAAGCCGCCGTCCTATGTGGCCGGTACGACGCGCGTTTGGAAAACGCTTGTGACCGAGAACCGCCCGGCAAGTGCCGGAGAATATTTGGAGGCTCTCTTTTCGCGCGACGGCTTTACCGACGGCTATTTTACCGGCCGCTATCGCGCAGATAACCGCGCGATGTACGGCGTTCGCCGAGAAGCCGATAAGCAGAAGACCGAAGCGCTTGCCGCCGACTCCGCCGCGTGCGGCACAGCGTGTGAACGCAAGCGTCCCGTTACATTGTCGGCAGTCTTTTGTGCCGGGAAGATGCCGGAGATTACCATTGCCGACGCTTCCGACTGCCGCCTTTGTGCGCACGTGACCGCCGATTTTGCGGCACAGGCCGCTCAAAACGCACCGATGACCGAAGAAACGCTTGCCGCATCGCTTACCAAACTCGGCGGTACGCCGTTTGTGTGCACCGGTATACAAATCGATTTGCAAAACGACGTATTTCTCGCAAAATCCCAGTTGAATGCCTTACGCCGGGCGGCGGTGGCGGCATTGGAAGAAACGCTGCTTGCGTTTACCAAACCGTCGTTTTTGCCGGAACGGGCAAGCCTGCCGCCGGTTGAAAAACAGCCGCTCCGAACCGAAAAACGGCCGCGCCGTCTGTTTCCGAACACATTCGAGAGCTTAGAAAAGCTGCTTGCCGAAACTTCCGCAAGCGAAATCGAGAGCATTTGTCTGCCGTTAACGCTGTTTGAGCCGACGCGGAAAGCGGAAGCCGAACGTGCCGCGGCTCTTTTGAAGCAGGCAGACCTCTTTTTCGGTGTGCGGATGCCGCGCGTGGTCTTTTCTTGCGAAGAACCGGCGGCGAAAAATGCATTGTGTGCCGCCGCACGGCTTGGCGCACGCTATGCCGTTGCGGAAAACATCGGCGATCTGCCGCTCATCCGCCAGAGCGGACTTGCGTTATACGGCGGCGCGTCGTTAAACGTGTATAATTCGCAAACGCTGCAATTTTTCGCCGAAAACGGCATGACCGATATCACGCTTTCGCCTGAGCTGACGCCGCCGCAAATGCGCGATTTGCGAAAGCCGCCGCTTGTGAAAACCGCTCTTATCGGTGCCGGCCGCTTGGAGCTTATGGTGCTCGAATCGTGCGTCATACGGGCGTGCGAGGGCTGTCGGAAAACCGCCGACGGCGAAATCTGCGCGCATCTCACCGACCGGCTCGGACTGCATTTCCCGATCCGCGCCGCCCATCGCCTTGGCGATGCGCCGTATCCGTGCCGCAACATTCTCCTAAACAGCGTTTCGCTCGGCCTTGCGGAAAAGCCCGAAGAAATCGCCAAAACCGGCTGTGATACGGTTTGCGTTTATGAAAATCCGGATTAAAACGATACCGGTATACAAAATAGGATGATAAAACATGAAAATTGCTCAATTGGAATTTCCGCACGGATTATTTTTGGCACCCATGGCCGGTGTGACCGATGTGCCGTTTCGTGCGCTTTGCAAAAAATACGGCGCGGAGGGCGTTGTTACCGAAATGGTTTCGTCACGTGCCCTGTGCTATCACGATAAAAAGACGGCGGAGCTTGCCGTTATCACCGAAACGGAGCGGCCGTGCTTTTTGCAGATTTTCGGCAGTGACGCGTCCTGCATGGCCGAGGCCGCGCGGCTTGCGCTTGCGTTTGCGCCGGACGGGATTGATATCAATGCCGGCTGTCCGGCACCGAAAATCGTCAAAAGCGGCGACGGCAGTGCGTTGATGCGCACACCGGAGAAGCTGTATGATATTGTCAAAGCCGTGAAAGAAGCGACCGCACCGTTTGGTATACCGGTCACGGTCAAATTCCGCGCCGGGTTTGATGCGGAGCATATCAATGCCGTGCAGGTGGCAAAGCTGTGCGAAAAGGCCGGGGCAGATGCCGTGACGATACACGGGCGCACGCGTGAGCAGATGTATGCGCCGCCGGTTGACCGTGCCGTCATCCGCGCCGTCAAGCAAAGCGTCGGAATCCCGGTGCTTGCCAACGGCGATATCACGG
>URCT01000118.1 GCA_900546385.1 uncultured Eubacteriales bacterium | reverse complement strand
CAGCCTGTGCGCGTCCCAAAATACTGCTGTTTACATACGGCGCAATGGTTTCCGGAAACAGCGTCAACACCTTAAAATGCATTAACGTATCTCCTCCGCGTCGTCGATAAGACCCGGGATCGGGCGGATATAGATTCCGCTTTGCGGCTCAATACGCACGATGATTTCTTTTACAGCCGGTATCAGATATTCTTTGCCGTTTTTTCCGGCAACGCGGTAAATGTCCGAGGCACCGCGGTTAAACACTTCTTTCAGAATGCCGTAAGTGTCGCCATTGTCGGCATCTATCACAGGAAGCTCGAGAATATCATCGATAAAGACGCTGTCCTTATCCAATTCCATGTCATTCCGGTGGATATAAAGCGATTTTCCGCGGAGCTTATCAGCCTGTTCAGCGGTCGTTACGCCTTCCAAACGAATGTAAGCGTAGCCATTATACAGCTTTGCGGAAAGAACCTTGCGTACATCTGTCCCGTCCGGCGCAAGATAAACGTGCTTAAACGAACAAAACGCTTCGGGTGTATCGCAATAGCTTTCGATTTTAAGTTCGCCGGCAAGACCGCGCTTGTTGATGATTTTTCCGGCTTCCAAATAGGTTTTGATCATGGCTAAGAAATCCTTTCAGTCACGGGAGGCATCTGTGATATACACATTGGTATCCCATGCGGGAATATAGGGAAAATGGCGAATATACAGTTTGAAATCCGTATAATGTGACACCAAATAAAGCGGCAGCGTGTACATATCCTCATTCCGGTGATAGAGTGCCGCACAAACCGTCGGGTGATACGCCGTTAACGTCTGCAGCAAGCCCTGCAGAACCTGCAGATCCGAGCCTTCGGCATCGATGTTGATATAGTCCGCGCCGCGCGGCAGGAGTGTGTCGGCACGTGCGGCTGTAACGGTTACGGCTTTGGCGTTTTTGTGTACGGTCGAACCGGCACTGTTGCGGCCGGAGCGTGCATAAAAGGTGAGCTCTGTATTTTCGTTCCATGCGGCAACATTGTACAGCTTCGGGTCGGGAAGACCGAGAGCTGCCACATTTTGGCACAGCTTTTTGTAATTCCGCGCATCCGGCTCAAAAGCATACACAGCGGTGTTCGTTCCGGCATACGAAACATATTCTTCGATCGTATCACCGTTGTAGGCGCCGATATCGGCATAAACGGAAGCGGCTTTCGGTCGGATGATGGTTCGGAACGCTTCCTCGGGCGGCGTTTCACACGCACGCAGATAGGAAAGCTTTCCGGTGAGCTTGTAAGCAAGAACGTTATAGTAGGTTGTCTTGGAAATCTCGTCCGCAAGCAGCGAATATACCTTGCAGAATTCCGGCAAATGCGCGGAAAAATAGGCGTTATCGAAAAGCCCTGACCCGAAAACCGGAACATCCGGCGCATAAACTTCGTCTGTATCGGATAGATTATATATCTTTTGCATGACGCTGTCAAGCCGTGAAGCAAAAGACACCAAAATAATCGGATACGGAAACTCGTTTTTGAGTGCGGCATAGGTTCTTACGGTAAAGCCGCGAAAGCTTTGTCCTCGGACAAAGTCATCGCTTGCAAAAACGCCTTGCACCGGGATGTTTTTTTGCTCACATACGTCTAAGATCTTGTCCGCGCCGTCGCCCATACCGTATAGAATAATCGGTTTTGTGCTTTCGCTTAAATACGACCAAAGATCCTTTATTTCTGCAAGAAGTGCCAAATCCGGCATGGATTCGCCTGCTTTCTTTCGGAAAACGTTGTTTCGGTAACAATATCCGGTAAGGCTGACAATGATTTCCGTAAAAATATTTCATGGGATACCCTTTACTTATTATAGCATAAATGTTATAATATATCAATACGATTTGAAAAGAAAAACGAAAAGACTTTTTTTCGTGCCAAACATAGTTGCTGATTCTTTGGAAAGGAACGATAGAACTTGAAAAAAATTTTTGCACTGTTTGCTGCTGTATGGTTTGTGCTGCAGCCGCTTACCGCCCTTGCAGACGAAATCGTATCGACCGCTCCGGAAGGCACTCCGCAGCCGGAACCTGTATATTCCGCCGCTTATGAGCTGTCAGACGGTCTTACATACACGCGCTACGTTTCCTATGCAGATTCCTACGGCTCTGAACGCGAATACATACTTTCCTATACGCCTGGAAGCAGCACGCGCATCGCCTTTGCGAACGGCTCTTACCTCTACCAGACCGCCGCAATCCGCGACCTTGCAGCCGCCGATTATCCTGACGAAAACTTTGTTGCCGGAATCAATGCGGATTTTTTCAATATGTCAACCGGCGTACCGGAATCCGCCTATATTAAAGACGGCGAACTGTATACGACCGATCGTGACAGCTTTTGCCTTGCCGAACGCACCGACGGCAGCTTCTTTATCGATAAGCCACAGATAAAACTTGCCTTAACCGCCGATGAAACCGCCATCGAATACACGGTGCTTCATCTGAATAAGGAATTCAGCGAATACGGCCTTTACCTGTATAACGGACGCTATTCGCCGACGACGCATATCCGCGCCGCCAACACCTCGGTGATCCTCTATCCCTATGCCGACAAAAAAACCGAGCAAGAGCTGATCGATGCGCTTTTGTATCCGGAAGAAGAAACGACGGCGGAAAAGCCGGAACAGCCGACTGCCTCGACAGAAGCCTCCGAAAGCGCGGAAAACGCGGAGAATGCGGAAAATACGGATGCCTCAGAGAATACGGAAGATTCGGAAAACATACCGTCCGAAGAAACCGGAGTGATACACCCGGACACAGCGGAACCGTCCGATAAACCCGATACAGCCGCGGATACCGTTCTTGCGGAACTGCTTGCAAAACGAACTGCACTTGACCCGACCTCCGAAGAATATGCCGAACAAAATCGTGAGCTTGAAGCGTATATTACCAACGCTACCGGATACCAAAAAATCGGCTCAGCCTATTTTCAGCTTTCGGCCGTCACACCGCAACTGGGGAAGACCGAAAAGTTGGTTGCGGCAACCATCAATCCTGCAG
Organism: uncultured Eubacteriales bacterium; assembly: GCA_900546385.1. Taxonomy (GTDB): domain Bacteria; phylum Bacillota; class Clostridia; order Oscillospirales; family CAG-382; genus UMGS882. The sequence goes on along the minus strand of URCT01000118.1, from coordinate 4,315 downwards.
CCGGAAATGAGACTATTCCCGAAAACGCCTATCTGTTGGCAGCCGACAATGCCTCCTACGGTTATATACTCATGTCGTTTGTACCAGGACAAACCTTTTCGCTTTCGATAAGCGGCAACCAAGCGTTTTACGATGTCAAAAACGCCGTCGGCACCGGCACGGTCATCGTGAAGGACTCCGAACCGGTCGATGACCGCACATTCAGCCACTACCTTTCGGCACAGCCGCGCAGTGCGGTCGGTATCCGTGCCGACGGTAGCCTTGTGCTGTATGCCGTTGACGGCAGACAGGCATCGTACAGCGTTGGCTTAAAGCTATATGACCTTGCCAAGCGCATGGCGTCGCTCGGCTGTGTCTATGCCGCAAACCTCGACGGCGGCGGCTCGACGGCAGTCAACGCTTCACTGCGTGGCAGCGATGCCGCTTCCATTGTCAGTTCGCCTTCAGGAAAAGTCGAACGCCGCGTTTCGAACGCCATCGTCTTTACCGATACGGCCGAAAAAATCGGCACACCGACCGAAGCCTATTTCTATGGCGACTACTACGTAACGCTTTCGGACACACCAATTGCCTTGGGTCAGCCGGTTCTGTCGGATGCCAACGGCTTTTCGGCAGAGGATGCCGCTTTGTCACCGTCTGTCTATACCAAAAATACCGCAGCCACCGTAACGGAGGATACCTTGAATCCGAATGGTGTGAGCGGCGTTATCGAGGTGTTTGCCTCCACAGACGGCGGACAAACCGAAAATGTTGCCGCTACGGTCATTGCATTAGACGCACCGGATGAACTGGTTCTTTCTGCCGACCGCACCGAAATCGCACCATTCGAAACGGCGGCTCTTTCGGTATCGGCGCTTTATCGCAAGCTTCATGTCGCTTCCGGCAATCACAGCTTCACGTGGAGCGTGCGTGTCGACGTGCCGCAGAACGAACCGAATGCGGCAGAAACGGAAGTTCCCGAAGCTCCTCAAGCTCCCGAAATCACCGAAACGGCAGCCGGAACCGTGCAAGACGGGATTCTGACGCCGCTTGTCGACGGAAAAGAGCTGATCGTGACGGCTTCGCGCGGCGATGTTTCGGCGGCGATAAAAATCAAAGTCGGTGCCTATCCATTTGTCGATATGAAAGACCATTGGGCTGTAAAAGAAATCTATAAGCTGTTCCAAACCGGCGTCGTTAAAGGCGAACTCGCCGCCGACGGAACGCCGTATTACTTGCCGGAACGGCAGTTTTCACGCTATGAATTCTGTGTAATGTTGGATCGCTTAACCGGCATCGGCAGCGAACTGCCCATACCGGATTTTGCGCCGAAAACCGATGAGACTGTTGTGGATACAGAAACCGGTGTCGAAACGACCGACCAAAGCGAAATCCCCCTACCAACGCTTACCAAAGAAGAACAGTTCGGTCTTGCGGATGCTTCGCAAATTCCCGAATGGGCGTTTGCTTCGGTTTATCGCTTAAAGGAAACAGGCTTGTTAGACGGGATTCTCCACCACGACGAAAGCTGGAATGAGATTTTCGACGGCACAGCACCCATCACCCGTGCCGAAGTCATCAACGTTATCGGAAAGATCTGCGATGCCGCACCGCTTGATTTTTCACTCGAAAGCTTCACCGACCTCGATGAATGGCAAAAGCATGATGATTTCATCAAAAATGCGGTTTCTGCCGGTGTTTTCTCCGGCTATGAGGACAGCACACTCCGCTTGAACAATCGTCTGACCCGTGCCGAAGGTGCGGCAGTCTTTATTCGTCTGCAAAGCCATTTGGAGACATCCGAAGCCGGCAATTAACGCTTATGGGCTGCAAAAACTCCTTGCAGCCTGTCATTTTTTGCATAAAATCGGAAAAAATGTCGATAAGTACTTGATTTCAGGCGAAAAATGTATTAGAATAAATTATATGCATTTTTATAAAGGACGGAACACTATGCCCATCAACGAAAGAGATTTATCGCATATACGCAACTTCTGCATCATCGCACACATCGACCACGGAAAATCCACTCTTGCCGACCGCATTCTCGAATGCACCAATACAGTAGAACTGCGCGAAAGCAAGGATCAGATGCTGGACGACATGGATTTGGAACGCGAACGCGGCATCACCATCAAGGCGCGTGCCGTGAAAATGAACTATACCTATGAAGGTGAGACGTATACCTTCAATTTGATCGATACGCCCGGCCACGTCGACTTTAACTACGAGGTCTCCCGTTCGCTTTCCGCGTGTGAGGGTGCACTGCTTGTGGTGGATGCAACGCAAGGCATTGAAGCGCAGACGCTTGCCAACGCATACCTTGCCGTAGACAACAACCTCGAAATCATTCCCGTTATCAATAAAATCGATCTGCCGTCTGCCGACATCGAAGGCACACGCAAGGAAATCGAAGATATCATCGGCATTCCTGCAGATGAAGCGCCGGCTGTTTCGGCAAAGGCCGGAACAAACATCGAAGATGTTCTTGTGCAGGTCATCAAGCACATTCCGGCTCCCAAAGGCGATATTCACGCGCCGCTCAAAGCACTGATCTTCGACTCCTACTACGATTCCTACCGCGGCGTTGTCGTTTATATCCGCTTATACGACGGAAATGTCAAGATCGGTGATAAGATCAAAATGATGTCTACCGGCGTAGAATATGAAGTGACCGAAGTCGGATTTCTCGATCCGTTCGGACTGCATAAGTGTGCGAACCTTCACGCCGGTGAGGTCGGATATATTACAGCAGCCATCAAAACAGTCGGCGATACGCGCGTCGGCGACACGGTGACCGGTGCGGAAAATCCGACCGAAACGCCGCTTCCGGGCTTTAAGAAAGCACTGCCGGTCGTTTTCAGCGGTATTTATCCGGCAGACGGCGCGAAATACGGCGATTTGCGCGACGCACTCGAAAAGTTAGCCCTCAACGACGCCGCACTCACCTATGAACCGGAGACCTCGGTCGCACTCGGCTTCGGCTTCCGTTGTGGCTTTTTGGGGCTTCTGCACATGGAGATTTTAGAGGAGCGTTTGGAGCGTGAATTCAATCTCGATCTGATTACGACCGCGCCGAGCGTTATTTATAAAATCAATTTACGCAACGGCGAAGAGTATTATATCGACAATCCCACGAAATTCCCGACCGGAGACGAAGTGGAAACGGTCAGCGAGCCGGTTGTAAAAGCCAGCATCATTTCACCGACCGAATATGTCGGCGGCATCATGGAGCTTTGCCAAGACCGCCGCGGCATTTATAAGGATATGAAATACATCGACGCCAACCGCGCCGAATTGCACTATACGCTGCCGCTAAACGAGATCGTCTACGACTTTTTCGACGCGCTCAAATCCAAAAGCAAGGGCTATGCGTCACTCGACTACGACCTTGCCGGATACGAGCCGAGCAAGCTTGTCAAGCTCGATATTCTCTTAAACGGCGACATTGTGGACGCGCTGTCCTTCATCGTACACACGGACAAGGCCTATGCGCGTGCCCGGAAAATTGTTGAAAAACTAAAGGACAACATTCCGCGCCAGCTGTTTGAGATTCCGATCCAGGCGGCAATCGGCGGCAAAATCATTGCGCGTGAAACAGTTCGCGCCCTGCGCAAGGACGTGCTTGCCAAGTGCTACGGCGGTGATATTACCCGTAAAAAGAAGCTTCTCGAAAAGCAAAAAGAGGGCAAAAAGCGTATGCGCTCACTCGGAAGCGTCGAAGTGCCGCAAGAGGCGTTTATGGCGGTGCTTAAATTCGACGAAGAATAGGCGAGGCGGACTTTATGAAAACGTTAGGTTTGTATTTACACATTCCGTTTTGTCTAAGCAAATGCCGCTATTGCGATTTTTACTCACTTCCCGAATCCGGAAAAGCCATTCCGGATCGCTATATCGACGCTCTTTGCCGCCATATGGACGACTATGCGCTGCAAGCGAAAGACTATGCCGTAACAACGGTTTATTTCGGCGGCGGAACGCCTTCACTGCTAACGCCCGAGCAAATGAAAAGACTCATGAAAAAGCTGAAAAGCACCTTCGGCCTGTCCGGAAAATGTGAGATTTCCATGGAATCCAATCCGAAAACCGCCGATTATGCAAAGCTTCATGCGTTCCGAAAGCTTGGGATCAACCGTTTAAGCATCGGCGTGCAGTCGTTTGACGATGCGGATTTAAGCGTTTGCGGCAGAGCGCATCATGCGGCGGACGCTGTCAACTTTTTCACGGCGGCACGCAAGGCAAAATTCGAAAATATCAGCTTTGATTTGATGTACGGCATTCCCGGACAAACGCTTCAAACGGTGGTCAACAACATAAACACCGCCATCCACTTAGA
>URCT01000117.1 GCA_900546385.1 uncultured Eubacteriales bacterium | reverse complement strand
AAAAGCTCACCGGCGCAATGGAAACTTTGCGGCCGTGTAAACCCTATCCGAAGCAACACCGCACGTGAAAGCCGTTTGGTCGGCAGCGCGCCCTGCGCTTCACAGGTGGCACAGAGCTTTGCGGCGACGCAAAGACAAGATAGATAGCTGTCAGGGATGTGATAAGTCACATCTTCACAGAACCCGGCTTATAGGTACGGTACCGTTTTGATCAATTACGGAAATGGAAATAGAACATCATGAGAATTCTTGGAATCGATTACGGCGACGTGCGCGTCGGTCTTGCGCTCAGCGACCCGACCGAATTGCTTGCCGGCGGCATCGGCACGGTGACCATCACCGGCATGAACAACGCTGTTTCCCAGATTGCCGCGATCATCGCCGAAAAAGACGTAAAAAAAGCCGTTATCGGACTGCCGCTCAATATGAACGGCACTGCTGGCGCTTCCGCGGATAAGATCCATGTGTTCGGCGATAAACTGGCTGCGGCTTGTCCCGGCCTTGCGGTCGAATATTTGGATGAACGCCGTTCGTCCATTCTCGCAGCCGGTTTTATGGATGAAACCGGCACGTTCGGCAAAAAACGGAAACAAGCGGTTGATACACTTTCGGCGCAGATCATCTTGCAAACGTATCTTGACCGGCAAAAAAATAAAGCCTAATACACATTATAAGGAGTCCTTATGTCCTATACCTCCGAACACATCCTTGCATTCTGCAAGCAAAACGATATTGCTTGCACCGAAGAAACAGCGGAAAAATTTGATAGTCTCTTTCAAATGCTTTCGGAATTTAACGCACACACGAATGTAACGGCCCTCAAAACCGAAAGCGATATCTGTTCACGGCACTTTTTGGATTCTCTGTATCCGTTAAAATATGCCCTTTTGCCGCAAAACGCCACCGTCATCGATATCGGCTGCGGCGCCGGTTTTCCGGGACTACCGCTCAAGCTGCTAAGATCGGACATTGATATTTCTTTTGTGGACAGCACCGAAAAAAAGCTGCGGTTCACCTCGAGCGTTTCGGAGCGTTTTTCGCTTGACGCGCACGTGTTCTCTGCCCGTGCCGAAGAGCTTGTCGCAAAAGGTCACCGGGAAAAATACGACATTGTCGTTTCCCGAGCAGTCGCTTCGCTTCCGGTTCTGTGTGAGCTGTGCCTGCCGTTTGTCAAAGTCGGCGGTGCATTTATTGCTTATAAGAGCCTGAAGGAATGCGACACTGCAAATCCGGAAAGTGAGCTTTCGCTTGCCGCCAAAGCTATTCCGGCACTATCCGGAAAAGTAGAAAAAATCTATCCGGCGCCGCTTCCCGAAGCGGACGGCACGGTGAGCGAACACGCACTTCTTTTGATTCGCAAAATCAAACCGACCAATCCCATCTATCCGAGACGTTACGCGGCAATCGTGAAAAAGCCGCTATGACCAAAAAAGACTTGCTCTGGCAAGTCTTTTTTGGCTTTTTTCACAAATTGCTTGACAAAAAAAGGCTAAAAATATATAATAAGTACAAGAAAGAAGTTTATAAACAAAGGAGTAAAACACATGTACACCGATGAAAAAATCATGGAGCTCGAAAAACGGATCGAACTTCTTGAAAAAGCGCTGAATCTGGTTGCCGCACCCAATAGAAACGCAGCTCTTCGCGAAATGCTTTCGGGAGAAACGCCGCTTGCTGTCTTTGAGTTTTCAAATCCTTTCAAAACTTTTGAGGACGGTTGGGAACTGATCCATGCGGCAATTCTGCCGGAAAGCAAAACCAGCCTTGTCCTTTCCGCACTGCCGGTCATGCGTGATGGAGGAGCCGTATACTATGACCCGATTCTCTTAAACAATTCCGTGCGTCTTGATCTATCACGTGCACGTTATGTCCATCTGCGCTTTACCGGCTATCCGGACACCCCCAATCGCTCCTATGCGCAGGTCTATTTCAAAACATCGGTCGAAGATACTTATACACAAAATAAGTGTGTACGTTCCGATACATACACGGCCGGAGAAAAGCTGGATATCTATTTGGATATGGCTGAAAATCCGCAATGGAAAGGGATATTGACCGGCTTTCGCGTTGATTTTATGGAATGCGGCGGCAAGGCAGAATTAGAACTCATCGAAATTTATAACGCAACGCCGGCTACCGATATTGGCAGCGTTTTTGTACACATAGCAAACGAAATAGATGACCTGCAAGATCAGGTAGATAACCTGCAAGATCAAGTAGATGACTTGGAATGTCAGATAGATGACATAAGCGGCGAGGACTAAAACAATTCTGAATGACAAAAGGAGTGTTGAAACATGAAACTCGGTGCGTATTACTACGACGGCTGGTACGAATACCGCGGCAATTGGACACGGCGGCTTCTCGAAGAATTCGACTGCCGTCAACCTGTTTGGGGTTGGCTCGGCAACAGCGTCGAAAACATGGAAAAGCAGATCGATTATGCCCATAACGGCGGCCTTGCCTTTTGGGCATTCGACTGGTATTATCCTGAGGGCGGCGGCGAAGAACGCGGCAACAACCGTGCTATCGACCGGTATCTTGCCAGCCGCAATGCATCGCTTCTCGAATTCTGTCTGCTTGTCTGCAACCACCACGGCGCGCAGATCTATTATGAGACATGGAAAGACGCATGCAGCCGCTGGATGCGCTTTTTAACAAATGAACACGCTTTGAAAATCGACGGAAAACCGGTCATTATCTTTTTCTCGGCAAGCGGTATCGTTGATTACTTAGGCGGCAGAGAAAAAACACATGAATGCTTTGACTATTTGCGTGAAGAATGCGTCAAAGCCGGACTTCCCGGATGCTTTATCATGGGCTGTCAGGGCGGACTTCGCGACGCGACAGGCGCGATGAGCTTAGAACGGGAAAATATTTGGACAGATTTGGGCGAAAAGCTGTATCTTGACGGGTTTGACGGAATTACCGGCTACAACTATCATCGCGGCAAAACCACTTTGTCTGACGGCACGGTAAACTATCTTTTGCCGTTCGACGACCTGGCCCACGACCACGAGGTCGTATGGGAGGGTCATACAAAATTCGGAAAACTCCCGTATATGCCCTGCCTTTCCGGCGGCTGGGACAACCGTCCCAACGAAAAGCCAGAAAAACCGGAGGCGTACTCCTGCTATTCGCCGGACATCACACCGATTTCCCTTTACAACCATATCATGCGCTGCGGCGAATTCCAGAAAAAATATGCCGGAAAGACGCTTAACGACCTTGCCATTATCTACGCTTGGAATGAAAACGGCGAAGGCGGCTTCATCTGCCCGACCAAAGGCTTCCACAACGACGGCTTGCTCATGGCTTGCGCAAGAGCCGTTCGCGACCTGAATTCATAACAGTCTTATTCCTCAAATTGCAATTCCACCGGCACGGCAATGTTTTCAAGACACAAAAATTCAAACGTGAAAACATACGCCGTGTCCGTTTCCGAAAAGGTTTCCGTGCGTTTCAGAATTTCCGCGCGCTCAAAATCGTTTTCGATTCGTTTTGCCATTTCAGCCGCCGCTTTTTCGGCGGCTGTTTCCTTTGTTACGGTCTTTTCACGCTCCACATAGGCAGCCGAACGTTCCGTTTGGATGGAAAAAGGCAGCCGGATGCTTCCGAAAAGCGTAAACGGTTTTACCGTATAGGTTTTTGTATAGCGTTCCGCAGCGTTCGCAAGCGGCAGATACAGCGGAAGCTTCTTTCCGAGGATACAGAGCGTTCGTGCCTTTTTTACTTTTCCTGTGTATTGTTTTACGGCGGTCGTTTTGGGCACGGATATTTCATAGCTATGAACCGTGGACGCCCAAACAAAACCGCGTGCCGTGCGCAAAACCGTTCCCGTTTCGCGTGTTTCCATAAAGGCCGATACCAAAAGTTCGCCTTTTCGAACCGTATCGCCCGGCAGCACGGCGGCACTGCCGTCCAACGCATCCACACGCCGCACAACGCCGTCCGCCGATGCCACAAGATTGGTGATTTTGCTTTTATCGATCTGCTTTTCGGGCTTTTCGGCTTCTTTTACATCAACATGGGCGATCATGCCATCGTAGTTGATCGCGATCCACGATATCCGTTTTTCGTTTAGCAAAAATGAATTGTACAGATATTCCAAATCGTCTGTCTTTTTCGGCTGTCCTTCGGCAATGCCGAGCGACTGTAATTGCCGGCGGATCTGTGCGCTTTCCACACGTTGGTTGCCTTCGATCGAAATGAGCCATATCCTTTTGGAGGATGCGAAGGCAAGAATCAATGCCAAAACGCCGCCGACATATAACCCGGCGCGTTTTTTCATGCGCCGCGCAAGAACCGGAAGGCCACTCTCTTTTTCGACAGTAATGGCGGAAGTCGGACACATCGCGCGAATACACGCCAAAACCGGCTGTTTATCCCGGTACGCAATCTCAAAATGCAGTCCGTTTTCGCTTGTCTTAACAAGCGAGCGCAGCGGAAAACGTAAACGCAGACGGTTAATGAGTGTTTCCGGCTTGATTCCCTCGACCTTCAACACCACCGTCCCGGAAAGAAACGGAAAAATATGCCTCACACCTTCATGCGAGCCGTTCCAAATCGATGTGTTCGATTTGTCCGGACACGCTGATATTTTGATTTGCCAAACATTTAATGACGAGCTTTGCGCCCGTGATTTCAATGAACATACAACCCGTTCGTATGCGTGCATAGCACTCGTCATAGTATTCCAACCGACGAACGCCCTCCAAAATCATTTCCCTGTCGGAAAACAGCTGAAAAACCGCTTCTTTTCCGAGGACATCCACCGGGAGTCCGGTTTTATCGGCAATGCGCGCGCGAATTTCGTTTGTCACCTTATGTTTACTCATAGTTCCTCCGAGATATGCCGTTTGCGGCAAAATAAGCTAAATAATCGTGAAACTTCCGGAATCTGTCAATATACCGCCCGATGCGGAATACACTGTATCAATCAAGAAGTCGATAAGGACAGGTCGGTTGCTTATGAAAAAAATCACCGGGATCGCCGGTTCCGTTTTGTTTTGCGGATTGTGTTTTCTCTGTTGTATGAGAGCGGCGGTGTTTGTGCCATTCGTAAAGAATGCACTGCACATTTGTGTGACGGTTTTGATCCCTTCACTGTTTCCGTTTTTGTTTATTACCCAAATCACCGCCAGAACCGGTCTTGCGGAGGCAGCCGGAAACACACTTTCGTTTGTGCTGTCGCCGCTTTTCGGTGTTCCGTCATCCTTATGCGGCGCTCTGTTAACCGGTTTTTTCGGCGGTTTTCCGAACGGTGCCACCGCCGCCGGAATTGCTTATGAAAGCGGCCGCTGCACAAAGCAGGCGGCCGAACGGGTTGCCGCCCTTGCCGATAACGTTTCACCGGCTTTTTTGATCGGTGTCGCCGGCACATATGCACTTGGAAGTCCCAAAGCCGGTTTTGTTCTTTTGGCCGCCTTAGGTTTAACCGTTGTCACTAACGCGTTTCTTTTGCGGTTTTGCTATCCGCTTGATAAAACCGAGGACATACCGCTCCTAACGCCGCCGCCCCAAACGCTTGCCGCGTCGTTCTGCAAAAGCGTGCAGGCCGCCGTGACCGGAATGCTCGCGATTTGCGGTTATGTCACGTTGTTTACCGTGCTTTCCGGCGTGCTTTGCCGCATACTGCCGTGCAATGCGCTGCAGGCATTCGGCATACGGGCTTTTTCGGAATTGTCTGCGGCGGTTTTGTCGCTTGTGACAGCCGAGTTTCCGCTAAGCTTTCTTCTCTGCGCCGCCGCAAGCGGCTTTTCGGGCTTGTGCGTTCTTGCGCAGGTGAGCGATGTTTGCGACAAATACGGCTTATCCGTGCGGCCGTTTTTGTTTACCCGAATGACCGGTGTCGTGCTGTTTCCGTTATATACGATTGTTCTGCTATTACTTCTGCCGCGTGAGGCAATTGCCGTGTTTTCCTATGCCGTTACGCCGCTATTTTCAGACGCAAGCCGACTTTATGGGATCATTGCAGTATATGTTTTGTTTGGCTTTACGGCCATTGGTGCGTTGCTTTGTCTGCAAGGCGTTTTCACGCTTTATGAGAGAATACGGAAGAAAAATGTCAAAAGTGAAAAAAAGCACGAAAAAATACAGAACACGCCTTGATTTTTACCGAAAAAGTGGTATAATATAAGCTGTATTCATTTTGATTGTCAAACAAGGCACACACGATGCCGAAGTTAGGAGGTTTTCACTTGAAAAAACACGGTCTCCCGGAGGAGCTTGAACCGAGCTGTGAATTATGCGAGCATTTTCTTCGCATGGAAGCCACCGGTGAAACTTTTTGCAATTATAAAAACCGCCTGTCGCGCGTCGAAGAATCCGGCTTTTGCCGTAAGTTTTCGTTTAACATTTTCGCCTGCAAGCCGCTTGCGCCGACATTGCCCAAAGCCTTTGATTTTACAAAAATATAACCACAGATAAAAAAAGGAGAAATCACGTCATGAAAACCATTTATGACCGCATTTACGAAACCGGTATCATCCCGGTCATAAAAATTGAGGATGCCGCCAACGCCGTGCCGCTTGCCAAGGCTCTTATCGACGGCGGTCTTCCGGCTGCCGAGATCACCTTCCGCACTTCTGCCGCCGCAGACGCCATCAAAGCCATCACCGAAGCTTTTCCGGATATGGTGGTCGGTGCCGGCACGGTTTTGAACGCTGAACAGGCAGATGCCGCAAAAGCAGCCGGTGCGCAGTTTATCGTCAGCCCGGGCCTCAACCCGAACACGGTCAAGCACTGCCAGAAGATCGGCGTGCCGATTTTACCGGGTTGCTCCAATCCGTCGGATATCGAAACGGCCATCGAGTTGGGCTTAGATATCGTGAAATTCTTCCCGGCAGAAGCTGCCGGCGGACTTCCCATGTTAAAGGCCATGGCCGCTCCTTATGGCGCGATTCGCTTTATGCCGACCGGCGGCTTAAACGAAAACAATATTCTGAACTACTTATCGTTTAACAAGATTCTTGCCTGCGGCGGAAGCTTTATGGTCAAGGACGAATACATCAAGAACAAGGAATTCGACAAGATCAAGGCACTTACCGAAAACGCCGTCAAGCTCATGCTCGGCTTCAAAATCAAGCACGTCGGCATCAATGCGGAAAACGCCGATGAGGCTATGGCGATTGCCAAGACCTTCGCACCGTTTGGCTTAGATCTGAAAGACGGCAACGGCTCGATTTTTGTCGGTTCGGATATCGAAGTCATGAAAGCCAAAGGCTATGGCAGACTCGGTCATATTGCTATCGAGACCAACTTTATCAAGCGCGCCGAAGCCTACTTAAAGAACAAAGGCTTGAAATTCATCGAAGAATCCAAAAAAATCGATGCCAAAGGCGACTACAAAGCCGTTTATATCGATGCCGATTTCGGCGGCTTTGCCGTACATCTTTTGCAGAAATAAGCATGACGGAATGCGTGTCTGTTTTTAAGCTGTATGACATGGCGTATCGGCTGCTCGATGAGGTCACGCCGCGCCGCTATAACTGCGGAAGTCTGTGCGGTGCGGCGTGCTGTAAGAATCTGTCGCAGAATCCGGATTCATCGGCCGTTCCGACCGGAATGCTGCTAT
>URCT01000116.1 GCA_900546385.1 uncultured Eubacteriales bacterium | reverse complement strand
GGAAGTATATTACTCTCAAATTGACCGCAACGGCCACATGAATAACACCTTTTATCCGGACATTGTCTACGATTATTTTCCGAATGAGCGCAAATCAACTGACATCGGCAAAAAGTTTTCGATTTATTATGCATCCGAAGTGATGTGCGGTGAAAAATTTGAAGTATACACGGCAGAAAAAGACGGAGAATTTCACTTTGTCGCAAAAAATCCGACCACCGGTAAAGATATTTTTTCCGCACTTATTGATTTTTGAGAAAAAATACTGTATAATAAGCTTAGAAAACGATTTTTATCGTAAAAATGATTTAATGGAGGTGTTTTCATGATTAACTCGGTTATTACTATCAGCCGTCAATATGGCAGCGGCGGCAGATTTGTTGCAAAAAAGCTTGCGGAAAAGCTTGGTATCCCCTTCTATGACAATGAAATTATCACCATGGCTGCCAAAGAAAGCGGCTATGCGGAAAATTTGTTCGAAAAAGCGGAGCAGGTCTCCACGCACAGCCTTTTGTATTCGTTATCCATGTTCGGTACGGCTGCCGGCGTATACGGCTTGCCGTTATCGGATAAGGTCTTTTTGATCCAATCGGATATCATTAAGGAATGTGCCGCCAAAGGTCCGTGCATCATTGTCGGACGCTGCTCGGATTATGTACTCAAGGAACAGAACAATTTGATCAATTTCTTCCTGTATTCCGATATGGATTCCCGTGTCAAACGTGTGCAGAAATACTATGACAACGACGCCAAAGACCTGCGTGAGGATATTGAGCGCCGCGACAAAAAGCGTGCGACATATTATAACTATTACACCACCCAGCGTTGGGGCGCAACCGAGAATTATCATCTTTCGATTCATACCGATGCAGTCGGTATCGATGGCTGTGTGGATATTCTCGAAGCGTTCGTCAAGGCGCATGAGCGTGAAGCTTTATAAGGCTTTTATAAGACTTTTGGTGATTTTTCATGACTGAAAAACAGAAAATTCAAGTGCAAAGTTGCATTCTTGACTGCAAAATGATTCAGGTTGAAAGAGCTGACGTTGACCCGGATATAAACTATACCGGGTTTCCGGTTTGGTTGTCTGATTCATTTCTACTCATGACCAATGTATACGATTTTCATGATGAGGGATATGTTTTGCTGCGAACCTCCGACATTACGGAAGTCGCAGCAAAAGATGCCGATTTTTATGCAAAGATTTGCATTCAAGAGGGATTGCGCGAAAAAGCTTCTGCGTGTACTATTCAAAAAGCTGACTCATATTTTGATGTGCTGAATCAGTTTTTACAGTATCCGGGATATCTTTCCGTTCACTGCGAAAACGAAGAAGAGTTGCCGCAGTATCTGCTTGGTCGCATTGTTTCGCCGGAAGAAACCGGCGTGAAATTTGCTTCACTTGGCTGTGACGGCGAATGGGATACGGAGTTAGATTTTATCCCATACGACAGGATTACAATGCTTGCGTGGGATGATTACTATGCAAAAATGTATTATCGGTATTGCAAATAGCTTAGTATAAGCCTTGCAAGTTTACAACTTAATCGAAAAAGGTCTTGTAATCTGATAGGATTGCAAGACCTTTTTGCGTTATTTTCGTTTCATCCACCGCCGCAAAGCCTTTGATATTTCCATCACTGCAAACGGAACAAGTATCAGACCTGTACCAAGAAGATACAGCTTCACCGGCAAAACCACAAGTCCGAACAAAGTACGCAAATGCGTAAACAACACCATAGCAACAAGTAAAACCGATAGGCCTGCAGCGCCATTTAACTTTTTGTTGGTAAAAATGCCGATGCGGAACAATGACCTTTCCGAACGCATATTATACGCCTGCACGATCTGCGACAGCGAAAGAATCATAAACGCAAGCGTCCGACCGCCCTCAAGGCCGACAGCTTTTTCGGCAATATAAAAGCCTAACAGAGTCAAAAAGCCGAACATTATGCCCTGAATCACCACACGAAGCCCCAAACCGTGCGCAAAAATGCCTTCCTCGCGCGGCTTTGGTGGTTCACTCATGACCTCGTTTTCCACTTTTTCCATGCCGAGAGCAACGGCCGGCATTCCGTCGGTAACAAGGTTGATCCACAATAACTGCATGGAGATAAGCGGCATTTTGCGCCATAAAATCATGGCGGCAAACACGGTGATGACTTCTCCGATATTCGTTCCGAGAAGAAACGCTACGACCTTGCGGATATTGGCGTAGATCCCCCGCCCTTCCCGCACAGCTTCGACAACCGTTGCAAAATTATCGTCGGTAAAAATCATATCCGAAGCACCTTTGGCCACGTCCGTGCCCGTTTTTCCCATGGCGCAGCCGATATCGGCCGCACCCAAGGCCGGTGCATCGTTCACGCCGTCGCCGGTCATGGCAACTACCTTGCCGCGCGCCTGCAAGGCTTTTACGATCCGCAGCTTATCTCCCGGCGAAACCCGGGCATAGACATTCACGTCTTCGACGCGTTCCGCCAGTGCCGCATCATCAAGCTCGGAAAGCTCGGCACCGGTAAGTGCCTTTTGGGCATCCTCTAATATGCCGGTCTCTTTGGCAATCGCTTTGGCGGTCGTCAGTTGATCGCCGGTGATGAGGATCGGCCGGATGCCGGCTTTTTTGCAGAGTGCAACGGCTTCGGCGGCTTCTTTGCGCGGCGGATCAATCATGCCGACAAGGCCGACAAAAATGAGGTTATTCTCAATTTCCGCCATGTGTTCGAGCGGCTTTTTCGGCAAAAACGGCAATTCTTTGTAACCGACCGCTAAAACACGAAGAGCGTTCTCTCCCATTTCTCTTGCGGCTTTTTCCGCTGCGGTCATATCACCCGAACGGAATAACGGCATCATCCCGTCAAATGAGCCTTTAACAATGGCAAAGAGCTTCCCTTCTATCCGGCACAAGACGGTCATGCGTTTTCGGTCGGAATCAAACGGCAATTCGGCAAGGCGCGGACAGGTTTCCGACGCATTCTGCGGCAAGCTGCCGACACGTCCCGCTGCTGCTAAAATAGCGGTTTCCGTCGGATCTCCGCTGTATTTTTCGCCGGAAGCGTCGCGTATGACTGTTCCGTTGCAGCATAAAGCGGCGTAAAACAGCAATTTTGCACCGATTTCGGAGCATTTCGGTTTTTGTTCGGATATCGAAACGAGCTTCTTTTCGGCATCGGTGTACAGCGCAGTCAAGGTCATGCGGTTTTGCGTTAACGTGCCGGTTTTGTCGGTGCAGATGACCGACGCACTGCCAAGCGTTTCGACCGCCGGCAGATGGCGAATGAGTGCATTGCGTTTTGCCATGCGTTCCACGCCCATGGCGAGCACGATGGTGACAATGGCCGGCAAGCCCTCCGGAATCGCTGAAACGGCAAGCGATACGGAGGTCATAAAGATTTCAAGCGCCGGGATACCGCTTGCCAAGCCGACGCCGAAAATAATGCCGCAGGCAACGATGGCGACAAGGCCGAGCGTGCTGCCCAAACGGGCAAGCCGTGCCTGCAACGGCGTCTGTTCGGCTTTTGCTGAATCCAGCAGATGCGCGATTTTACCGACCTCCGTATCCATGCCGGTCGCCGTAACGACTGCTTTTCCGGTTCCGGTGCGAACGCTGCAGCCGGAAAAGACCATGTTGCAGCATTCGGCGATCGGCGCATTTTCCGGGAGAACCGCATCGGCGTTTTTTTCAGCCGATACTGATTCGCCCGATAAAGCCGATTCGTCGCACTTTAAGCCGGAGCATTCCAGCAAACGTGCGTCAGCCGGAAGAATGTCGCCGCTTTCGATGCAAAGAATGTCGCCCGGGACAAGGCTTGCCGCGTCGATGCGCTTTTCCTTGCCGTCCCGAATGACTTTGGCAAGCGGTGCGGCTAAACTGTTCAAGGCCTCCAACGCTTTTTCCGCTTTGTTTTCCTGCATAACGCCGATGACGGCATTGCACACGACGATCACTAAAATCAGAATCGGTTCAAAAAAATCGGCTTTTTCTCCGCCGAGAAGCGCAAGCACAAACGAAATCGCGGCAGCTGCCAAAAGAATGAGCACCATTACGTCGGCAAACTGACGGATAAATTTCTGAAAAAATGATGTTTTTTTTGCTTCGCGCAACCGGTTTTCCCCGTATTGCCCGATTCTGCCGACGGCTGTCCGTTCGGATAAGCCCTGCTTTTCATCGGTTTCCAAGTATTTTAACACTGCCGCTCCTTTTGCCGCAAAAAATAGCAATCCAATTCCTCCCTGAAGCTTTTTTCTGTTTAGTTTATGAGGCAGAGAGAGCGGAATATGAATAAAAGAAACACGCCGCAACAGCAAATCCATCGTGCGAAAAAATGCCACCCATTTCGGGCGGCATTTTGTGTGTACCGGTATAATCTGTTAAAAACCGCTGTCGGTTGCCACATACTCGGAATAGGCAAAGCCGAGAACGCCGTCATAATCGACGACATACCATTCGCCCGACAGGCAATAGGCGGTCATGCGCGCGCCTTTGGGTGCTTGGGTGAGCACTTCGCTCTCCAGTGTCGGATAACGGCGAATGTTGAGACGGTCGCGTTCGGTGATAACGGTGGCGTTTGTGCTGTCGGACGGCGTTCCGGTCGTCGGCAGATCAACAAACGGGATATCGAAATACTGCGTCAGTCCCTGCACCAGATTGCGGGCAATGGGACGAATGTTGTTTTTGAGCCATTCGGCATCGGTCGGGTTGTCATGGTAGGCAAGCTCGGCAAGAACCGCCGGTGCATTGGTGCGTGTCACCTCTGCAAGTGCCGAGGTCGGCATAATGGTGACCTTCGACGGATCGGGATAAATCTTTCGGTAGTTGTCGGCAAGGACGGTGGCGGCGGTTCTGCCGGCAGAGCTGCGTGTGTAATAATAGAAGTCCGGCCCGGTAAGGCGGCCTGCCAAATATTCGGGTGCGGCGTTAGAGTGCAGCGCAAGGTGCAGGTCGTAGTTGCCGGCATTGGATTCGCGGATGATCTGCGAAAGCGTGTTATTCGGGTTGTTGCGTGTGAAAGAAATGCCGGACGCATCAAGATACGGCTCCATGGCATCGGCGATGAGATTCATGTAATATTCTTCACTACCGGAATTGTCATAATAGGAATTGTATTCTTGTGCAGACGGACTTAAAAAGATGGATGGCATAGCAGTTCCTCCTATGGTTCATTGCGTGTTTCGGTTTACAGTTTCAGTGTATGCAGCAGCCTTTTCTTTGGTGAACGGTCATATTGAAGCCTGTAAAGCCATAAAATAGAGCAAATCGAACAAATCGGGAGTTTTTCTATGCTCGGGAAAATATTTGCTGTTTTGGTTCTAAGCGCGTTTGCCTGCGCAAGTGTCAGCGGTAACATGGCGGAGGTGTGCCGCGCGGCTTTGGACGGTGCCGGTGAAGCAGTAAACCTATCGCTGTCTCTTTTGGGCATGATGTGTCTGTGGAGCGGCCTTATCCGAACGTTGGATCGTGCCGGATTTACACGGGCGCTTACCGGTCTTCTAAAGCCGTTTCTTTCATGCATCTATACAAAAAAAGCACGGCAAAGCGCGGCGTTAAACGACATTGCCGCGGATTACAGTGCAAATTTTCTCGGTCTTGGAAATGCCGCCTTGCCGATCGGTATCCGTGCGATGGAATCCTTAAAAAAATGCGGACTTCCCTCACCCGACACCGCAAATGACGATATGGTTATGTTTGCCGTCGCCGCCACCGTGCCGTTTCAGTTGATTCCGACGAGCTTAGGCGCTTTGCGCACGGCACACGGTTCGGCTTCTCCCTTTGAAATTTTGGTGCCGGTGTGGATCTGCATGACGGCGACCGTCTTATTTTCCGTTGTGGTTTGCAAACTGCTTGCCAAAGTGTTTCATTAAATGAAAAAAGGAGAAAGCCATGCCTGCACTCGGTGTTTATGCCGTTCCGATGATCCTTGCGCTTGCCGGAGCGGCCATGCTCTTTTCTCATGAAAATTTGGGCGATGAATTCATAAGGGGTGCAAGAGAAGGTTTTGCGACAAGCATACGGATTTTGCCGAGCCTTATTATGCTCATATGCGCCACACGGATGTTTGCCGCAAGCGGTGCGTTAAAGCTCTTATGCGGCTTTGGCGCGTACTTGCTTCGCCCGTTTGGTATTCCGGCTTCGATGCTGCCGGTGATATTCATGCGGCCGATTTCCGGTAGTGCTGCAACCGCCATGATCAACGAGCTGTTCGCCGAACAAGGGCCGGAAAGCTTTGTGGGACGGGCGGCATCGGTACTTATGGGTTCCTCCGATACAATCCTTTATACGCTCAGTATGTATTTCGGCGCGGTTGGCATTCGCCGGACACGTCATGCATTGCCGGCTGCGTTTTTGACGCTGATATTCTGCACCTTGTTTTCGGTCTGGATCACCGGCATCTTTTTTGGCGGATAATCGGAGGAAGCCTGTGTGGATTTTCGGTATTCACGCGGAGAAACGCCGGTATATTTTTTGAACATACGGCAAAAGTATTCCGAGCCGGAAAGGCCGAGCATACAGGCTATCCGGTGGATCGGAATGTTTGTTTCGGACAAGAGATAGGCTGCTTTGGACATACGCGCCGAGAGCTGAAAGACCGAAAAGCCGTTGCCGGTCTGTTTTTTGATAATGCGGTGCAGATGTTCAGGCGTGTAGCCGAAATGCGCGGCCGTACCGGACAGCGTGGCAGTGGCAAAATTCTGTGCAATATAGTTTAGAATCTCTTCGGCATTGACTGCCTTGCGGCGTTCTTGACCGGTGCTTGTCGCATTCTCTTGGGGGCGGCACGCGTTTAGACCGAGTAATATCAGCTTTGCTAAGGCTTCTTTTTCCAGTGCCTCCATTGCGACAGAAGGGTTGCATTTCAAAAGCGCGGCAATATATTCCGGAACATTGCCGGACAACGTATTAAAGATGAGCCAGCCGTTTTTCTTATCCATGCGGTTTAGAAAATGCTCCGCGCGGTGTTCACGAAGCTCCGTCTGAAAGCGGTCAAGCCATTCCTTTCGTAAGATGATATTAAAGCCTTTTGCACCGGCGCATGGATAGCAGGAATGATAAACGCCCGGCGTCATGAATAACAGCTCATTTTCTTTCAAAACGACCGGTACGTGGTTCACATATTCCGTAACCGTTCCGCGCAAAACATAGTTTAATTCGACAAAATCGTGGTTGTGATATACCACAGCGTTGTTTCGCACAATGTTGTTGGTTGTTGCAGCAATATGCGGATCAAAACAGAAATCCGACAGAAACAGCGTCGGTGCCGCACCCCGGTCATCGAGCGTTCGGGCGCGTTCTTCGAGAAAAGCAAGTATGGTTTCAGGGGATTCTCCGTCTAAATCGACATACATTTCGTACTTGGCATATTTTATCCCAACTAAGTTTGTCATAACATTTTCGTTCATACCCTGCCGCCTTTCATGCATTATGCATAAGGATTATAGCACAAATATCAAAAATTGTCAACTTTTTATGTGTCATGCTAAAATAAGTCATTTATTTTAACCGCGGCTCGTGCTATAATATTCCTATAAGAATCAGCCGAAGGGATGGATAGACATGAAAAAACGTTTTTTGCTTCCTTTTTTCTTTGCAGTGGTGTGTGCTGCGCTTCTAACAGTATGCTTTGCTGACGCACCAAAGGATTTCCTTTATGATTTCAGCGAAACAAACG
>URCT01000115.1 GCA_900546385.1 uncultured Eubacteriales bacterium | reverse complement strand
CATAACGACCACCGCCGTAATGCCGAGGAACACGAAGAACCAAAGTAACGGTTCACCGGTTTTTCCGATAAAGGTTTCGAAATAATCGTCCGCCGTGGTTGCCATCGCATCGCCGTCGCAAAAGGCAACCAAATACTTGATGACCCAACCGCCGATGACCGAATAGTACGGCAAAATCACTGCCGGAATAACCGCACTGAGTAAGCCGACAAACGAGAACCGTTTATCGAGCTTTTGGTATGCGCCGATGGCACTGAGGCCGGTTTTGCGGCCAAGAGCGATTTCCGCCGTCATTAAGGCGAAGCCGAAGGTCACGGCGAGAATGATGTAGACGAGAAGGAAAATGCCGCCGCCATATTGCGCGGCAAGATATGGGAAACGCCAAATGTTTCCGAGGCCGACCGCCGAGCCTGCCGCAGCAAGCACGAAGCCGATTTTCCCCGTGAAACTGCTTCTTTTTTGTTCTGTCATGTGTTTGTCCATCCTTAAAATGTGTTTTTTGTAAAGAATACACTACATTATATCACACTTTTTCGCGTTTTGCAACACTTTTATACAAATTACGCTATCGAATCGCACATTTTCGGAAACGAAAAAGGCTTATTTTCCATGCCGCGTTTCCGAATGGGCTGAAAGCAACTATCGGAAGGACATACACGCCCCCCGAGCCTATGACGAATCTTAGCAAAATCAAAGCAAGACGGCACAAAAAAAGAAGCTGAACGGCGTTATCGTCCTTCAGCTTCTTGTTATCTGTTTGTTTTTATAAAAGTACTGCGCAAAATCGTATGCCGGTATATCAAATTGTTTTTGTGCACCGGTATACTTAAATGTTTTTCGGCAGCTTGGTCAACAACCCGGCTTTTTCCAAATGCTCCGCTTGACCGACGCAAAGCTCCCGATAGCTGCCGCCGTCGCATTCCACCACTGTCACCGAGGCATTGACTACCCAATCAAGCGTTTGCATAGCCGTAAGCGGCAAGCCGTTCCATGTGCAGCGCATGGCGCGGATGGGCGTGGCGTGCGTGGCAATGAACACGGTTTTCCCGTCATTTTCCGCGATGATTTTTGCAAACGCCGCGTTGACCCGTGCGGCCATCTCGGCCACGCTTTCGCCATGCGGCAGATGCGCGTGCGCGATATCCTCGCACCAAAGCCGGTATTCTTCGGGATATTTTTCGGGAATTTTGGTAAACTTCATTTGCTCCCAATCACCGGCGAAAATCTCGCGAAGGCCGGTATCCGCGATGATCGGCATTCCACGGCGGTCGGCAGTGTGCTTCGCCGTGGAATAGGCGCGGCGTATATCGCTGGAATAGATGGCGTCAATGGTATACCGGTCTACAAATTCAGCCGTGCGTTCGGCTTGTTCGTGACCGAGCGCGGTGAGGTCGGAATTGTATTGGCCGTGAAATTCGCCCTTGGCGTTTCCTTCGCTTTGTCCGTGACGGACAACAATCAATCGTGTCATAGCGTTCCTTTCCGGTTTTCCTTTTACAAAATCGATTTCATGGCAACCGTTAGTTTATATTCCTTCGGTTCGGCTCCGGCGGCATCTAAGGCGCGCGCACAGGTGTCGTAGGCAAGCCGCGGCGTGTTGTTTTCCTCCGACAGGTGGGCAAGAATGATCTTGCGCGTGCCGTTTTGAAGCAGATACGGTACAAAGGCCGCCGCCGCATCGTTGGAAAGATGGCCGCCGTTGGATTCGATCCGCTGCTTCAAATAATACGGATACGGCCCGGTTTTTAGCATCTGCACATCGTAGTTGCTCTCCAAAATCACCGTCTGACAGCCGAAAAGCCCGGCGGCAATGCCTTTGGTGACATACCCGATGTCAGTCGCATAGCCGAGCGACGAACCGTCGGAAAAGTTGAACCGAAAGCCGACACTGCCGCACGCATCATGCGGCGTTTTGAATACGTTCGTACATACGTCTCCCAAATCCACCGTATCGCCCGGCGCGATAAAGTGCACGTGCGGTGCGAGTGCCTCCCGTAAGCGCGGCTTATCGATGCCTTTGTAGGAACTTTCATGGATGTATACCGGTATACCGAACTTTTTGGACACCGTTTCAAGGCCGCGTATGTGATCGTGATGCTCATGCGTCACGAAAATGCCCGAAATGTGCGAAAGTCCAGTGTCAAGCGTTTCCAAGGCCGTTTGCAGAGCCTTGCAGGAAACGCCGGCATCGACCAAAAGCTCGCGGTCGCCGAAGCGTATGTAAGTGGCATTTCCGGACGAGCCGGAAAACAGCGGAACAACCTTGACGGAAGTGGTTTGATTCATGGATATGGTTCCTTACAGCAGAATGTAGGCGCAAAACACGCTTAAGATTAGACGAAAAACAGCAGATAAACCGTGTCGGCAAGCACGGTGAACAAAAACGGCAGCAGCGCAAGAAGCACGTATTTCACCTGCTTTTTGCGGTTGTAATAGGCCGTTTTGGCAGCTTCGGGATCGCCTTCGGCCGCTTCTTTTGTATACCGGTACTCATTTCTTTGGTTCAAGCACAAGGCCGCACACAAAAGCACGGCACTGATGATCCAATACGCATGGAATACCGGCGCAAATTCTGCCTTTGCGGCAGCGATATACACACCGCCAGCAAGGCCGGTCGCAAGCACCAAAAAGCCGATGATTTTGAGCTTGCCGATGTTTCCGGCCTGTTCCGGCGCAGACGCTTTGCCCGGCAAAGACGCTTTTTCCGATGCGGCGGTTCGTTTGGCTTTTGCGCGAAATTTCTGACTCATGAGCGCGGCTTAACCGATTTTATCGAGTGCCACTGCACCGAACGGCCGCACCGACAGCACATACACGTTGCCTTTGCCGAACACGGCTTCTTCGGCCGCGATGAATTCCGGAACGGTCTTTTTCGGCACAAACGCCTGAATCGTACCAGCAAAGCCGCCGCCATGCACGCGGTAGGCACTGCCCTTCACGCCGTCAAGCACCTCTCCGGCAAGCGCGAGAGCCACAGTGAGTCCCTGCTCGTTGACGTTTTTGACGGTATACACGTTTTGCAGCATGGTCGCCGAGGAAAGTCCCGACGCACGCACACCGGCAAGGAATCCGGCAAGGTCGCCCTTTTCGAGCGCATCGCGCTGTGCTTTGACGCGTTCGTTTTCGTTGAAGAAATGGAGCGAACGCAAAAACGCACGGTCGCCGAGCTTTTCGCGGACTTCGGCAGCACGCGCAAGCAGCGTTTTTTTGTCGG
Source organism: uncultured Eubacteriales bacterium (assembly GCA_900546385.1). Classification (GTDB taxonomy): domain Bacteria; phylum Bacillota; class Clostridia; order Oscillospirales; family CAG-382; genus UMGS882. The sequence goes on along the minus strand of URCT01000115.1, from coordinate 4,480 downwards.
TATCGGCCAAAAATTCCACGCCGAGCAGCTTTGCGCAAGCCTTCATATCCGCCGGCACCGACGCATAATCCTCGTTCAGATCGGCATGGTTGCCGCCGGTATTGACGATGCACAACGAAAGGCCTGCCGCGTCAAGATCAAACGGCAGCTTTTCGACGATCGGATTTTGCGGATCCTTGAAATCGATGGCCACAAAGCCGCCGACGGCGCACGCCATCTGATCCATAAGACCGCAGGGCTTGCCGAAATGCACGTTTTCGGCGTATTGGGCAAGCTTTGCGATTTCGATAGCCGAAACTTCACCGTCGTTGTAGAAATGGTTTAATAAGTTGCCAACCATGTCTTCAAACGCCGCCGAGGACGAAAGTCCCGAGCCTTTTAAGACGTTGGAGGTGGTATACGCGACAAAGCCGCCGATGGTGTGTGCCTTGTTCAAAAATCCGTCGCACATACCGCGGATGATGGCGCTGGCCTTGTATTTTTCGTCCGGACGAACGGTTTTCACATCGTCGATGGACACAACGTCCTCGTCAAAGCCCTCGGACTTGATGCGGATCTCGTTTCTATCGGTCTTGGCGGCCACCGCGATAATATCAAGGCTGATGGAGGCGGCAAGCACGCGGCCATGGTTGTGGTCGGTATGGTTGCCGGAAATTTCGCTTCTTCCGGGAACGGAAAACAGGCGCACCTCGGCAGTTTCGGGCAGAGCCGCACCATACAGTTTTTCAAAGCTGTCGATGGCGGAAAGGTAGCGGACCTTTACGTCAAAAAGGTTGGCGTCCGCGCCGTACAGCGCACGGAACGCCTTGTCATAATCGCCATTCTGCACGGCCTTTTTCAAGCATTCGGTTATCATGTCAAATCTCTCCTTTATTGGTGTCGGGATTTATCTTTCAAAGAAAGCGCGGAAAGCCTTATAGGCCATATACACGTCGGTCTTGGAGACCACTTCATAGGGTGCGTGCATGGAAATGACCGGCACGCCCACATCGACCGTATCAATATCGAGCTTTGCCAAATACATGGCAACCGTGCCGCCGCCGCCCTGGTCGACCTTGCCGAGTTCGCTGGTCTGCCATACACAGCCGGCTTTGTTGAAGATATTGCGGATATAGGCGACATATTCGGCGTGTGCGTCGTTGGTGGAGGATTTGCCGCGTGCGCCGGTAAACTTGTTCATGGCGACGCCTTTGTTGATGAATGCGGCGTTGCGCGTTTCATAAACTTCGGCAAAGTTCGGGTCGAAGCAAGCCGTCACATCTGCCGACAGGCATTTGGAATTTGCAAACATCTTGCGCGGATTGACCCCGGCGTTCACCGCCATTTCGACAAGCATATTTTCAAAGGCGAACGACTGCATACCGGTGTTGCCCTCGCTGCCGATCTCCTCTTTATCCGCCAAAATGGTGACGGAGGTATATTCCGGCGTGTTGTGCGCCATATCGAGAATAGCCGAAAGGATCGGATACGAGCAAACGCGGTCGTCGTGGCCGTAAGCGCCGATCAGGCTGCGGTCAAAGCCGATGTCTCTTGCACGTGCGCTCGGCACAAGGCTAAGCTCGGCGGAAAGCAGGTCAGCCTCGGTAACATCGTATTTCTCGTTCAAAAGAGCCAAAATGTTCAATTTGATTTTTTCGCTTATCTTGTCGTCATCAAACGGACGGCTGCCGACAAGAATGTTCAGATTTTCGCCGGTAAAGACGTTGGCGACCGTTTTGGCGGCCTGATCCTTGCCGAGATGCGGCAGCACATCGGTGATATAGAAAACAGGATCGCTCTCATCTTCGCCGATGCAGACGTTGATGACCGTGCCGTCTTCTTTGACGATCACGCCGTGAAGGGCAAGCGGAATGGTGACCCATTGGAACTTCTTGATGCCGCCGTAATAATGCGTTTTGAAGAATGCCATGCCGCCTTCTTCGTAAAGCGGATTCTGCTTCAAATCGATACGCGGGCTGTCGATGTGACCGGCCGCAACGCTGAGGCCGTCTTCAAGGCTCTTTTTGCCCATAACGACGGCATAGAGAGCTTTGCCGCGGTTGTTGAGATAGAATTTGTCGCCGGTCGCATAGCTTTTGCCGTATTCGAACGGGGTGAACCCGGCGGCGTCGAGCAGTTTCACGGCTTCGGAGACGCATTCGCGTTCAGTTTTTGCGGCATTTAAGAATTTCATATAGCCGCCGCAATAATCGTAGGCCTTCAAGATTTCCTGTTCATCGCAGAGTTCGTAGGCACTTTTATGTGTGGCAAAGAGCTTTTCTTTTAAGAGTTCGGCTTGTGTTTTTTCGTTTTCCATGAAGGAAACCACCTTTCATTTTGAAAATTCCGGAAAACCGGCAAAAATATTATTATTTTATTCGACAACACTACTATAATGTGTAATTTTTAATTTTTCAACCGTTAAAAATTGCGGAAAGGGAAATATGGCGGCAAAGCCGCCGGAGAATGCTGCTCGGACGTGCAAAAAGTTGCCGCGAAGCGGCAAGAATTGTTGCGGTAGCAACAAGGATATTGCCGCCAAAGGCGGCGAAAAGCACGCTCCGCGTGCATTGCGCCGCCCTCGGCGGCACTATTCCCGGCGGCAAGCCGCCTTTGAAACGTTCCCTAAATCGGAACGCTTCAAAGCCCATATTCCTCCGGATAGAATACCCGATTCAGATATAATCCATGCGCCGGCGCTGTGTCTCCGGCAAGCGAACGATCGCGAAGCGATAAAATCCGCGCAAGCTCGCCTTCTTTCAGCTTTCCGGCCGCCGCAAGCGCATATGTCCCAGCCATGATGCGCACCATGTTGTACAAAAAACCATCGGCACACACACGAATCGTCACAAGCGCCTCTTCGCGCGTCACCTCAAAATATTTGACCGTGCGTACCGTGTCCTCCACGATTTTCGAACCCTTGGACATGAAGCCGCCGAAATCGTGCGTGCCGCAGAATTCTTTCCCGACAAAAGTGAGCGCCGTTTCGTCGAGCTTATACGGATAAAACCAGGCCCGTCCCTCATAAAACGGATTCCGATAGGGTGCATTCCAAATCTTGTAAATATACTCTTTGCCGATACAGCTGTAACGGGCATGAAACTCTGCCGGTTCATAGCGTGCGCTTTTGGCGGCAATATCCGTGTTTTTCAAATGCGCATTCAAGGCAAGCGGCAGCTTTTCCGGCGCAAGGCCGATGCCGTCCGAATCCATATGAAACACATAATGATTGGCATGAACACCGGCATCCGTGCGCGAACAGCCGCTGATATCCGGCCGGAACGACAGCAGCTTTTCGAGGGCATCCTGCACAGTCTGTTGGACGCTGACGGCATTTTGCTGTACCTGCCATCCGCAATAACGTGCGCCGTTATACACAAGGCTCACGGCGATACGCGGCTTAGACGCTTTTTCCAAAGGGCTTGATTTCATAAGTAGCTCCTCTTAAAAAACGTTCGGGAAAAAGTGATTAAAGGAAAGATTGACCGCTAAAACAACAATCAAAAACAGCATAAACAGGCAATCGGACACGCCGATTTTTAGCACCTTCATGCGCGTTCTGCCCTCGCCGCCATGATATAAGCGGCATTCCATGGCACCGGCAAGCTCATCGGCACGGCGAAAAGCGGAAACGAATAACGGAACCAAAATCGGGACAAGTGCCTTGATGCGATTCATGAGCTTTCCGGTTTCGAAGTTGGCGCCGCGTGCTTTCTGCGCCGCCATGATTTTATCGGTTTCCTCCAACAATGTCGGGATAAAGCGCAGAGCGATGGACATCATCATGGAGAATTCGTGCACCGGGAGTTTTAATTTAGCAAGCGGATGAAGCAGGCGTTCGAGTGCGTCGGTGAGTGCCACCGGCGAGGTGGTATAGGTCAAAAGAACAAAGGTCGCCACGATTAAGCAAATAATGCGCAAGGCCATGAGCAAGGCATAGGAGACGCCCTCGGCATAGATGTGGATGACCCAAAATTCGACCAAAAGGTGATCGCCGCTTGTCCAAAGGAGGTTGGCGATCATGGTGAAAATCAAAATAAATAACACCGGTTTTAAGCTTTTCAAGATGGTGGAAAAGCGGATATGGCTGACCGCGACAAGCAATGCGGAAACGGCAAAGACGAGTGCGAACCCGGCATAGGTTTTCGACAAGAAGATAGTGACGATGAACAAGATGATGGACACGATTTTGACGCGCGGATCCAGTTTATGAAGGATACTTTTTCCGGGAAAATATTGCCCGAGAGTGATATCGGAAAGCATAATGATGAAAGGTTCCTTTCGGGAAGCGATATTTACACATATAATGATATAGTATATCACACTTTTTCGAAATATCCAAGGCTTTTTTTCAAATATTTATCGGTTTTGAGGGATTTTTCGATAGGTACTTTTTGCGGTATGCAAAAAGTATTCAAAAAGCACACGGAGTGTGCCGTCCCGGCAGGGATACCGCCGTAAGGCGGAATAGTTTTTTTGCTCTACTTTTTGTACTATACAA
>URCT01000114.1 GCA_900546385.1 uncultured Eubacteriales bacterium | reverse complement strand
AACCGTTCCTTTTGCCGGAAACTTCGAGGTTCTGCAAACCTCGAATCAGCACACCCAAACAACCCTTTCGCACAAAACAAATTAAATCCTTTGCTAAAGGAAGCTCCGAGGTTCTGCAAACCTCGAATCGATTCGCCGCAGCCGCAGCTTTTGTGATACTTGTACAAGAAAACCGCCGAAAGTGAAGAAAATGTCTGCATTTTGGCGGTTTTTGTCTTGCTTTTGATTTCGACATTCTGCTATAATTCTGGTAAGGAAAGTATTTCCTTTCAGTCTCATAACATCAACCAAAAGGAGTGAACATTTCATGAAACACACACGCGTTCTTCTCGCGGCGTTTCTTTCGGCGGCTCTTTTGTGTATGAGTGCGCTCGCGTTTACGCCGGAAACCGTGGAAGCCGGTGCCGAACCGGTCATCGAAAACAGGCAAGCGGCCTTGAACGAGGTCACCTCCAATCTTTTGTTCTACCAGGATTTTGACAATCTGCCGACAGGCACCTATCAGAGCGGCGAAATTGCCAGCATGCTCTCCGAAAGTGCCGGAAACAAGCTCGTCGATTTCGGCAAACAGGGCTGGGGCGTTCTCGGCAGCGGCTGCACCTTCGAAATCTGCGAAGAAGAAAACGGCAACCGCTACTTAAAGGTCACAGGCGCAACCTACCGCGCCTTCGGCGTTTGGTTTGAAAACGATTCCATGAACTACGCCGTTATGTCCTACAATTACAAATATCCGTCGGCAGGCACCTGCAAATCCGTCAACACCGCCGCCTATTCCGCAAAAGGTACAGCTTTTGTCGGCGGAAACAGCAACGGCAACACCGGAAACTGGGCGGCAAGCGGCGCTATCACGGACGCCTCCAAGACCGACTGGACGCAAGCCCGTGCGCACACCTATATACAAAGCCCGTGTCTCGGCTTCGGCTTCAACCAAACGGACGGCGAAAGCGTTATTTATCTCGATGACCTCGCCGTTTGGGCGTTCTCGACAAGGATCGACGATGCGGCAGAACCTGCACACAAGAGTGCCGTCAAAAAGACCATCTCTTTCCAAAACAGCTCCGCTTTTGCTTCCTCTGAAGCCACAATGCCGGCCGATCTGACCCGTTATGCATGGTACAACTTCTATAACGGCCAATGGGTGCCGGTCACGGTGGATTTGAGCAGCATTATTCCGTCCTCCGCGCCGGACGGCTATGAATTTGCCGGTTGGGCAACCTCCGACGGCGGCACGCGCGTCAAGGACTGCCACTATACCGATTTCAAGGTGCCGGGTGACTTCACGTTCTATGCTTTGTGGAAAAAAGCCGCTCCGACCGTGCTGTGCGAAGATTTCGAAAGCTATGCAGTCGGCACGGTGTTGACAAGCGACGACCTCGCTTTCTTACAGCTCAATCAGTTCGGCTCAGCCGACTTTACCGCAACCGTTGTCCTCGATGAAACCACCGGCAGCAAGGTGTTAAAAATCGGCGGTTCGAACATTTACGCCGGCTTCGCCCTCAAAAACAGAGGCCGTGCCGCTGAAAAAGAATACGTTATGTTTGATTACCGTTTCGATTCCACCGAAGGCTCTCGCTTAATCAACTATGCCGGCACCGACCACACGGGCGGCAACCACAAGGGCACGGTTTCGCGCACAACGGAATGGTCGAACTTCATTTACGGTTCTGACCCGGCCTACAACGTTGTCGGTTTCTTCTTTGACCGCAACGAAGGCGGTTATGTCATTTACCTTGACAATGTCTATTATTGGTACATTCCCAAGGGTGTCGCCGACGAAGACAAGACCGTAACCATCTCGTTTGCCGATACATCCGTCGGCGTAAAGCCGGAAGGTGCCGTCATGCCGGAAGCCATTACCAAACAGCTTTGGGAGGATAAGGATTCCAAGGACAACACCATCAATCTTGCCGCTGTCGTTCCGACATCTATTCCCGACGGCTACCGCTTTGTTGGTTGGTCGCACGCCGACGGCGAAAACGTGATTGCCACCAAATACAACGCCTATCGCTTCTTAAAGAACGAAACGTTATATGCCGTATGGGAGGAACTCGAAGCTCCGACCGTGACCGACAAGGTCTCCATCCGCACCCAAGGCGTTCAGGGTATGCGCTTCACAGCCAATGCCAACACCGCGGCAACGCTTTCCGACGACGTTGAAATCGGCTTCCTTGTCACGCGCGCTTCCTTCTATGAAATTCAGCTCGGCAGTGACGAAGACCTCTTTACCTTTGAGATCATCGGCAACAGCAAGAAAAATCTCGCTTCCGGCATTGCCTTTAAGAAGGCTGACGGCACCGTTACGCTCAACAAGCTCATGCAGGATGCCGACGACGCTTCCATCTCCGCATACAGCGCCGTTCTTGTCGGTATTCCGGAATCCAAGGCAAACTTTACCGAAAAGATCTACATCCGCTCGTATATCAAGCTCGGCGACCTCACGCTGTACGGCAACGTCAAGGGTCTGTCGTTATACGAAGCAGCCTTGGCTGTCAAAAATGCCGAAGGCTATGAAACCACCGACTACGTGGAACACATTGTGGATATTTGCAAATAAGCAAAATTCTCGCCTGTTCCCGAGTCCATAAACATCCGGATTTCTCCTTTTCCGGATCCACACAGCACAAACGCTGTGCACATCTCTCCTTTTTGCAAAGTCCTCCGCAGGAGTTTTCCCGTGGAGGACCTTGCGTTTTTTATTTGCTAAGCAGTGCGCGGATGACCTTGTCGGACATTTCCGAAACCACGCGGTAATCGGTGGCCTTGCCGTAGATTTTTTCCAAGGACGCGTGCAGTGCACCGGCTTCGGCAAGCTCCTCGGTGGCCGCGTTCATTAAAGCGTCGCGGCATTTTTCGGCAAACCGGTATTTGGCGCGGCTTGGCGCAAAGCGTTTGGTATCAAAAAAGCGGCCGAGGTTGATGATCTTATACGGTCTTTCCGCCCGATCCAAGGCGGCGCAGTAGGCGTCGTCATACAGGCTGATACACACCGACGGCTCTTCCAAGAAAAGAAAGGCATATTCCGACGCATTCGGCACGCGCACGCCGGCTGTGACCTTTGCGCCGGAGCGAAGCGCAAGGTCGCATAACACCGAGAAGAACGTGCCGCTAAGCGCATGGCTGTCTTTGACGAAATACAGATGTTTGGCCGTTTTTTCGGGCGTGAAAAAGCGGATGACGCCATCACAGCTGACCGCATCGGCCACAGCCGGTGTCAATAAGCCCGTACCACCTTTTTTGAGATGCTTGGCACACAAACGAGCCGCGGCGGCACGCATTTTGGCTCTGTCCAAACAGCGCACGCCGATGTCGCGCATTTCCTCTTCGGCATTTTTTGCGGCGGCAAGCAAGCGGTACGCCGCGCGGTAATGCCCGCTTTTGGCGTCGCTTATCTCACAGATATGTGCCGCTTCTTTTTCCAAAAGCGGAATGTTCCAGGCCTCGCCGAGCGGCACGATCTCCTCCTTGGCACCGGCATAGCGCGGATCGACCGTATGTGGCGCGGTTCCGTCGAGAACGGCTTTGCCGGTTTCGGGAATCAACAGCCCGTCAAGCGATTTCGGGTCGCTCGAGCAATGGTAAAAAATCGGATGAAAACCGTTTTTCTGTGCGGCAAGCGCGGCGTTTTTCATGAGCGTGCTTTTTCCGACACCCGGACCGCCTTTGAGAATATAGATTTTTTTCAACTGCTTCGGGTCAAACAAGGCATCGAAAAAGCTAACAAACCCGGCACTGGTGTTAGCGGCGGCAAAATAGTGCTTTTCGGTACCGGCTAAGCGGTTGATTTCCTCATAATACGCGGTATCTTTCATAAAATGCAGTCCTTTCACGGTGTTTTATTATCATGGTATGCAGCTTCTTCAAAAAGGTTCGAAAGGACGTGCCGCCGCATACGTACAATCGAAAAGCCCTCCGCAAAAACGGAGGGCTTTTCGGCTGTTATTGTATTACTGTCACTGCTTTTCCAGGCGGTAAATGCTCCACACGAGAAAGACCTTTTCTGTGCTGTAACGCATGAGAAGCACGTCTCCGTCGGCATACAGCAGGCACAGATCATCGTCTAACCTCTGATAGCGCAGGTCGGTATAGTCTAATAAGCCTGTCGCGCCGATATCCCAGACAGTCTTCTGTGATGCCAATTCCTCCCGTGTCCACGGGAGGTTTTCCCATTTCCAGCTGACGGATAATTCTGTCGGTTCGACGCCCAAAGAGCTATCCTGCCGTTCTAACGTAAACGTATCTGCACCCACAAGATAGCGGAAACCGTCGTTTTTTCCCGCCCACGTGGAGGACAGCGGCGACATATACAGGCATTTATCGGTTACGAAAACGTCGCCCACGGAAATTCCGTCAATCAGTGCCGAATCGTCCACCGTTGGCGAAGAGAGCGAACCGTCCCGACGCGGTCTTGTGAAGCTGTTTTCGTAAATGTCCAAAAAGCTTGATATAAACCGAAAACGCTTGCCGTCGCTTCCGGTATACTGCCAGCCGTATATTTTGTAGGAAGCATAGGTTTTCTGCGAAAACGCCGGCAAGCCGAACTCTTTCCGCAACGCCGCAAGCTCGTTTTCATACAACGAACGAAACGTCTCAAACGCCGCTTTAGGGTTCTTAAAGACCGCTTTTCCGTCTGCACCTGCTCCGATTGCAAAATCCGGGCTTACCGATGTGAAATAATCGGCATCCACATTGCCTTGCATGCCCTCGGCGCCCGGGATATATTCGCCGACAGCCGGATTTTTTACCGTAAAGCCGACCGGGTCGGTCAAAAAGCACACGGCAAGCGCCGCGCACGCAAGAACCGCGATAAGAATTACCCAAAACGCCGGTTTTTTGTAGCTTAAAACGCGCTTAATGCGCTCCTTGACATTTCCCTCACCAAAGGCAAGCGGACACGCGGCAATTCTCGCTTTTGGCATACTTGCCGCTAACAGCGCTTCGGAATAGGCGGCGCGCTCTTCTGCCGCTAACTGCCCGATAACGCGCTCATCGCAGGCAAATTCGATATCACGGCAAAAAAGAATATAGGCAAGCCATACAAGCGGATTAAACCAATAAACGCACAAAAACAGGTAGCCGAGCAGCTTCCAAAGGACATCGCCGCGCGCGATATGCGCCTTTTCATGGGCAACGACGGCATCCAAATCCGTTTCGGCAAGCGTAAACGGCAGATAAATGCGCGGTCTTATAAAGCCGAGAACAAAGGGTGAAGTCACGGCTTCGCTCTGGTAGAGGTTATCCCGAAAGAGAACCGCCGTTTTCAGCCGGTTTTTTAAGTGAAAATAGCAGAAAAATGCGTAAAAAAGCATCCCGATAACGCCGATGACCCAAATCGCACCCATAACCGAAGTAAGAATATAGAGCGGCGAGACACTGCCGCCGGCCGGCGTTTCAAAAACCTTGCCGAGCGTCGGGTTGACGGCGGAATTGACGGCATAAATGCCGGTCTGTACTGTCGGATGAGCGGCGTAGCGTACGGTCTCATACGAAAGCGTTTCGGGCGACGGAATCACGCTGAGCCAGCTTTCCGGCAGAAACGGCAAGGCAAGGCGCAGGCCGACAAACGCCCACAGAATCGGAAACAGTGCTTTGGGTGCTTTTCTGAAAGCAAGCCGGACAAGCATCACGGCAAGAATCAAAAGGCAGGCCGAAAGGCTTTTATTGAACAGCGTCAAAAATAGGTTCGTCATGACTTTTCCTCCGTTTCCGGTACGTTTGCCGCGCGGTACGAGTCGATCATTTTCTGCATTTCGTCGATGTCCTTTTCGGACAGAGGTCGGTGCTTGGTAAAGGCCGCCACAAAGGCCGGCAGTGAACCGCCGAATTTTTTGCCGACAAATTCATCCACTTCTTCGGCTTGAATTTCGTCTTTTGAGACAAGGGAGGTCACAACGGTGTTTTCGTTTTTGAGCACACCGCGCTCGGCAAGGCGTTTGATAACGGTATAGGTGGTCGTTGGCTTCCAGCCGAGCTTGTCTTTGCAGAGCGAAACCAACTCACGGCTTTTAATCGGTTCATGCTTCCACAAGACAAGGCAGAAGCGATATTCGCTTTCGAATATTTTCGGCATAGAAAAGCTCCTTTCAGTGCAATCACTCTAATGTATTAGAGTTCATTTACACTCTAACACATTAGAGCAAAATTGTCAAGGACTTTTCCGAAAGTTACGGTTTATTCACAAATTGCGGTTTAGGATAAAAACTCGTCGATATCGTCAAACGACAGCGCGTCGTGCAAAGCCAAATTCAAGCCATAGCCGATGAGCTTTGCCGTATCCTTCAAGATATGATCGGTCTCTTTGGGCGTGACAAAAAAGCTTTCGCCGTGGTGAGCGGCAATTTTATCGATGATGCCGCCGACGGTTTGTTCATCCGGCTTTTTGGCTTGCTCCATGCTTTGAAAGGCTGTTTGGATCACATCGATGGCAAGCGTCGTCACCTCCACGACGGTCGGCACACCGATGGCAATGACCGGCACGCCGAAGGTTTCTTTGTCAAAGGCTTTGCGCGTATTGTAAATGCCCGAGCCGGGCGAAATGCCTGTATCGCAGATCTGCACGGTGGTGGCCAAGCGCGAAAGCCGCCGGGAGGCTAACGCATCCACTGCCACGATAAAGCCGGGTTTGGCAAGCGAAGAAACACCGGCGGCAATTTCGGCGGCCTCCATGCCTGTGTTTCCCGACACGCCCGGAACGACGCACAGTGTTTCACGAAGCCCGAACGAGTCGAACATGGCTTTATCGGCGGCTTTGATATGGCGTGTCACGATGAAATGATCGGCCGTCATGGGGCCGACGGCATCGGCGATGATGGCGCGGTTGCCGAGTGCGGCAAGCATACACGGCGCGTCAGCGGACAGGTTTTTCGGAAACAGGGAACGAAGGCAGGCGGCAAGCGTTTCGGCGGCGGCGCGGAAGCGTTCTTTTTCGGAGAGCCAGATTTTGCCGACATCGAGTGTCAGATAGGTGCCGATTTTTTTGCCGGAAGCGGCTTCGCCGGTTTGATCGGACACGCGGAGCGTATGGATATTGAAGCCGTTTTGGCGGCTGTTTTGCGAAATCAAGCCGGGAATTTTCCGGCCGTTTTGTTCATGCAATTGTTCGAGTGTTTCTTGGGCAAGATCGGTTCGCAGGGATTTGGAGACGTCAAAATCACGCATAGGAGGTCCTCCTGAACAAAAAATGCAAAAAAAGTTGTTAAAATTTATAATTAGGTCTTGTTTTTTTTTGAAAGTCGTGGTAGAATACAAGGGAATAATAATGTGGTGTAGCATCTGCACGACAATCGGGGAGGTGAATGTTTTGCCGAACATCAAGTCCGCTAAGAAACGCGTCAAGGTAACTGAGTCCAAGACTCTGCAGAACCAGATGTTTAAGACCGGCTTCAAGACGACGTTAAAGAAGTTTGAAAAGGCAGTCGAAGCAGGCGATAAAGCTGTTGCTGAAACTTGTTACAAAGACGCGGTCAGCAAGATCGACAAGGCTGTTGCAAAGGGTGCTCTGCACGTCAATGCAGGAGCAAGAAAGAAGAGCCAGTTTACCGTAAAGCTCAACGCCATGAAGTAATTTTGGCTAAAGTTTACGATTGCAATTCTTTGAATCCGTTATTTACAAATGTAAATAACGGATTTTTTCTATACAGTCAGCGAAAAAGCACGCGGAGCGTGCCGTCCCGGCAGGGACGAACTTTCTGAAAGGAAAGTTCAAAAAGGCTTTTTTGTCATACTTTTTGTGCCTAACAAAAAGTATGGAAATAACCGCCGTAAGGCGGAAAAAGCACACGAAGTGTGCCGTCCCGGCAGGGGCAAACTTTCTGCAAAG
>URCT01000113.1 GCA_900546385.1 uncultured Eubacteriales bacterium | reverse complement strand
TTTTGCACGACGCAAAAAGTGACAATCCGTTCTCTTTGCAGAGAACATCGAGGTTTTGCAAACCTCGATTCAGCGCACCCAAACAACAACTTCGCACAAACCCAATTAAATCCTTTGCCGCTCCGCGGCAACTTTTTCCTACTTTTTGTAAAGTACAAAAAGTAACAAAAACCGTTTCCCTTATGGGAAAGTTCCGAGGTTCTGCAAACCTCGAATCAGCGCACAGAGATAACAACAACGCACGAATTGTAAACTCTTTGTAACGCCACTTGACTTTATCGATTTAGTGTGATAATATAATAAAGCAGCAAGAAGCTTTCATATAGAGGAACGTGAAACAGATGGAAAAGAAGTATACGGCATTTACCGATACGCTTTTTAAGGCGGTTCTAACCTTAAAAAGTGTGGAGGAATGCTACGATTTTTTTGAAGATATATGCACCGTAAAAGAAATCCAAACGCTTTCACAGCGACTGGAGGTTGCCAAGCTTTTGCAGCAGAACAAAAGCTATACGGAGATTTCCAAAGAAACCGGTGCAAGCACCGCTACGGTAAGCCGTGTGAAACAATGCTTCACCTACGGCACGGGCGGCTATAAAGCGGTGCTCCAAAGGCTTGAAGAAGGAGGAAAGTAACATGGATTACATTTTGCGAAGCGAAGAAAAAGCCATTTTCAAATTGCGTAATTTGTACGAAAGCTACGGCTACCGTCCGTTTAAGATGAGCCGGTTTGAGGAATACGATCTATATACGCGCAACAAGGATTTTCTCGTGTCGGACAGCATCATTACGTTCACCGACACAAACGGCGTGCTGATGGCGTTAAAGCCGGACGTTACGCTTTCCATCATCAAGGACAGCACCGACATTTCCGGCTCGGTGAAAAAGGTTTACTATAACGAAAACGTTTACCGCGTTTCCAAAGGCACGCAGTCGTTCAAGGAAATTATGCAGACCGGCCTTGAATGCCTTGGCGATGTGGACGAGTACATCATCTGCGAAACGCTTTATCTTGCGGCAAAAAGCCTTGAAAGCATTTCGGAGGATTTTGTTCTCGATATTTCCCATATGGAGCTTCTTTCGGAGGAAATTAAGGCGCTTTCGGTTTCGCCTGACGCGGAAAAGGAAATTTTGAAATGCCTCGGCGAAAAAAACGTTCAGGGGATCAAACGGATCTGCGCGGCGGAAAACGCCGATGAGAAAGCGGCGGATATCCTTGTGAAGACGGCGTCGCTTTACGGCAATATGAAAAAAGTGGTTTCGGCACTTAAGGAAATCGATTTTGACAAGATTGCGCCGTATGTGGCCGCGCTTGAAAAAATCGCCGCCTATTTCGAAAACAGCGGCCTTGAAACAAGAATTCGTTTCGATTTTTCGGTGATTCACGATTTGAGTTACTACAACGGAATCGTGTTCAAGGGCTTCATCCATACCATTCCCACGGGCATTTTGTCGGGCGGCCAATATGACGGCCTTATGCGCAAAATGAAACGGAATTCCAATGCGATCGGCTTTGCCGTGTATCTCGACCTTCTCGAACGGCTGTCGGATGAGGAGGAAAACTATGATGTTGACGCGCTTGTTTTGTACGATGAAACGGCGGACGCAAAAGCGCTGAAAGAGGCGCTCGGCACACTGACGGAGCAAAACATCCGTGTTTCGGCGCAAAAGAAGCTGCCGCAGAATTTACGCTATCGGTCGCTTTACAGGTTTGGCAAAGGAGGCTTGGAGAGCATTGAGTGATTTTTTGAATATTGCGCTTCCGAAAGGAAGACTCGGCGAAAAGGTATACAAACTGTTCGAAAAAGCCGGTTTTGAGTGCCCGTCGGTTTTGGACGACACAAGAAAGCTCATTTTTGAAAATCCCGAAAAAAGGCTTCGTTTCTTTTGGGTGAAGCCGTCGGATGTTTCGATTTATGTGGAACGCGGTGCGGCGGATATCGGTGTTGCAGGCAAGGATATCTTGCTCGAATACGAGCCGGAGGTTTACGAGCTTTTGGATCTCAATATCGGCAAATGCGCCATGTGCGTTGCGGCGCAAAAAGGCTTTTTTGATGAGAACCGCAAAACGCTTCGGGTGGCGACCAAATTTTCAAACTGCGCCAAGCGGTATTATAACGCAAAAGGGCGGGATATTGACATCATCCACTTAAACGGGTCGATTGAAATTGCGCCGATTTTGGGGCTTTCGGACGTGATTGTGGACATTGTGGAAACAGGCACAACCTTGAAGGAAAACAATTTGGAAGTGATTGATAAAATCTTTCCCGTCAGCGCACGGCTTATCGCGAACAAGTCGAGCTTCAAATTCAACACGGATATCATTGAAAACATTGCGGCGCATTTGGAGGTAAAGCATGATTAAGATTCTAAAATACGGTGAGGTGGAAAACAACGCGATTTTCGCACGCACAAACGAGAAAGCGAACGTTGAGAAAACCGTTTCGGAAATCATCGAGAATGTAAAACGAAACGGCGACAAGGCGTTGTTTGAATACTGTGAAATGTTTGATAAGGCCAAGCTTTCGTCGTTTGCCGTGAGTGCCGAGGAAATGGAAAACGCGGTAAAATCCGTGGACGAAAGGTTTATAAGCGTCTTAAAAAAGGCGGCGGCAAATATCCGGAAATTTCACGAAAAACAAGTCCGCACCAGTTTTATCATCAACGACGAAAGCGGCATTGTGACCGGTCAAAAGATCATTCCCGTTGACTGCGCCGGTCTGTATGTGCCGGGCGGCACGGCGGCATATCCGTCCACCGTTTTGATGGACGCCATTCCGGCCAAAATTGCCGGCGTGAAAAATCTTGTCATGGTTACGCCGCCGCGTCCCGACGGCAGTGTCAACCCGGTCATTCTTGCGGCGGCCTCCATTGCCGGCATTGACAAAATCTTCAAGATCGGCGGCGCGCAGGCGATAGCGGCACTTGCCTACGGCACCGAGAGCATTCCGAAAGCGGACAAAATCGTCGGACCGGGAAACGCCTATGTTGCCGAGGCGAAAAAACAGGTTTTCGGCTTGGTTTCCATTGATATGGTGGCCGGTCCGAGCGAAATCTTAATTGTTGCCGACGAAACGGTCAATCCGAAATATGCGGCGGCAGACCTACTCTCACAGGCCGAGCACGACAAACTGGCAAGCGCGGTTTTGGTGACGACCTCGGCAAAGGTGGCCGAAGAGGTTCAAAGGGAACTTGAAGTTCAGATTCCGTTACTGGAACGGGCGGAAATCGCGCGTGCTTCCATTGACAACAACGGCAAAATCATTGTGACGGACGACATCAAAGCGGCGATTGATATTGCAAACGAGATCGCGCCCGAGCATTTGGAGCTTTGCGTGGACAATCCGTTCGATTATCTTGATGAGATCCGGCACGCTGGTTCAGTCTTTATGGGCAAAAACTGTCCCGAAGCGTTGGGCGATTACCTTGCCGGCGCCAACCACACGCTGCCGACAAGCGGCACGGCCAAATTTTCCAGTCCGCTTTCGGTGGACGATTTCGTGAAAAAAACGCAGTACACGTATTACACGGCGGATGCGCTGAAAAAAGTGGCGTATGACGTTGCGTATTTTGCCGAGCAGGAAGGGCTGACGGCACACGCAAAAAGTGCGGTCATACGCTTTGAGGAATGAAAAAATGAGCAGATTTATGTCGCAGAAATTCGAAAAATTGGTTCCGTATACGCCGGGCGAACAGCCGCAGGATAAAAAATACATCAAACTGAATACCAACGAATCGCCGTTTCCGCCGTCGGACAAAGCTCTTGCAAGCGTAAGCGGCATATTGAACCGGCTGATGCGGTATCCCGATCCGGAGTGCTCGGTTTTGGACGAAAAATTTGCCAAGACGGTCGGTGTTGCAAAAGACGAGGTCATGGCGGTCAACGGCTCGGATGAGATTCTGAATTTTGCCTTTGCCGCGTTTTGCGACAAGCAAAAAGAAGCGGTGTTTCCTGATATAACCTATGGATTTTATGAGGTTTTCGCCGATTACAACGGTGTGCCGTACCGAAAAATCCCGCTTGGGGAGAATTTTAGAGTAAACCCTGCGGATTATTTCCATGCAAACGCGACGGTGTTTCTTGCCAATCCCAACGCGCCGACCGGCATTGCGCTTACTCTGAACGAGGTGGAAGCAATTGTGAAAAACAATCCCGAAAACATCGTTGTGATCGACGAGGCGTATGTCGATTTCGGCGGAGAAAGCGCGGTTTCGCTGATACACACATACGACAATCTTTTGGTGACGCAGACCTTTTCCAAATCGCGTTCGGCGGCAGGCGCACGGCTTGGTTTCGGCATTGCTTGCAAAAGCCTGATTGCCGACTTAAACACGGTGCGCTTTTCTACCAATCCCTATAACATCAACGCCATGACCATGGCACTCGGCGAGGGAATCTTAGACGACGAAGGCTATACGCGCCAAAACTGCAAACAAATCATAGCACTGCGCACGTCTGTGCAGAGCCAATTCAAACAGCTCGGCTTTGAAACGACCGATTCTTCGGCGAATTTTATCTTTGCAAAGCATCCTGCCGTAAGCGGCGAAACGATGTATCAAAAGCTGAAGGAAAAAGGCATTTTGGTGCGCCATTTTAACGGTGAGCGAATCAAGGATTTTAACCGCATCACCGTCGGCACAAAGGACGAAATGGCGGTGCTTATGGAAAAAATCAAGGAAATTCTGGAGGAGGAAACGGCATGAGAGCGGCGGAAATTGAACGTAAAACAAACGAAACGGACATAGTCCTTTCCTTAAATCTTGACGGAAGCGGAAAGTCGGAAATCAAGTGCGGCTGCGGTTTTTTGGAGCATATGCTGACGCTTTTTGCGAAGCACGCCCATTTTGATTTAACGCTTTCCTGCGTCGGCGATACCTATGTGGACGACCATCACACGGTGGAGGACATCGGCATTGCACTCGGAGAAGCTTTTGCTGCGGCGCTCGGCGACAAAAAAGGCATTACGCGCTACGCCGACACCATTCTTCCGATGGATGAGTCTCTCATTTTAACGGCCGTCGATTTGTCGGGACGGGCACATCTCTCGTATGCGCTTGCCATTCCCACCGAAAAAGTCGGCACGTTTGACACCGAGCTTTGCGAGGAGTTTTTTGCGGCGTTTGTGCGAAATGCGAAATGCACGCTTCATATACGACAGCTTTCGGGAACCAATTCGCACCACATCATCGAGGGCGCTTTCAAGTCGTTTGCGCGCACCTTATCGGGTGCGGTCAAAATCGACGGTGCGTTCCAAGACGAAATCTTATCAACAAAGGGAGTGCTTTGATGATTGCAATTGTCGATTATGGTGTGGGAAATCTTTTTTCGCTTAGCCGGTCGCTTGCCTATGTCGGTGCGGATGTATGCGTGACGGGCGACCGTGAAAAAATCAAACGTGCGGAAAAGATCATTCTTCCCGGTGTAGGCGCGTTCGGCGACGCGATAAAAAAGTTAAGAGCCGCGTGTCTTGACGAGGTGCTCGTTTCGGAGGCGAAAAAAGGAAAGCCGATACTTGGAATTTGCCTCGGTATGCAGCTTTTGTTTGACAAAAGCTTTGAATATGGCGAACACACAGGACTTGGCCTTATCAAGGGCGAGATCCGTCCGATTGCCGACAAAATCGAAAAGAATCTGAAGGTTCCGCATATCGGCTGGAATTCGTTGGAATTCACCGAAAAGAAAAGCGAGCTTTTCAAATATATACACGACGGTGATTTTGTGTATTTTGTCCATTCGTATTATGCGGCAGATTGCGAAGAAAGCGTGATTGCAAACGCGGAATACGGTGCGAAGCTCACCGCCGCGGTGCAGAACGGAAATGTGTACGGATGTCAGTTCCATCCCGAAAAAAGCGGAAAGACGGGACTTGCCATTTTGCGTGCCTTTTGCGAAAAGGAGGGATAAATATGCATATTTTTCCTGCGATCGATTTGTATGACGGCAAAGCGGTTCGGCTCTTGAAGGGCGATTATCGGAAGATGACGGTTTACAGCGACCATCCGCTTGAAATCGCTAAGGATTTTGAAAAAGCAGGCGCGGCGTTCTTGCACGTGGTAGACCTTGAGGGAGCGAAAACGGGTGAAACGCCGAACATCGGCACGATCGAAAACATTGTGCAGAACACGGCGCTTTTTACCGAAGTCGGCGGCGGCATCCGCACGCTTGAAACGGTGGAAACATACATCAAGGCCGGCGTTATGCGCGTCATTCTCGGCACGGCGGCGGTGAAGGATGAGGAGTTTTTGCAAAGTGCGGTTCGGATATACGGCGATAAGATTGCGGTGGGCATCGATATCAAGGACGGCTTTGTCGCCATCAAAGGCTGGACGGCTTTGAGTACGTTTACGCCGTTCGAATTCTGTGAGAAAATGCAGAATATCGGCGTTAAAACCGTAATTTGCACCGATGTTTCCAAGGACGGCGCAATGCAGGGCACAAACGTCGGTCTATACAAGGAGCTGTCGGAAAAATTCGATATCAACATCATCGCGTCGGGCGGTGTGAGCAGCCTTGACGATATAAAAAAGCTCAAAGCTTTAGGCATTTACGGCGCGATTGTCGGCAAGGCGTACTATACAAAGGCGATATCGCTTGAAAAAGCGCTTGAGGTGGCAACATGATTACAAAACGAATTATCCCGTGTCTTGACGTAAAGGACGGCCGCGTGGTCAAGGGCGTGAATTTTGAGGGCTTGTCGGACGTTTCGTCGCCGGTGGAGCTTGCAAAATATTACAGCGACAACGGCGCGGACGAGCTTGTTTTTTACGACATAACCGCGTCGGCCGAGGGCAGGGCACTTTTTACCGATATCTTAAAAAAGGTTGCCGAAACAATTTTCATTCCACTTACGGTCGGCGGCGGCATCAACACCGTGGACGATTTTGACCGGATGTTGAAATGCGGCGCGGACAAGGTGAGCGTCAATTCGGGTGCGCTAAAAAATCCGCATTTAATTGACGAAGCGGCGAAAAAATACGGCAATCAGTGCGTGGTTCTTTCGGCGGACGTCAAGCGCGAAAACGGGCAGTTTACCGTGTATGCCAAGGGCGGGCGCGAGAAAACCGGCCTTGAGGCGGTTTCGTGGATCAAACAGTGCGTCGACAGAGGTGCCGGCGAGGTCGTTTTGAATTCCATCGACACCGACGGCGTGAAGGGCGGCTTTGATCTGGAACTGTTAGAGACGGTGTGCCGTGCGGTGAATGTCCCGGTCATTGCGTCGGGCGGAGCCGGTAAAATAGACGATTTTGTGGAGCTGTTTACAAAGCTTCCGCAGGTGGATGCCGGACTTGCCGCATCGATTTTTCACTTCGGAGAGGTGGAAATCCCCGATTTGAAGCGCACGTTAAAGAAAAACGGAATATCTGTCAGAATTTGAAGGAGCGATAAAAATGAAGTGTAGTTTTGACATGAGTAAATTAAAATTTGACGAACAAGGGCTTATCCCGGCCATCGTGACCGACAACATCACCAAAGAGGTGCTGACGCTTGCGTATATGAACCGAGAAAGCTTAGAGAAATCGATCGAAACAGGCCTTACCTGCTTTTGGAGCCGCTCGCGGAACAAGCTTTGGACAAAGGGCGAAACGAGCGGCAATTATCAGCACATTGTGTCGATTACCGCGGACTGCGATTACGACGCGCTAAACGTTATTGTGGAAAAGGACGGCCCTGCGTGCCACACCGGCACGGAAAGCTGCTTTACCAACACGGTTTGCCGCGATGATACGATGGCTGAATTTTCGCTTTCCAAGCTCATGAATCTGCTTCTCGACCGCAAAAAAGAGATGAAAGAGGGGTCGTACACGACCTATCTTTTTGAAAAAGGCCTTGACAAGATTCTCAAAAAGGTAGGCGAGGAAAGCACCGAGGTGATTATCGCGGCGAAAGCAGAGGACAAAAACGAAACCATCTATGAAATCGCTGACCTGTGCTATCATGTTTTGGTGCTCATG
>URCT01000112.1 GCA_900546385.1 uncultured Eubacteriales bacterium | reverse complement strand
TCCATCTCGCATGTCAAAAACGGTATTTACGGAGCTATGTTTGTGGCTGCCTGCCTTGCCGCCGCAGCAACTACCGATAACATCGAAGACGTCCTTTTGGCCGGCCTTGGGGAAATTCCGACCACATCGCGTTTGTATGAAGCTTTGATGGGCGTATACGAGGGCTATAAGAACGGCGTTACGGAAAAGGAATGCTTCAAATCGATCCACGAAACCTACGATGAGCACGACAACCATGACTGGTGCCATGCCATTTCCAATTCCGTCATTTGTGTCGCTTCCTTGCTTTACGGCAACGGCGATTACGGAAAATCCATCTGCTTGGCAAACGAAGCCGGTTTTGATACCGACTGCAACGGCGCAACGGTCGGCTCGATCTTCGGTATGACGCATGGCGCGGACAGCGTTCCGGAGGAATGGACAAAGCCGCTTAACAACACGCTTGAAACCTCGATTTTCGGCGTAGGCACGGTTCGCATTACCGACCGCGTTGAAAAGACGTTAGAGCAGATCGAAAAAATCAAGGCGTAAAAGCGATAACGCCCAAAATGCAATAACCACGCGGCTGCCGCGTGGTTATTTTGTCGTATATAGGCCTTATTTTAACGTCAGAACCGTAACGCCCGCATCGCCCTCGCCAAAGGTGCCTAAGCGGTATTCCTTGACGCGCGGATCGTGCTTGAAATAGTCCCATAGGCCTTTGCGCAGGGCGCCCGTGCCTTTGCCGTGAATGACGCGCACGGTGTTCAACGATGAAAGCACCGCGTCGTCCAAAAACTTGTCGATCACGAAAATCGCTTCATCGCAGGTATCGCCGCGCACATCGATTTCTGTGGTAACGTTTGCCGCCTTGCGCGGCGTATGGGTGGCGGTCGATTTTTGCGGTTTTTTTTGCTCGACGAGCCGCAGCTTCGAAAGCTTTGTCTTGATTTTGGCACTGCCGATGGCAACAGTAGCATTTTCGCCGTCAATCGACGCGATTTCGCCGACTTTTCCCAAATCGGCCAGTTCTACACTGTCGCCGACGACAAGCTCACGCGGCGGCAGATATTCGGCTTCGATTTTTTCGGCCATGCGTGTGTCCTTGGAAACCATGCCGAGCTTTTGACGGACATTTTCGCGCGTTTGCTCCAATTTCTGCTTGAAATCGGCCGATTCTTTCTGGCGCTGCAGGTCTTGCAAGGTGTCAAACACGTAATCCGCACTCGAACGGGCGCGTTCCAAAAGCTCGTTTGCTTTTTGCTCGGCCTTGCGGTTTTCCTCTTCGATGCGCGTGTTGAATTCCTTGCGCATTTTTTCGGCTTCGGCATACATGATCTCGGCGTGCGCTAACTTCTTTTCGGCGTCCTCGCGCTTGCGGTCAAGCTCGACGCGCTGTTTTTCGAGTTTTCCGATAAGTCCCTCAAACGAGCGTGTGCCGTTATCGATTTTTTGCTTGGCGGCCTTGATGATGTCCGGCGAAATGCCGAGCCGAGACGCGATGGCAAAGGCGTTAGAGCGGCCGGGAAGCCCAATGGTCAGCTTGTAGGTAGGCCGAAGCGTTTGCACATCGAATTCGCAGGACGCGTTTGAAACGCCGGGCGTATCGAGCGCATAGGCCTTTAGCTCGGCATAGTGTGTGGTCGCAGCGCACAAACAGCCGCAGGAGGTGACGCGCTCCAAAATCGATTGCGCAAGCGCCGCACCTTCGATCGGGTCGGTGCCGGCACCGAGTTCATCAAACAGAATGAGCGATTGCGGCGTAAAGGTCTTCATAATGCCGACAATGTTGACCATGTGCGCCGAAAAAGTCGAGAGCGATTGCTCAATGCTCTGTTCGTCGCCAATGTCGGCAAGAATGCAGTCAAACACCGGGAGTGTTGAGCCGTCGGAGGCCGGGATATGCAGTCCCGTCTGCGCCATGAGCGCAAGCAGACCGATGGTTTTTAGCGTGACCGTTTTGCCGCCGGTGTTCGGACCGGTAATGACAAGCGTGGTGAACTTTTTGCCGAGATAAACGTTGATCGGCACGGTTTTGGCTTGGTCAAGAAGCGGATGCCGCGCCTCGATGAGGTTGACGTTCTTGTTTGTGTTCATGATCGGCTCACAGGCGTGGAACGCATGGCTCATTTCGGCTGCCGCAAAAATAACGGCAAGCGAGGTCAGCGTTTCATAGCCGGTGAGAATGTCGCCGGAAAAGCGGTCGCATTCGGCGGAAAGCTCGTATAAAATGCGTTCGATTTCGGCCTTTTCCTCCGCTTCGAGCGTTCGCAGCTTATTGTTGGTTTCCACCACCTGCATCGGCTCGATAAACACGGTCGAGCCGGAAGCGGAGGTGTCGTGGATAAGCCCTTTGACCTCGCCGCGGTATTCGTTTTTGACGGGAACGACGTAGCGGCCGTTGCGGATGGTGACGATGTTTTCCTGCAGGTAGCGGCTGTCCGAGCCGGAGGTGTATTTCTGTAAAATATCGCGCACCTTGTTGGCGCAGGTCTTGATGGAGCGGCGGATTTCAAACAGCTTTGCCGAAGCATTGTCGGCCATCAGGTCGTCGGCAAGAATGGCGGTCGAGATTTTGTCGCGCAAGAACTTGTTCGGAATCAGCGTCTTCTTATAGCTCTCCAAATGCGGCGCTTTGTCGCCGAGCGTCAGATAGCTTTCAAGAGCCATGACGGAGGTTAACACGCCGGCAATCTCGAGCAGTGCGCTCATGGAGAGCATCGCGCCTTTTTTAGCCATGGCAATGTGCCGCGTGACGTCCTTTGCACCGCCGAAGGAGGGGGTGCCCTTGGTTTCGATATAAAATTTGGCTTCGCTGACCTCTTTTTGGCGGTCGCGGATCTTTTCGATTGATACCGACGGCCGGAGCGTCATGATTTTTTCCTTTGCGCCTTCGGTGGCGGCAAAAGAGGCGAGAATCGAAAGCACTTTTTCGAATTCCAGCGTTTTGCAGGCGCGTTCGAAATCTTCGGAGGACGCGCTCTGATTGAGAGAGTCGGAGTTAAAATATAAATTGTTGTTCTTCATAGTTTTCCTTGCTTTTCGGTACAAACCAAAACGGAAAACAGGTTTTAGTATTTCTGCCCGTAGATGGTTTTGTAATTGTCAATACAGTTGCGGATAATTTCCAAGGCACGCTTCTGTCCCTGCACCTCGTTGACGGCGGTCTTTTTGCCCTCAAGCTGCTTGTAGACCGAGAAAAAGTGCCGCATTTCCTCAAAAATGTGCCCCGGCAGGTCGGTGATGTCAAGATAGGTGTTGAACATAGGGTCTTCGTAGGGAATGGCGATGATCTTCTCATCGTTTTTGCCGTTATCGAGCATGGTGATAACGCCGATGGGGTAGCAGCGCACAAGCACGAGCGGATCGATTTCCTCGTTGCTTAACACAAGCACGTCGAGCGGGTCGCCGTCGTCGGCAAGCGTGCGCGGAATAAAGCCGTAATTGGCCGGATAGTGGGTAGAGGTATACAGAATGCGGTCAAGAATGATGAAGCCGGTTTCTTTGTCAAGCTCGTATTTCTTCTTGCTTCCTTTTTTGATTTCGATGACCGAGATAAAATCTTCGGGATGGATGCGTTTTTCGTCAATGTCGTGCCATATGTTCATGGGTCAAACTCCTTCGTATTTTACGATAATGATTTGTAGTATTTTAAGGTTTCAAAGCCGCGTTCGGCAAGAAACAGCAGATAGTGTTCGGCAAGCTCGCAAAAATCGGAGGCTTCCTCTTCGGCAAGACGGAAGCTTAAAAAGCGTGCAATCGGCGCGATTGCCACATAGCGTGCCGCCGTGAGAGCCGCAAACGAGAGCGGTCGGGTGTGGTCCTTGGGAAGCACTGCCGCCGACAGCATGGCGGAAGTAGGCAGCGTGCGCGATGCTTCATAGCAGTCCTTGCAGACAAGTCCGCTCTCAAGAAGCGAAAAGCGGTATTTTTTGCCGGTTAAAAACGCTTCGTCGGGACATTCGACGCTTGTTGTACGCTTGCCGCAAACCGTACAGCTGCCAAGCTCCGGCATAAAGCCGCAAAGCGTGCAAAGCTTTAACTCAAAGGCTGCCTTCACCTGCCATAACGGCTTTTCCTTTGCTTCGGAAAGCGCATATAGCAGATTGAGAATCAGCCGGAACGGCTCGGTCTCATCGTTTGCTTCGGTGCAGAAGTGGGCGGTTATGTCGGTGCAATAGCAGGCAAGGGCATAGCGGTGCAGATCACAGCGGACATTGAAAAAGCTCTCTTTTAAGCTCGCTGTGCGCAGCGTGAAGCGTGAACCGACCTGCAGAATCTCAAGTTCGCTGTACGAAAACAGCTGTACCGCGGCACTGTTTTTGCTTTTGATGTTGCGCACGCCCTTCGCACCGACCGTGATAATGCCGCGTTCGGGCGTTAAAACGGTCAAAATGCGGTCGCTTTCCTTGTAATCGGCTTGCCGCAAGATGACTGCGTCGGTGGTGAATTCCGTCACAGCTTAATCCTCTTTTTTGAAGCCGAGACGCGCCATGTTGAGTTCGCTGTCGCGCCAGTTTTCCTTGACCTTGACCCAAAGATTTAAGTAGACCTTTTTCCCGGCAAGTGCCTCAATGTCCTCACGCGCATAGGTGGCGGCCTTTTTTAAGGTCTCGCCGTTTTTGCCGATGATGATTTTTTTGTGTGCTTCTTTTTCGCAGTATATCTCCGCGCGGATCTCGATGATATCCGGCTTTTCGACGTAATCCTCCACCGTGACGGCAATGCCGTGCGGAATTTCTTCGTCGAGTAAGCGTAGCAGCTTTTCGCGGATGGTTTCGGCGGCAATCTGACGGACTGTCTGGTCGGTCACCATGTCCTCCGGAAAATACCAGCGTTCGTTTCGCAAAAACGGCTTTAACTCGTTCATGACAATGTCCACGCCCTCTCCGGTGAGTGCACTGATCGGAATGATCGACTTGAAATCGAACATTTTGGAATACTTGTCGATGGTGACAAGCAGCTTGTCTTTTTTGGCAATATCCACTTTGTTGATGACCAAAATTGCCGGCAGGTGATAGGTCTTTAAGTTCTCAACGATATCGCGGTCGGCAGGCGTGATGTTTTCGCCGCTTTCGACCACAAGAATCACCGCATCGGTGTCGGGAATGGCGGTTTTGGCGGCACTTACCATGTATTCGCCGAGCTTGTTTTTCGGCTTGTGCAGACCGGGCGTGTCCACAAACACATATTGCTCACAGCCGACCGTGTGAATGCCGGTAATGCGGTCGCGCGTGGTCTGCGGCTTTTTGGATACAGCGGCGACCTTTTCGCCGACAATGGCGTTGAGCAGCGTGCTTTTGCCGACATTCGGACGGCCGACAATCGAAATGAAGGCCGTTTTCATGTCCTTGACCGGAATGGTCTCACCGCTTTCGGTTGTTACCGACGGCGCGGTGCTACGCTTTAAGCCGAGCGAATCGAGAACGTCCTCACAGGTATCGTTCATGTATTCTTCGTCTTCTTTGCTCACCTCATGGTCGTAGCCGAGGAGGTGCAAAACGGAATGCACGCATAAAAAGCCGACCTCACGTTCGAGCGAATGTCCGTATTCCTTGGCTTGCGCATCGGCGCGTTCAAGCGAAATGACAATGTCGCCCAAGGCACACGGTTCGCCGGTCTCGTCGTCGTATTCGATCTCGCCGTTTTCAAACATCGGGAAGGAAAGCACATCGGTGGGCGAGTCCTTGCCGCGGTATTCCTTGTTAAGCGCATGGATTTCGTCGTTGTCAACGAAGGTGAGGGAGATTTCGCAGGGAAAATCAATCTCTTGATCGTCGAGCGCGGCACAGATGACTTTTTTGGCAAGCGCACGCAGTGCCGGCGTCAATTCGATTTTGTCCTGCTTGTTTTGGGTGTATATCGTGTGTTTCATGGCGTTCTCCTTAGTTGTCGTTTGTTTTTTGCATTTTCGGTGCTTTTTCGGCGGATGCATTTTCATATTTTTCATAAGCGCGGATGATTTTCTGAACAAGCGAATGCCGCACAATGTCGCGGTCGGACAGATGGTGAACCGCGATATCCGGAACATCCTTCAAAACCTCCACCGCTTCGGCAAGTCCGCTTTTTGTGCCGCGCGGCAGATCGATCTGCGTGATGTCGCCGGTCACGACGGCTTTGGAGCCGAAACCAAGACGCGTCAAAAACATCTTCATCTGTTCGGGCGTGGTGTTTTGCGCTTCATCCAAAATGATAAAGGAATCGTCGAGCGTCCGGCCGCGCATATAGGCAAGCGGCGCAATCTCAATCGCACCTTTTTCGACGTTTCGTGTGTATCCCTCCATGCCGAGCATTTCAAAAAGCGCGTCATACAGCGGCCGCAGGTACGGGTCGATTTTACTCTGCAAATCGCCCGGCAGAAAGCCGAGCCGCTCACCGGCTTCGACGGCCGGCCGCGTTAAAATAATGCGGTTGACTTGCTTTGCGCGCAGGGCGTTGACCGCCATGGCAACGGCAAGAAACGTTTTTCCCGTTCCGGCAGGTCCCACGGCAATGGTGACGGTGTTGGAGGCAATCGAATCCAAATAGCTCTTTTGCCCGACGGTCTTGGCTTTGATCGGTTTGCCGCGCGAGGTGATGCAGATGCAGTCGCCGTCAAGACTTTGCAGCGCACCGGCACTGCCGGCACCGACC
The DNA here is from genome assembly GCA_900546385.1 of uncultured Eubacteriales bacterium. Taxonomy (GTDB): domain Bacteria; phylum Bacillota; class Clostridia; order Oscillospirales; family CAG-382; genus UMGS882. The sequence continues at coordinate 1,393 of URCT01000112.1, read as the reverse complement.
ATGCCGATGACATAGCGCACGGTCTGCTCGTTTAAGGTTTCGCCGCGTTCGTTCATTTTGAGAAGATATTCGATGGCGTTTGCCGCATTTTCGATGTCATGCAGTTCGTCGCCGAGGATTTTAATGCCGTCGGAGCATTCGAAAAGCTGCACGCCGAATTCGCTTTCGATTAAACGCGTGTTGGAATCAAAGCTTCCGAAAACGCCTGCCCGGCGTTCAGCGGAGGAAATTTTGATGAGTTTTTCTGCCATAGGGAAGTCCTTTCCGGTAAAGAAGGTAAATAGGCATACCATAACACAAATATTATACAATACATATCGTATATTTTCAATGTTTTTTTTGAAATTTATGTGCCGAAACCGAAAAAAGCTTGCTTCCAGACCGGTTTGAGCGCACGCACCGGACGGAGTGCCAAAACATATGCTGTAAAGGACGCGGATTTTTTCATGCGTCGAAGAAAGGTGGGGAATGCGAAACCGCAGAGTTATGACAAAAAAACTCTTGAAAATCGCCTTTGTCGGCGGCGACCGGCGTCTTGTCCATGCCGCCGCCGTTCTTGCCGAAGAAGGCCATGAATGCGCCTTGTTCGGCTTTGATACCTATAAAGGAAGCGTCGGCCTTGCCACGCGATGCGATACGCTTGAAGACGCGCTTTCGCTTGCCGATGTGGTGGTTCTTCCACTGCCGGCGACCTGCGACGGCATTACCGTTCAAGCTCCGCTTCATACAAAATGCATTCTGTTAGATGAAGTTTTTACACACGTGTCACGCGATACGCTTATCGTATATGGCGGCGGCTGTTTCAAAATGGAAAAGCACGTGCCATGCGGCGTAATGGCCATAAACTATGCCGCACGCGCCGATTTTCAGACAGCCAACGCCGTTCCGACCGCCGAAGCGGCACTTGGCATTGCCATGCATGAACTGCCGGTCACGCTTGCGGGACTGCCGGTGCTTGTGGTCGGTTACGGCCGGATCGGCAAGGTTTTGTGTCGACTGCTTTTAGCGTTCGGTGCCAAGGTGTATGCCTCGGCACGCAAAAGCGAAGATTTGGTTATGGCCGGTATTGCCGGCTGTACGCCGGTATATACCGATTGTATCGCGACTGTCGCCGGTGACTGTCGCTTGATTATCAATACCGTGCCAAAGCCGGTGGTGGATGCACAGGTGCTTGCACACGTAAAGAAGGACGCACTTGTCATCGACCTTGCTTCAAAGCCGGGTGGTGTGGATTTTGAAGCCGCCAAAGCCGTCGACATCAAAACGCTTTGGGCGTTGGGACTGCCGGGCAAAGTGTTCCCGGTTTCGGCCGGAAAAATCGTCGCCGATACGGTACTTACCGTTTTAGCCGAAAGGAGTGATGAAACATGTTAGGATTTGCTGTTACCGGCTC
>URCT01000111.1 GCA_900546385.1 uncultured Eubacteriales bacterium | reverse complement strand
ACTTGAATGTGTTAAGCACGCCGCCAGCGTTCATCCTGAGCCAGGATCAAACTCTCGAATAAAATATTTCACGGTACTTGGTACCGCTATTTACCTTTTCGAGCTTGATTCGCTCTTTTTACTTTTTCCTTGGGTATCACAATTCGTAGTTGAATCGTGTGTACTTCTTTGGAATTTAACGAGTTCTTTGGTTCGTCTTTCGACGTTCCTTGCTTTGTTTTCTCGTCTTTCGTTGTTCAATTTTCAAGGTACCGTTCGCTACCGCTCTTTGCGACAGCTTATATAGTATATCATACTCAGTTCCGTTTGTCAAGGGGTTTTCAAAACTTTTTTCAAGTTTCTTTTCGACATTTTCGTTCGCTCCAAGTCGCAATTTCTTGCTTCTTTTCGCGTTCTCCCTGTCTTCCTTGTCTCTTGGGCACCGGCTCCCTTGCGGAGCTTTATTATATTACCACTTTCTTCCCCTTTTGTCAACCCCTTTTTGCACTTTTTTCCCCTTTTTTCTGCTTTTTTTACCCTTTCTTTTCGACGTTTCGACCTTTTTCCCTTTTTTCTTCGGTTGCGGGGCGGAACTTGCCTCTGCTCCCTCTCAAAATTTCAGTCGATGGTTCGTGGGGTGGATTTGTCAAGATATGAATTCGAAAAAATCTTTTGCATACATAATTTCATGTCCGCCGACGATATTTCCCGCAATCAGGTACTCCCAACCGGTGTCGGTATACGTCAAAAGCCGTGGCTTGGGAAAGACTAACCAAATTTGTTTCTCATATGCTTCGCTGATCGGCGAAACATAGAGTTCTTTTCGGTATAGACGCGTTTCTCGGCGGTACTCTTTGGAAAGCTCCGGCTCCGTTCCCGAATTATTGTATACATTATATAGGATTTTATTGTATTTTCTGACCTCAAAAAGGTACCGAGTGCGTGTTTTTTCAATATTCCAGCGGCTGTGGGTTGAAATGAAAGACAGAACGCTGACTTCGTAGTTTTTTCCCGACATACCGACCGTGAAAATTGGTACACCTTTTTGTCCGAAGATGATTTTTAACGGATGGCGCAGCCATTGTACCGTGACGCCGCCACGGGCAAGCTTTGACACTTTCCCGAACAGCACAAGGATTTTTACAATATACCAAATCACTTTATAGATACTGTACAGAACAAAGAGCACGGCAGCGATGAGTGCCACATACATGATACCCCAAAACAACATAACATGCGGTGTCGCGACGACCTTTCAGGTCACACCTTTCCCTTCTTTCTTAGCCAAACTGCTTAGTATAACTTCGGCTTGGATTGATACCTTTCATGGAAAATCATATCCTTGCCATCCCGTTCGGCATTTTTCCATATTTTGTTGCAGAGAAACAGGATAAGACACAGATATATGCATAAGTAAATCATATAAAACACAAAATACCAGAGCCGATCCTGCCAAAGGATTTCGCCTAACTGCCGTATTGGTTCACGTCGATTCGTCAGCCCGATATAAATTGTATCATATAAAATGGAGGGGATATATCCGAAACGTCCGCCATCGTTCATAATGCCGACATAGCGTGAACAAAGGATCAAACGTCCGATTTCGCCCGGCAACACAGTAACGAGCGCTTTCTTCATGCCGTCTTTCAGCGTATCGGAGGGCGCGTATTGTTTGGGAATGATTCTTTTTAACACAAAATAGCTGACAAGCAGAGAAAGAAAAAGCACCGGCGGTAAATTCAATAAGCAGCACAAGAAGTAAAACAAAGTATGTGAAATTTGCGCGGTTTTTAGCAGCATCGGACCGATAAGTCCCCTTAAGGTATGCATACCGAGCAACGATGCAATGTAATTTGCCCCAATCGACGCCAATCCATAAACAAATATATCCCTAATTCTAACTTTGCTTTTTCCTTTCATAATAAACTCCATTGTCTGTTAACTGTAAATAGGGTCAACAAACAAGAACGAAAAGGCGAACCGATTCGTTCTTGTTTGCAAAGAAATCCTATTCCCCCAAAATCTGCATCGCATAATACAGGGCAAAATCTTGGTCATTCGCCCACTCGTCAAAAGATTCGCACATTTTGCCGTCAGTGGAGAACGGATAGTCATAGGCACACGAAGCTGCTCCGTCCTCAAAGAACAGGCACAAGCAATTTTTAATACAACGAACCGCTGCCGTATGATAGGCTTCTTCACCGGAAAGCAAAGAATAATCATTTTCAGAGCGCGCGGTAAGGCAGCTCCAATAATGCGGCAAGGTGTCCGTGAAAAGTGCCGCTTTTCCGAACCAAAAGCCATCCCAATAACGGATCGGTATCTCATTCAAATGGTAATCCGGCTGCATACCGTTGAACCGATCTAAGGTTTTGATGTGCTGATATACTTTTTCGGCATAAGAAGGGTCCTTTTTGACAAGTCCCATTTCACTGATAAACGCGACGGCCGGCGTGACGATGGTCTGCTCATAGATCACTTCATGCGGCGGATAGTTCAAACCGGTGTCAAGCATTTTTTGCACGTGCTTTTCAAAATGGGCAAGTGCGCTCTCGTAATAATCCGTTCGTCCGGATTTTTCGAGCGTATCCAACAAGAACTTAATGCTGATGCCGTTGGGATAAAACCGCTCACTGCCCATGGAATAGTAGTATTCGATGATCTTGTGTAACCCCTCAATATACGTATCGTCGCCGGTCAATTGATACAGCTCCGCAAGAAACATCATGCCCCAAGGCGCGTTATACAGCCGCACAACGGTAGGGTCTTTGCCGATCGTATCGTACACCGTGCCGGTTTCAATATCGATGAATTCCCGAAGCACAAAGGCCACATATTCCCGAAGGCTTTTTTCAAGAATTTCATTTTTATGGGTGCGCAGATACCGTGCCATCACAATTCCCATGCCAAGACGCTCACGGCTGGCATTGTGGTCAGCGTTTTTGTTGTTGAAATACGGACGCTTGTCCTTGATATCATAGATTAAGTAAGCACCGTCTAACTTACTGCCCTTGCGATGATACTGTTGATATTTGACGATGTATTCGAGCCGCGTTTGCAGAAGCTTTTCAAGATCGCCGGCATAATACATAAGCGCGTGCGTCGTTTTGCCGCCGGCAGACAGCTCAAAACGGTATTCTCCGACCTTATCCGGCCGGACGGTGACAGTCGCCGTTCCGCCGCAGACCGTATACGGGATTTCTCTCTCATTGACCGTGATTTTCAAATCGTCGGCTGCCGGAACGGATAACGTAAATTTCTCCTCATTGACAGCCGTAAGGTCGCCGGTCTGCAAAGCGTACAGAACGCCGCGCGCAGAAATCTTCGACAGGAAGTCCGGTGTTCCTCTATGTTTGAACAGCGTCCATGAAACAACAGCGCATTCCTCCGGCAAAAGCGGCGAAAGATACGGATGTAAAACGATATTGCCGCGATACGCCGTCGCTACGGTTTGATGATCGCGGTCAATGCTGTAAGCCTCCAAAGAGCCTTCGGTCAACACAAGTCCGAGATTTTCCTCCGAAACGCCCTGACGAAGCGCATTGACCCAAGAAACGTTTTCGCCGCACCAAACGTGTGCCGAGCATTTTGTGGTCAGGCTTTCCTGCGCCGCACGGTATTCATCGGCAAACGGCGTATAGATGCCGACCTCGCCCTTTCGAAAAAACAGTTCATCCGGCGAAATATTTTTGAATTCGTAGGTTTCGACAAAATTGCCGTTTTCATCAAAAAAGCGTTTGACCGTGGTCTGCAATCTTCCGTTGGAATAGACCGAAACGGCCTCCACATCCGATTCTTCAAAGGAAACGAGCTTATTTTCCTCTTGAAAATTCCACGTGTTAATCACAAATGTGTTTTTGGAAGCGTCATAGGCGTGCGGTTCATTGCGGAAAAAGATCTCGCCCCATTCATGTGTTTGGCCGCACCAATTCATTTGGTATGCATCTTTTTGAAAAACGATGGAGCGAATTCTGCCGGTTTCGGCGTTAAAATCAATTTGAAAAACAGTATTTTTCATGCTTTCACCTCTGTTTACAGCGAATACGGGCTTGCCATATCCCCCTTATAATCCTCCGGCATAAAGAACGGCTTGATATAATTTAATGAAAAATCGATGGCCCAACGGCCTTTCGCGCCCGTCCAATATTTCGAATGCGGCTCATAGCATACCGCACCGTCGTAATTTTTTGTGTAGAGAATGTCAAACACCGCGCCCCAATTGATCCCATCCATACCGGCCGGCGGATCGTCGTAGTGTTCGCCGTTGATGAACAGTGAGCCTTTCACATGAAAATGATAGAACCGATCGCCGAATTCCGCCATTTCCGGCAAGTATTCCTTATAATCGCGCGTATGCTCGATGCTGTGGGACGGGTCATATTTGATGCCGAGCTTTGGCAGTGCCGGAAGAAGCACGCGCCATGTGGTCGGGTCAATGACAAAGTTTTCCCATTCACAGTTATAGACGGCGATTTTCACGTTTTTATCGTCCGCATAGTCAATTAGTGTCGAAAAATAATCGTAAGCGACCTCAAGATTTTGCTTTAAGGTCAGATTTTTTGCGTAGTTACAGCCGCAGTTGAACACCGGACAGCCGAGCTTGTGCGCGCCGAGAATGACATTTTTGTCGTGCTCGAGTGCTTCGGGAAGCACCTTTCCGTCGTCATCAACACGCTTCATGCCCCAACGGCCGGTCGAAAGCGTCGTAAGACCGTATTTTCCCATGCGGCGTGCGATTTCGGGAATGTCGTCTAAAAATTTTCTGCTGTCAATATTGTGATTTACGGTAAATTCGATGCCGTCGAGCCCTAAATTTTTGACGGTCTCAAACGTTTTTTCGTTTTCATAAGACGCGATAATGCCGAGTTTCATTGTGTTTCTCCTTTTCGATTAGACAGAAAGGCGCGAAACCGAACCGATTCCGCGCCTTTTTTGCAAATTTTTAGTCGTTGAAGTAGACCGGTTTGCCGGTCTTGGAGGATTCATAGATCGCTTCCAAAATACGGGTCACGCAGAGTGCCTGTTCCGGAAGAACGCACGGGTCGGTGTTGGTGCGAAGGGCGTTGATCCACTGTGCCATATCCAGTACAGCCGGAGAAGCGTTTGCGCCGTCATAGAAAGCAACGCCGCCGGCGGTGAGTGCCGGTTGTTCGACATACTGTCTGCCGTATTTGACGCCGTTAATGCGCGCACTGTTGTTGACGGTATCCGCACCGGCCTTGGTGCCGCAAAGACGGAAAGCGGCTTCGCTTGCATCCAAAATGTTGAGTGCCCAGCTGGATTCGAGAATAATGGTTGCGCCGTCCTCCATGGTGATAAAGCCGAACGCACTGTCCTCCACCGTGAACTGCTTGGGATCCCAATCGCCCCAGGCGTTTGCGGTTTCGGTCTGATCGGCAAGCTTTCTGTACTTGGTGCCGACCACCATCTTCGGCTTATAATTCTGCATACACCAAAGAGTCATATCGAGCGCGTGCGTGCCGATGTCGATAAGCGGACCGCCGCCCTGTTCTTCTTCGTTGAGGAACACGCCCCAGGTCGGAACGGCTCTGCGGCGAAGCGCGATGGCGTTTGCATAATAGATATCACCGAGAACGCCGTCCTCGCAAGCCTTCTTGACATACAAAGCCTGCGGCGTCTGACGGTTCTGATACCCGATGGTCAATCTCTTGCCGGTGCGCTTGGCGGCATCCAGCATAGCCTTGCCTTCGGCATAGGTCTTTGCCATCGGCTTTTCGCAGTAAACGTGCTTGCCGGCTTCGAGTGCGTCGATCGTAATGAAGCTGTGTTCTCTGTTCGGCGTGCAGACATGAACCACGTCAATGCTCTCATCCTTCAAGAGTTCCTTGTAATCCACATACACCTTTGCGTCGGGCGTGCCGTAATCCTTGGCCGCCTTGACGGCTCTTTCCTCGACGATATCGCAGAATGCGACCATCTCGACGCCGGGAACCTGCTTTAAGGCCGGCATATGCTTGCCGTTGGCAATACCGCCGCAGCCGATAATGCCGATTTTCAATACTTCATTCATGGTAATCCTCCTTGTTCGGCTGTGAAAACACACATTTCAATCAGCCTTTGAAAATGAAAAAATGTCGAATACTCCACATCTTTCCTACTGATAATCATACACCAAACCGCGCTGAAAGTCAAGAAGAATCTTGCGCAGTTTTAGAACGATATTGCGGATTTCGGCACACGTAATCCAAACACGGCCGAGCCGCTTCCGGACATTTGGGCATAAAAACCTTCGCGCTTTAACTGTTCGCAGAGAAGCGCGATTTCCGGGCAGCGTTTTTCGCAAAGCGGCTGGAAATCATTGCACAAAAGCGCGGCAAAGCAAGCAAGCGGCACCTGTCGCTTCAGCGCATCCGCCAAAAGAACGCTCTTGTTTTTGGTGTAGTCGTCGCCGTAAAAGCGGTCATATTCCGCATAAATACCGGCGGTGGAAAGCGGCGTTTGCGGAAAGCGCAGTTCGATTTGCACGTTCTCCGGCATCGGAAGCGGTTCGAGAAGCTCGCCGCGTCCGGTGCAAAGCGCCGCGCCGCACGGGTCTAAGCAAAACGGGATATCGCTGCCGAGCGACAGCGCGATTTGAAAAAGCGCGCTCTTGTCAAGCTTCCCGAAAAGTTCGTTTAATCCGTTCAAGACCGCCGCCGCGTCCGAGCTGCCGCCGGCAAGTCCCGCACCGGACGGGATATTCTTTTGTAAGGCGATCGAAACGCCGGGAAGGATCTTTTCTTCCTTATTATGTACCAAATCATAGTACCGTTTTGCCGCAAGATAGGCAAGGTTCTTTTCGGGTTCACACACGTTTTTATCGCAGGAAAAAGCGACCATTCCGGCGTTTTCCGGTGCTTCCGAAACCGCAAGCGTCACCGAATCGTACAGCGTCGGCACCTTCAGCATGACCGACGCAATGTCGTGAAAGCCGTCGCCGCGGCGTGTGCCGAGAATTTCAAGCGTTAAATTGATTTTTGCATAGGCTTTTTGAAGCAGTTTCATAGCTTTAATTTCCTTTGCTTTCGGAATGTTCCGCATCGTAGGCCTTCAAAAGCTCAGCGGCAAGTGCGGCATTTTGTTCGGCAAGCGCGGCAAGACGTGCCTTTTGTTCGGCAAGGAACGCACGGATTTCCGCCGGGTGCTCCATGATTTCATCCAAATCGCGTTTCGCTGCCGCAACATCGATATTTTCCGTATCAACGCGCCGTTTCTCGCCGATATAATCGAGAAACGCCGAAACCTTTTTATCATACACAATGCCGATGACGGGAACCGAAGCGCCCGACGCATAGATGAGCGTATGCAGCCGCATACCGAGCACGGCCTCCAAACAGCCAACAAGGCCGATCATATCCTTCACGCCGACCGGATTTTTCAAAACATAGGCCGTCCGGCACCGAGAAGCGATCTGTTCGGAGATGGCAACATCATTCGGATACCGCATCGGAAGAAGCAGCGGCACAAGATGATATTTTTCGGCGGCATAATCGGCAATTTCGGCAATTTTCCGCACAAAATCCGGATCATTGGTCTGCCATTCGCGTACGGATATCCCGAAGAAACGGCCGTCCTTCGGTAAGCCGTTGTCGGCAAACAGCGCCATTAAGGCTTCGCGCGGCGTTCCCTCGGCAAGCAGCACCGGATCGGCCGTCACACGGGCTTTACCGCTGTCCGCACCGATTTTTTCAAGCTCCGCAAGCGATGCCGGGTCACGCAGTGTGACAGCATCCGCCGCATTTAAGGCTTTTGCGGCACGCGCATAGTTTTTTTCACGCAAAGGGCCGATGCCGTTGGCATACACATAGACCTTATCGCCGCACCGCGCGGCATAGCGCATAACGGAGGTATAATACAAAAGCGATTTGGAGCTGGTGACATCCTGGATCAGGCTTCCGCCGCCGGAAATGAAGAGCCGGCACTTTCGCATCAGCGGCCAGAATGCAAACGGGTCAAACACGTGTACCGATCCAACATGGTACCGCAGCCGCGTTTCCGCCGGATCGTGCGACATGACATAGACCGGCAT
>URCT01000110.1 GCA_900546385.1 uncultured Eubacteriales bacterium | reverse complement strand
CGAGCATTCTCATTCTCGACGAAGCCACCGCCGCCATGGACACCGCTACCGAACGCAAGATCCAGAACGCCATCGACCGCCTGAAGGAAGGCCGCACCATCATCGCCATCGCGCACCGGCTCTCGACGCTTCGCGATGCGGACAAGCTCTGCGTCATCGAACACGGCGAACTCAAAGAGCAGGGAACACACGATGAACTGATCCGCAAAAAAGGCAAGTATTACGACCTGTATAAGCTGCAAAGCGAATCGCTCAAAGCCGTCGGCCTTTCCGAGTGAAAGAAGACGCAGAATAGGAGACGCTTATGAAAAAAGAAACAAACAGCGCGGCATTGACGGCCGCTCCGGATAAAATCGAAAATCCTGAAGAAACAAGCGAGCTTGTGCTTCTTGCGCCGGAAAAGGTGCATTTTAAGCGCGAACAAAGCGGCTATCTGACGCTTGACTATGAGGGAAAGACCTATGAAAAGGTGACTCTTACGCGCCTTATCCCGTTTGAAAGCGACGAAACCTATATCAGCGTCAGCTACAACAACGCCGAGGACGAATGGACCGAGATCGGCGTTCTGCACGCGGTGGAAGAGCTTCCCGAAGCGGAGGCAGAATGCGTGCGCGGCTATTTGGCGTTTAAGTATTACATTCCCCAAATCACCAAAATTCATAAAATTACGGATAACCGTATGGGATACCTCTTCTTGGAGGCCGAAACGACGGCCGGCGAAAAGAAAATCGCCGTGAGCGACTGGTGGCACAACTTCCGCTTTCTGCCGGGACGGATGCTTGCCGTGACGGATGCCGACGGCAACCGCTATCGCATCACAAACGTCGATACGCTCGATAAGGCAAGCTATAAGCGGCTTTTGCTGTTTATTTGACAGCCCTGTCCGATACGAAACGGAGAAAAAATATGAATTTGAAACTTTCCTTTCCGGCGGGCGTAAACGCGGACGACGTCGCTTTTTCCCTGCCGTTTGATATTGACGAGCGCGCCAAAAAGACCGACGGCCACTTAACCGCCACACGGGAAAAGTTGACGGTCTATGTCGGAAGTGAGCCGCAAAAGGACATCGCGTTTGACACGCTTTCCGGCGTTGAGGTGCGGGAGCTTGCCGGATGCTCCATGCTCTGCGTGACCGACAAAAACGGGAAACTGCTTTTTGTGTGTGCGTTTTCGCAGAAATACTTTCTAAAGTATGCCGAGCTTGCCAAAATTCTGGATTATTATATCAAAACCGGTGTGTTCACCGAAAACACCGATACGCCCGAGCCGACCTGTCCCAAATGCGGAGCAAAGCTCTATGGCTCCGATGTCTGTGTGTTCTGCGAATCCAAAACCGGTGTTTTTACCAAGCTTATCAAACGCTTAAAGCCCTACCGCACACGCTTTCTCATTTCGCTTTTGTGCACATTCATTCTGTATGCCGCCGATGTGGTCGTGCCGATTTTTCAGCGCATCCTGATCGATGACCTCATCGTGCCGAACAACCGCGATATGGAGCTGTTTTTCAAGGTTTCTGCCTGCATTGTCGGCATTCATGCGGCAAAGCTGATTTTCCGCGTGTGGCAGGAGAACATCAACTATAAAATTTCCGCAGCTTACGGCCGAGACCTCCGGCGCGATATTTTTGCCAAGATCCAACAGCTCTCCATGAGCAATGTCTCCCGGCGCACACCGGGTGAACTGATCAACCGCGTTTCGTCGGATGCCGGTGTGGTGCAGGATTTCATCACACGTCAGGGCAAGGACATGATCTTGCAGACAGCGGCGCTTCTTGCGTTAACCGTCATTATGTTCGTCACCAATGCGCGGCTTGCGCTTGTGGTCATGCTGCCGCTGCCGCTTGCCATATACCTATCGGCAAAGTCCTATAATTTCATGCATATTCGCTACATGAACACCTGGCGCAACCATTGCAAGGCAAGTGAGCTTTTACACGATGTGCTGCACGGAATACGCGTGGTCAAAAACTACGGCGGCGAAGCGCGTGAGGCAAAGGCTTATGAGGAAGCGTCAGGGCGTTGGGCGGATTCCATCAAGCAAGCCGATACGGCGTGGTACCTCTTCCAGCCGCCCATCAATTATCTGTTCAGCATCGGCGAATACTGTGCGCTGTTCTTTGGCGGCAGCATGATTTTGGGACGGCAGATGATGCTCGGCGAGCTTGTACAGTTCACGACCTATGTCTATATGCTGTATGGGCCGGTGCAGTGGCTTGTCAATCTGCCGCGCGTGCTGGCACAGGCCGGTGTGAGCGCCGGAAAGGTGTTCGAGGTGCTTGAGGAACACGACGATTTGAAAGATGCGGTAAAGCCGGTGGATTTGGATATCGACGGCGACATCGAATTTGACCATGTTTCCTTTGGCTACAAAGCGTATAACCCGGTTTTGAAGGATGTGAGCTTTTCCATCAAGAAAGGCGAAATGATCGGCGTGGTCGGTCATTCCGGCGCCGGAAAATCGACGCTTATCAACCTTGTCATGCGCTTATATGACCCGACCTCCGGTTCGGTGCGTATCGACGGACACGATCTTCGCGAAATTTCTCAGTTTTCGCTGCGTTCACAGGTCGGCGTGGTGCTGCAGGAGACGTTCCTTTTTAACGGCTCGGTGCTTGACAACATTCGCTATGCCAAACCCGAGGCGACCTTTGAAGACGTGGTGAGAGCCGCCAAGGTCGCTAACTGCCACGAATTCATCACGCGTTTGCCGGACGGCTACGACACGATTGTCGGTGAGCGCGGCTACAACCTCTCGGGCGGCGAACGTCAGCGTGTGGCCATCGCGCGCGCCATTCTGCACGATCCGAAAATCATCATTTTGGATGAAGCGACCGCTTCGCTCGACACCCAAACCGAAAAGCAGATACGGGATGCGCTTGCACGGCTCACCGAAGGACGCACCACCATCGCCATTGCGCACCGGCTGTCTACGCTTTCGGGCGCGGATCGGCTGCTTGTACTCGATAAAGGCAGAGTGGCCGAGATCGGCACGCATAACGAGCTGCTTGCCCGTAAAGGCGTGTACTATAAGCTTGTCATGGCGCAGCGTCAGACCGCAAAGCTGGCCTCTGCCAACGGCGGCGCGCAAGACGGCGAATAGCAGAATTTTTATCACTTTGGTAAGATCGTTTTTTGGCTTTGTGCAAAGTGTATAAAATAAACCGGAAAGTTTGGCATTGTTCCTAATTGCTTTTTGTCGATTCCTATGTTAAAATTATGTAAAAACAATCCTCTTGTTTTTTTGACGGGAGGATTTTGTTTTTGAACACAAAGAAAAGGAGCAAAACACATGAAAAAACACACTTTCCCGCGCTTTCTCACCCTGTTTCTCGTGCTGATGACGCTGTCGGTTTGTGCGTCGGCTATCGAGATCAAGCTCTACGATGAAGGGAATTTACGCAAAACGGTAACCTCCGCAACAGAGAACATTCCCGACTGGGAGGTGCGGAACGGAAAAGCCCTCTATTGTTGGATCAATCACGAAACCAATCGCTATTACGGTTGGACGATGCTGCCGGTGCCGACCGAATCCATGGATTTATATGCGCAATGGATCCCGATGGAGCGCGTAAAGCCCGGCGAGGATGCCTTTTTGAACGGCGATTTTGAAAGCGATGTTCTGTATATCCGTCCCTCCAACGGCGGAATGCGCATTGTGACCGAAACAGACGGAAACCGTGTGCTCGAATATACGCGCGGCTCGGGCTATGCCTCGCTTCAGGTATTTGTCGGCTGGGAAGCCGGCAGAAAATACCATATTCATTACCGCGTAAAAGCGCCTGCGGAAACGGCAACTTACTATAATAAGATTCACGGCGGCAACAATTTGACCGGCACTGTGACAAAGCCTGATGAATGGGTCACCGTGGACGAAGATTTCACGCTTCCTGCCAACGCTTCCGAGGCAGCTGACGTCAATAACGGCTGGATCAGCCTTTACTGCAACCCGATAAACGGTTCGGGCGGCACGGTATATTACGACGACCTTTCGCTCATTCCGTACGCCATGGTTCGCTACCATGCAGGCGGCGGCAGCGGCGCACCGGAGGACACCTCGCTTCTTTCCGGCACGGTTGAAATTCCCGATGTTACACCCGTTCGCCGCGGCTTTGTCTTTGCCGGCTGGTCGCTCACCGAGGGCGGCACGACGGCGGTTACTTCCGTTGAAGTCAACGGCGCGGATATCGACCTTTACGCTATCTGGAATCCGGTTGAAGACCAGGATATTGTTACCTACGAGTATTCCAACGACCGCACCGGCATTGCCGACGGTACGCTTTCGATCATCGCGCCCGAAGAAGCTGCCGCTTACACCGGCGTTTCGGTTTACTTTGCAAATGCGGACGGTGTGATGAGCGGCTACACGCCGTTTGCTTCCATGGAGCTTACCGAAGGCTCGGCCTCCTATACCGCCTCCGGCAATCGCATTTTTGCACCGGGTGCTACCCGTCTTTCGATTCATTTTACCGCTTCCGGCAAGGATGATGTTGTCTATTGGTACGATATTCCCGAAAGACATCAGAATAAAGCCGAAACGCCGCTCTTCTCGTTCTATGCGGTCTCGGACATCCACTTGCAGGACTATTGGCCGGAAATGGCGACCAACCGTACCCGTATGGTCAACGACGTCATTGCCAACAATCCGGCGTTCACCGTTATCGCCGGCGACCTTGTCAACCACGGTACGACCGAACAGTTTGCCCGTCTTGACAGCTTTATGAAGAACAATTTCAACGATGCGGGACGCCCGGCGTTTATCATCAACGGCAATCACGAATTCCATATCAACGACAAAAACTCAACCGAATACGACCGCGACGCGCTGTTGAATTCGCTCGCGTCCCAGATTGCCGCTAACCGCGCAATGGGCTATGAGATCCGCCGCGACGGCGACGACCTCTGGTATTCGGCCATTATCGAAGGACGCAAGTTTATCTTCATGTCCACGCCGAGCACACCGGCCAAAGAAGAGCTTGCAAGCTATATCGTTTCGGATAAGCAGCTCGCCTTTTTGGACGAAGAGCTTGCCGCCGCCGAAAAGCTCGGCATTCCGGCGTTTGTCATCTCGCACGTGCATTTGACCGGTTATGTCATCAACGGCGGCAGCGGTATTACCAACACCGCGGCAGTCGAAGAAATCTTAAACCGCTATCCCGGCACGACCATGATCACCGCGCATACGCACTCGAACCTTTCGCTCGACAGACGGTATGTTCTTGCTTCCGATATCGGCGGCATGGTGTTTACGCACTTAAACGACGGCTGCTCGGTTTGGCTCGAAGAGGGAACCAGCAATTACGGGAAATATGAAGTCAGCTTCTCGGCCGGTCAGGTCATTGATGTGTATGCCGATAAGCTGATCGTTAAGGCAAGAAAGTTTGCCGATCCGTGTGTTTATTTCGGCCACGGTCTTTATGAAATCAAGCTCCCGGGCAATAACAATATGCCGAAAATCTCCATTACCGGCGGCGCTCCGGCAGACGGCGCAAACCTCGGGGTCATTGACGAAAACGGCGAAACGCTTCCTAGTGCATACACCTTCGAATGGCTTGTGGACGGCAAAGTCGTTTCAAATGAGCAGGCTTATACGATCCATGCAGAAACAAGCATGGCCGGAAAATATGTCGTTGTCCGCGTCAGCGACGGCGAAGGCAACTATACCTATGCCCGCACGGAACAGCCCTTTACGGCTGTGACGGTTCACTATGATGCCAACGGCGGCACAGGCGATGTTCCGTCCGATGAGCGTGTCTTTGCCGGTACGATCATTACGCCGGACGCTTACGGCCGTTCGCCGCGCAAAGCCGGGGAATACTTTATCGGTTGGTCGACCGACAAAACAGCGGTTCAGCCGGACAGCAGCATTCAGGCAAACGCGGATGTAACGCTTTATGCCGTGTACTCCGCAAGACCGTTCTTCGATTTTGCTGCCGGTCTTTGCGGATGGAGCCCCAAGAGCACCATTAAGGAGTACAAGGTCGAAGACAGCATTTTGAGCTACACCGATACCGGTACGGATATGTACTTCACGCTTTCGAATATCGCTCTCCCGGCTGACGAATACCGCTATATGCGCATTAAACGCCGCTATATCGAGGGCAGCGGTGACGGTATGTTCTTCGGCGTCAACGGCGGCGGCCTCTCGCAGGCACAGCGCGTTCCGTTCACGCCGGAAACCGGCACGGTCGTTGCCGAGATCGACGGTATGCAGGTTGTCGAATACGATTTGCAGGCCATCGTCGGCAATTATTGGAAAGGCACGATCACCACGCTTCGCTACGACGCGTTGGCAGGTGCCGGCAAGGGCGAGACCGACTACATTCTGTTCACGAATAAGCGCGGTATCTACTCGGCAAAAATTGACGTCACTCTTCCGGTCATCGGCGAAGAAGCTCCGGAAGGCGGCTTTATGAAGGCCGACGACAGCACACCGTACTTTACGGTTGAAAACGCCCAATGGGAAAGAGCCGACCCGGAAACCGGTTATTTTATGTTCAGAGCGGACATTGTCCCGAAGGACGGCTATGAATTTGCCGGTGCAGCGGATATCGAGTCCCTTCTTTCGCTTTCCGGCGGCCGTTTGGAGTATGCGGAATTAAACAGCAACGGCAGCGCGACCATCTACGGCTTTTTGGATGCTTGCGTCGGAACACCGGCAGAGGATCAGAAGCAGGCAGCTCTTGTCGAGCTCGGCGACTTAAGAGGCGACGTTGTGGTTCTTGCCTATTATAACGCGGACGGACGCACCGCAAAAGTAAGAGTGCTTCGTGACCTCTCCGTTCAGACCGGCCGTCTTTGGGTTGCCGATATGGGCGATGCGGTGAACGTAAAAGCCTTTGTTCTTCGTTCCGAAAGCTCGCTTGCGCCGCAGGGAGAAGCCGTTTCCGGCGTGATGACCGATTTACCGTAAACCAGTAATCAGAAAGTGACAAAAATGCCAAACGAATCGTTAAATATTCTGAAAACCACCGTCAAAATCGGCTTAGATGCGCCGGTTCGGTTCTTACACATCACCGATTCGCATATCTCGCTTGCCGATGAATGCGATTCGGAACGTCTGAAGCGTCTTGCCGCGGCAAGACGCGCCAATTGCTTTGAAACCGGAAGAGAGGACGGCGTTACCGTTCGTCTGTACGAAAAAGCCATCGACTATGCCCGCAAAAACGAGCTTTTCGTGGTTTGCACCGGCGATCTCATCGATTTCATGTCCCATGCCAATTTCGTGTATCTCGACCATGCCTTTGACGGCGTTGATTATGTGTATGCTTTAGGCAATCACGATATCTGCGCTTATGTCGGCGGCGATAATGAAGATGAGGCGTATAAGTGGAACAACATGAAATTGACTGCGCCGCATATCCGGTCGAACCTGTATTTTGATTCGAAGATCTATGGCGGCGTCAATTTCGTGACCTTGGATAATTCGTATTATCGCATTTCCGAAGGGCAGACCAAAATGCTCCGAGCGGAAGCCGCCAAAGGCTATCCGATTGTACTGTGCGTGCATACGCCGTTCTATACGCCGGCGTTTGCCGAAGACCGTCTGGCGGCCGAAAAGGATTGCACCTATCTGATGGCGCCGCCGGAGGAGCTTTTGGCGCGTTATGCGCCGGAACGCCGTGCGCAGCAGGTAGCCGACCAAGCAACGCTCGAAGCGGTGGAGTATATCCTGCATGAGCCGATGATAAAGGCTGTTTTTGCCGGTCATATGCATTATGACTTCGAAGAACCGCTTGCAAACGGCGTGATGCAGTTCACCACCGACGGAAGCTTTCGCGGTACGGTGCGCGATGTTACGCTAACTTAATAACGCGGAAATAAAAAATTAAAAACCGTCCGATTGCATTCAAATCGGACGGTTTTTTCGTTGATTTTTGTAAGCGAACTGTAAAAAATAAGACATTTTTCAAAATGCATATTGACAAATGGCGGGACAAATGCTATAATCACCATGTGAACGGTTGCCGTTTTTTGCAGAAGAAGGCGCATAACGCCTCTCGGGCGGCACAAAGAAGGGAGATTTTTTCTATGAGCGATTCATCCAAATGGGAATTAACCAAGTATCAGCAGGCGCGTTTTATCGATGCGCTGACAAGCGAGCTTG
>URCT01000109.1 GCA_900546385.1 uncultured Eubacteriales bacterium | reverse complement strand
CGGTGGGCATCATCGCCAACCAGCCCAAGTTCATGGCCGGCGTGCTGGACATCAACGCCAGCCGCAAGGCTGCGCGCTTCGTGCGTTTCTGCGACGCGTTCAACATCCCGATCGTGACGCTGGTGGACGTTCCGGGCTTCCTGCCGGGTACGACCCAGGAGTACGGCGGCGTGATCACCCACGGCGCGAAGCTGCTGTTCGCCTACTGCGAGGCCACCGTGCCGAAGATCACTGTGA
Source organism: uncultured Eubacteriales bacterium (assembly GCA_900546385.1). Taxonomy (GTDB): domain Bacteria; phylum Bacillota; class Clostridia; order Oscillospirales; family CAG-382; genus UMGS882. Next base: position 7,923 of record URCT01000109.1, on the reverse strand, counting down.
CGCTGCGCAAGGCTTACGGAGGCGCATACATCGTCATGTCGTCGAAGCACATCCGCGGCGACATCAACTACGCATGGCCGACGGCCGAGATCGCCGTGATGGGCGCCAGCGGCGCCGTCGAGGTGCTCTACGGCAAGGAGCTGAAGGAGCTGGCCGACAAACCGGAGGAGAAGGCGAAGTTCATCGCCGAGAAGGAGCAGGAGTACAACGACAAGTTCTCCAACCCCTACAACGCCGCACGCTACGGCTATATCGACGACGTGATCGAGCCGCGCAACACGCGTTTCCGTGTGATCCGCGCCTTGCAGTCGCTGGCTACGAAGCGTTTGCAGAACCCCGCGAAGAAACATTCGAACATTCCTCTCTAACAGACTGAAAAGATGACAATACTGACAGTTATGAACTGGGGATGGTCCGAGATACTCTGGGTGTCGCTGATCGGGTTCAGCCTGGTGTTTATCCTGCTAGTGGCGCTGATCTTCATTATGAAGGCCTTCGGGGCCTGCTTCCGGGTCCGTCCGGCGAGCGGCAGGAAGGTCGACGCCCAGCCGATGATCAGCGAGGAGGAGATCGCAGCCATCGCTACGGCGCTCAAGATCTACAAGGGCGCCCTGCACGACCGCGAGTCCGAGGTGCTGACCATTCTCAACATCAAGCGGGCCTATTCGCCCTGGAATTCGAAAATTCACGGTTTAACCCAGCTTCCCGACCGGAGATAGGACCCTGCGTCGGAACAAGACAACCCAAAAAAGAAAATGAAAGATTACTCTTTGAAAATCAACGGACATAATTACAACGTCCAGATCGACGACGTGAACGAGGCCTCGACGGTAGCGCACGTCGTGGTCAACGGCGTGGATTACGAAGTCGAGATCGAGGGCGCGAAAGCCTCGACGGTCTCCAAACCCCAGGTGTCCCCGGCCCCCAAGTCGGCCAACAGCGCCATGATCACTCCCTCGACGGCCACTCCTTCGCCGCGCATCGCTCCCGCGCCTTCGACGTCGGGTTCCAGCGTGAAATGCCCGCTGCCGGGCACCGTGTTGAGCGTAAAGGTGGCTGTGGGCGATACCGTCGCGGCAGGACAGACGCTCGTCGTGCTCGAAGCCATGAAGATGGAGAACAACATCGACGCCGACCGCGCCGGTGTCGTGAAGCAGATTCTCGTGCAGCAGGGCGCTACGGTCATGGAAGGCGACGTTTTAATCGTAATCGGGTAGGACTATGTGGAATGCATTGACTTCCAGCTCCAATTTCGTGCTGGAAAGCCTTGAAACCTTTGCCGAATCGACGGGCGTGGCCGGTCTTTTCGCCAATATGGGGTGGGGCAGTCTGATTATGATCTGTGTGGCCTTCTTTCTGCTGTACCTGGCCATCAAACATAAGTTCGAACCGCTGCTGCTGCTGACCATCGCATTCGGCATGCTGCTGACGAACCTGCCGGGAGCCAACCTCTACCATACCGAACTCTTCGCCGGAGGGCATGTCCACTGGGATATTTTCGTGGCGAACGCCGGACTGCTGGACTACCTCTATCTGGGTGTGAAACTCGGCATCTATCCCTGTCTCATCTTCGTGGGCGTGGGCGCCATGACCGACTTCGGCCCGCTGATCGCCAACCCCAAGAGCTTCCTGCTGGGAGCCGCGGCGCAGATCGGTATTTTCCTCACGTTCATCGGCGCTTATGCGCTCGGGTTCTCGCCCGCCGAGGCCGGTTCGATCGGCATCATCGGCGGCGCCGACGGTCCCACGTCGATCTACCTGACCGCGATTCTGGCTCCCGAGCTGCTCGGCCCGATCGCCGTGGCCGCCTACTCCTACATGGCCCTCGTGCCGGTGATTCAGCCGCCGATCATGCGCATGCTGACCACCGAGAAGGAGCGTAAGATCAAGATGCGCCAGCTGCGTCCGGTGTCGAAGACCGAGAAGATCCTCTTCCCGCTGATCATCACCGTGATCATCGCGCTGCTGCTGCCGTCGGCCGCTCCGCTCGTCGGCTGTCTCATGCTGGGCAACCTGATGAAGGAGTGCGGCGTGGTGGACCGTCTGTCGAAGACGGTGCAGAACGAACTGATGAACATTGTCGTCATCTTCCTGGGTCTCACGGTGGGAGCTACGGCTACGGCCGAGGCGTTCCTCAATCCGCGGACGCTGTTCATCCTCGTGCTGGGCGTGATCGCCTTCGCGATGGGAACCGCCGGCGGCGTGCTGCTCGCCAAGGTGATGAACTTCTTCTCGAAGGGCGACAACAAGATCAATCCGCTGATCGGTTCTGCCGGCGTTTCGGCTGTTCCGATGGCAGCACGTGTTTCGCAGGTGGTCGGTCAGAAAGAGAATCCCTCGAACTTCCTTCTCATGCACGCTATGGGTCCGAACGTTGCCGGCGTTATCGGTTCGGCCGTTGCAGCAGGCGTGTTCCTTGCCATGATTAAATAAGGCGTTTGGCAAAGGCTTCGGCTTTTTCGAAGCTTTTGCCGAGACACCTATCGATTGAAAGGACGAATACTATGCCAAAAGTAAAAATTACGGAAACCGTCTTGCGTGATGCGCACCAGTCCTTGCTTGCTACCCGTATGACGACCGAGCAGATGCTTCCGGCTCTCGAAATGCTCGATGCGGTCGGGTATCATTCGCTTGAAGCCTGGGGCGGTGCAACGTTCGACGCTTGCCTTCGCTTCTTAAATGAAGATCCTTGGGACAGACTGCGCACCATTCGCAGCCATGTCAAAAACACAAAACTGCAAATGCTCTTCCGCGGTCAGAATATTCTCGGCTACCGCCATTATGCCGACGACGTGGTCGAATACTTTGTGCAGAAGTCGATTGCCAACGGTATTGATATCATCCGTATCTTCGACGCGCTCAACGATCCACGCAACCTGAAGACCGCCATCAAGGCCACCAAAAAAGAGGGCGGTCACGTGCAGGCGGCGTTCAGCTATACGACCGGCCCTGTTTACACCAACGACTACTATGCAAAATACGCAAAGCAGCTCGAAGAAATGGGCGCCGATTCCATCTGCATCAAGGATATGGCAGGCCTTTTGAAGCCGTATGAAGCCTATGACCTTGTCAAAGCACTCAAATCGACCGTCAAAGTGCCGATCCAGCTCCATACCCACTATACCGCCGGTCTTGCTTCCATGACCCTCTTAAAGGCCATCGAAGCCGGTGTTGATATCGTCGATACCGCTATGGCTCCGCTTTCCATGGGTACCTCCCAGCCGCCGACGGAATCGCTCGTTGCTACCTTGCAGGGCACGGAATACGATACCGGTCTGTCGCTTGAAAAGCTCGATAAGCCGTCCAAGATCTTCGCAGGCCTGCGCCAGCAGTACCTCGACAGCGGTCTTCTCGACCCGAAGGTCTTGAAAGTGGACGTTAACGCGCTCATCTATCAGGTTCCGGGCGGAATGCTGTCCAACCTTGTTTCGCAGTTGAAGAATGCCGGCAAGTCGGATAAACTAAACGAAGTGCTCGAAGAAGTGCCGAAGGTTCGTGCCGATGTCGGTTATCCGCCTCTTGTAACGCCGTCATCTCAGATCGTCGGCACACAGGCGGTTATGAACGTCATTTCCGGCGAACGCTATAAGATGGTTACCAAGGAATTCAAGGGCATTGTCCGCGGCGAATACGGCAAAACGCCGATGCCGATTTCGGACGAATTCCGCAAGAAGATCATCGGCGACGAAAAGCCGATCACCTGCCGTCCGGCTGACAACCTCAAACCGGAGCTCGAAAAACTCAAGGGCGAAATTGCCGAATATATTGAACAGGACGAGGATGTTCTTTCCTATGCATTGTTCGACCAGGTTGCCATCAAGTTTTTCGAAAAGCGCAAGAACGATAAATACGGTCTTGCCGCTGATACCGATTACGAGAAAAAAGTTACCAGCGTCTGATAAAAACGAAAAAAGAGGATTGCTTCGGCAGTCCTCTTTTGACTTTCAATTAACCGAAAAAACGCTTTTTTGGCGGCGGTGGCGGCGGGGCGGCATGGCAGACGTTGACAAAAATGATATCGTCGCCGATCTTGGTGATGTTTTCCCAGGGAATGCAGATTTCTTCTGCTTTTGTGCCCCAAAAACCCGTGCACGCTTTTACGGTAAACGAAAGAATCCGTCCGCATTCCAAGTCGATGCACATATCGCGTATGTACCCGAGCCTTCGGCAATCCGCCGTGTTTATCACTTCTTTGCACGCTAATTCCTCAAAGGTTGCCTGTTTCAAGAATCTCACACTCCGTTTTTTGCAAAATAGGTTGATTTTTGCGCAGCTTTGCGGTATAATACAATTTATCAGTTTTACGTTACAGTATATGCATAAACATTCGTTTTTCCTTCCGAAAGGAGTGATATTCATGGAAAACAGCGACCGCTTATTTGATGCCAGCAAATCCGGCGCAAGCGATGTTCGGCCGTCGGTCGGCATTCTGCTCCTAAGCCTTTATCCGACAGCCGCCGATGAAGCCGAATGCGATAAATCGCTTGCAGAGCTAAAGCAGCTTGCCGAAACCTCGCTCGGTGAAGATGCCGAAACGGCACGCTTTTATTGTATGTCCCAGTGCCGCAAATCGCCCGAAGCCGCCACCTATCTCGGCACGGGCAAAGCCGAGGAGGCCGCTTCGCTTTGCCGGGAAAATGACATTTCACTTGCCGTTTTCGACGCAGAGCTTTCACCGTCACAGATCAAAAACCTGGAAGAAATCTTAAATCGACCGTTTGAAGGCGACCCGAATAAAAGTGTGCGTCTGATCGACCGTACCATGCTGATTCTCGATATTTTCGCCGGCCATGCCGTTACCGGTGAAGGCAAATTGCAGGTCGAGATCGCACAGCTCAAATACACTTCTCCGCGCCTGACCGGCAAAGGCACAGTCCTTTCGCGCCAAGGCGGCACCAGCGGCAGCATCGGTGCCAGAGGTCCCGGCGAAACCAAACTTGAGACCGACCGCCGCCATATCAGCCGCCGTATTCAGGCCTTGCGAGAAGAGCTTGCCGTTCTCGAAAAGGAACGCGGTGTCAAGCGTGCCAAACGCGAAAAGACCGGGATCCCGACTGTGGCGGTCGCCGGTTATACAAACGCTGGAAAATCGACCTTGCTCAACTATCTGACCGGCGCGGGAATTTTGGCCGAAAACAAACTGTTCGCCACACTTGACCCGACCGTGCGCAAGCTTTCGCTCCCGTCCGGACGGGAGGTGCTTCTTGCCGATACCGTCGGCTTTATCAACAAGCTGCCGCACGGTCTTGTCGAAGCCTTCAAATCGACGCTTGACGAAATCCGGTATGCCGACGCAGTTTTGATTGTAACCGATGTATCCGACCCGGAAGCCGAAACCAAAACGCGCGTTACCGAAGAAACCTTGGCGGAGTTAGACGCCGCCGGAAAACCCACCCTATATGTGTTGAATAAAGCGGATATAGCCGCATGCGTTCCCTCCGAAGAAACGCTTGCAGCACATGGCGCGGTCAGCATTTCGGCACTTGACGGAACCGGCGTGGATAAGCTTCTTTCCATGCTTGACGAAATGTTGGCGCGCTCCAAAAAACGGCTCACTTTTGTGTTTCCGTTTGATGTTCAAGGCGCGGCTCTTGCCGATTTGTATAAAAACGCCTCGGTCGAAAGCGTGGAATACACAAATGACGGCGCGTGCGTGACGGTATTGTGCGGCGAAAAGGAAGCCGGAATGTACAAAAAATACCTTTCGGAGGATTCCGCAGGCCTTGTGACGGAAGAATAAGCACGGCAAATAAAGAAAAAAGTCGAAAACACGAAAAAAATCTGCAAGAAAAAAGTGTTTTCGACTTTTTGTGCGTATATGTTTATATATGCAAGGTTTGCATTTTGAGCGAGGTGTGCCATGAACGATATTCTGAAAAACTACGTTTATTTTGAAAAACAACGCCTGTCGCCGTATGCCGTTCTGTCGGATGATTCGCGCGGACGGCTGCTTTGCGATCCGTCGGATGCGGACGATATCCGCACGCCCTTTATGCGCGACCGCGACCGTATCATTCACAGCAAATCGTTCCGTCGCTTAATGCATAAGACCCAGTGCTTTCTGTCGCCCGAAGGCGATCATTACCGCACGCGGCTTACCCATACGCTTGAAGTGTCGCAGATTGCAAGAACCGTTGCCCGTGCGCTTGCCTTGAATGAAGATTTAACAGAAGCCGCCGCTCTCGGTCATGACCTTGGCCACACACCCTTCGGCCATGCCGGTGAACGCATCCTGAATGCTTTGTGCAGCGAAGGCTTCAAGCATAATGAGCAGAGCTTGCGCGTGGTGGATTTTCTCGAAAAAAACGGCGAAGGCCTCAATTTAACGTATGAAGTCCGCAACGCCATTGTGTGCCATACCGGTGAAATCGGGGCTGATACCATTGAAGGGCGGCTCATCAAATTTGCCGACCGCATTGCCTATATCAACCACGATATCGACGATGCCGTTCGGGCAGGCGTTTTGAAAAACGAGGATATTCCGGCGGAGCTTCGCGGTATTTTGGGCGATACGCACCGCAAACGCATTGATGTGATGGTGCGCAGTCTGATCCGCAAAACAGCGGAAAACCTGCAAAACGATGTCTTTTGCATGGATATGGAGCCGGAAATTCTGCAAGCGACCATGGCCTTGCGCGAATTCTTGTTCGAAAACGTTTATTTCAACCCGGTTGCCAAAAGTGAAGAATCCAAAGCCGGTGCCATGCTGGAAATCCTCTATGACTATTATTGCCGCAACAAAGACAAAATTCCGGAGGAATACAAACGCAATATCGGCGAAACCTGTTCGTTGGAACGCGCTGTGTGCGACCATCTTGCCTGTATGACCGACCGCTATGCCGTGTTGACTTTTGAAAACCTGTATATTCCGAAAAAATGGAATAAATAATGCTGCGTGCTCTGCAAAGTGTGCTTATTTCGCTCACGGTTTGCCGTTTTTACCCATAATTTTTCATTTTCAGATTTTAATTTTCAATTATTCAAAGGAGTTTTACCGTGCCGTTTCCACCCGGGTTTATCGAAGAATTAAAAGCCCGTAATCCCATTGAACAAGTTATATCCCGCTACGTGGAACTCAAGCGTGCCGGAAGCAACCTCGTCGGCCTGTGTCCGTTCCACAGCGAGCGAAGCCCGTCGTTTACGGTGTTTAAGGACAATTTCCATTGCTTTGGCTGTTCGGCAGGCGGCGATGTGATTACGTTTGTCATGCGCATGGAGAATTTAGAGTATCCGGACGCGATTCGTTTTCTTGCCGACCGGTGCGGCATGACCGTCCCGGAAAACGAGACCGGCGTTTTTCGGAAAAAATCCGCCTTGACGCGTGAGCGCAGCTTTGCAATGAACAAGCTTGCCGCCCGGCATTTTTACGAAAATCTCAATACGCCCGAAGGTGCCGCGGCGCGTGAATATCTGATGGAAAAACGAAAGTTAACGCGCGCGACCTGTATTCGGTTCGGGTTAGGGTATGCCAAGAACAGCTTTAACGATTTAACCGATTTGTTAGTATCCCAAGGGTATACGCCGGAAGAAATCAAGGAAAACTTTTTGTGCGGCTTTTCGCAAAAAAACGGCCGCCCGTTTGACATGTTTCGCAACCGTGTCATGTTCCCGATCATCGATACAACCGGCAACATCATTGCTTTCGGCGGTCGCGTGATGGACGATTCCAAACCGAAATATCTGAATTCCTCCGATACGGTCGTTTTCAAAAAGAGCCGCAACCTGTTTGCATTAAACTTCGCGAAAAATGTCGTTTTGGGAGATAAAACCTCCGACGACAGCCGGAGCGTAACAGGACAGACCTCTTATGCACGTCCGGGAGAACTGATCATTTGCGAAGGATATATGGACGTCATCGCCATGCACCAAGGCGGCTTCGGCAACGCGGTCGCAACGCTCGGAACGGCCATTACCTCCGAACAC
>URCT01000108.1 GCA_900546385.1 uncultured Eubacteriales bacterium | reverse complement strand
GTCATCTTGGGATGACAATTTTTAGTTTACGCTTCTTCATTTAATAAATAGAATTTTTCAAAGATATAGAATAGTAAAGACATGATCATTCCTGTGATACAAGCAAGTACCATTCCTGATAAGGAAATATTTCCTAAGTGAATTGTGACTCCGCTAAGTCCAACAACGAATACAACGGATGTTAAGATCATGTTTACACTTTTTCCATAATCGACTTTTTGGTCGACTAGAATTCTTAATCCACTTGTACCAATCATACCGTATAGTAAGAAACTGATTCCACCGATAACTGGATTTGGGATTGTTTGAATCAATGCAGATAATGGACCAATGAATGAACAGATGATGGATAGGATGGCAGCTCCAGCAATAACTTGTACGCTGTATACGCCAGTAATCGCCATAACTCCAATATTTTCTCCGTAAGTTGTAGTTGGAACAGATCCAATTAAACCTGAAATCATTGTTGAAAAGTTATCTGCGAATAAAGAGCGGTGTAGTCCTGGATCTTCAATTAAGTTTCTTCCTACAACTTCACCTGTAACGATTTGGTGACCAATGTGTTCCGATGCGATAACTAATAATACGGGAAGCATCATTAGAATGGCATCCATACTGAATTTTGGTGCTTGGAAGTTTGGAATTGAGATAAAGCTTGCCTGAAGGACTGGAGTAAAGTCAACAATACCTACCACAACAGCAGTTAAATATCCTGTAACTACGGCAATTAAGATTGGAATGACGCTTAAGAATTTTTTGAAGCATACACTTCCAATTACGGCCATACCAAGTGTAACCGCAAAAACAATCACGTTTTTAGGGTCAATGTTATCTCCTAGAATTCCAGCTGTATTTGCAGCCGATGAAGATAATTCTAGACCTATTAATGCAACAACGGGTCCCATTGCGGCAGATGGTAGTACGATATCAATCCATTTTGTTCCAAATTTCTTGATGATCATTGCCAATAAACATCCGCAAAAACCTACCGCAATAAATCCACCACATGCGTATGGATATCCAAATTTTGCGATAATGATATTTGCGGGAGCAATGAAGGCGAAGCTACTTCCTAAATAGGCTGGTGCTTTTCCTTTTGTGATAAAAATAAACAACAATGTTCCGATACCATTCATGAATAGTACGATAGCTGGGTTAATACCGAATAAGAATGGTACTAATACACTGGCTCCAAACATTGCGAACATGTGTTGAATACTTAATGGTATCAGCAGATTTGCGGGTACTTTTTCTTCAACTTGAATAATTCGTTTTGCCATGAAAAATATTCTCCTCCTAAAATATACCTTAACTTTTATACCACATTTTAATGGATTATGAAACTAATTTAGGCTATAATTATTAGGTAGTGCGCCTGTAGCTCAACTGGATAGAGTATCAGATTCCGATTCTGAGGGCCGTGGGTTCGAGTCCCGCAAGACGGGCCAAAAAAGAGCATTGCGCAAGCAACGCTCTTTTTTAACGAAATAAATCCCTTTCGCGATTTGTGAAATGCCCTGCGGACGTAAAATGTGCCTTTGGCACGTGAAATGCCTGCATTTCCTTTCACGTTGCGGTAAAACCGCAACATTTCACAGCGGCGCAAGCCGCTATTTCACATCCGGCGTCTGCCGGATATTTCACTTGTTCGTTGTTTTTCCTTTACATAACAAATTGCAGGACAGGAAATTTCCCTGCCCTGCAATTTTATCGCGAAATTTTATGCATTTAATGCAACCGATGCCGCTTCACAAAGCGGTTTCACCTTGCTTACGGTTTCATCAAACAGATAGGCTTTCACCGTGCCGGCCTCGCTTACGTCAAGTCCCAGTTCCGCATAGGTCTTTTCGACAGAGCCGGTGAACGCATAGAACACCGTCTGCTTCAACCGGCCATCCGCAGCATAGGCTGCGACAACAAGCGTCGCTTGGGCGGTGCTTGCCGCGCTCACGCCGGTTTTGCTTGCCAATACGGTCGGTTTCTCGGTCTTCCACACCGCATACAGCGTTTTTTCGCGGTTAACGGCAATGCTTTCGAGAATCTCGCCATCCGGCGTTTCGGCATAGCCCAAGAACGTGCGGCCGCTCTCAGAAGGCTTCGCGTAATCCGCCAAATCGATGTTCACACCGGCCGGAATGGTCTTTGTCTGCTTGCTTTCGCCATCCACAAGCATCAGCTCTGCTTCGCCGCTGACACGGATACTCTTGACTTCCACCGCATACGCGCCCTCAGTCGGCGATTTCACTTCAAACGGGTCGATTCTCAAGCGGTTGACCGTACCGTTCCAGTTGGTACAGGTCTTCATATCGACAATATAGGTATCAAAACCGCCGGCGGCCATTTGTTTGATATTGGCCGAAAGGTGCTGTTGCCACGGCGTATCGGTTGTGCGTGTGAAGAACACTTCAAACGGCTTGGAGCCGGTCGAGCCTGCCGGGATGTTGTGTTTGAGTTCCACAATCACATAGCGCATGGTTGTCGCGTCAATGTTCACGCTTGTATTGTAGAACCACAGGTCGGCATTGCTTGTCGAGAACGCCGCTTTTAATACACCGTCCGAAATGCTGCCGGTGGAATTTTCCACGTTCCAGCCCTGCTTTTCGCCGCTCGCAAAATCCCAAACGATCGAGTTCGGCTTCTCCCAGGCGGCATACAAGGTGGTGTTTTTGGTGAGCGTGACGGTTTTCAAAATCGTATCGCTCTTGCCATCGGTGTAGCCTAAGAAGGTATAGCCGGTGCGTGTCGGCGCTTCGAGAGCGGTAAGATCATACGGCACGTGCGCCGGAACCGTAAGCGTTTGCTTTTCGGCACCGTCGTAGCCGCCGTCGAGAATGAGCGTTGCCGGAGCGGTAACGGCGATTTCGTCGACCTCAAAGGTGTATGCGCCCTCGGTCGGAGAGGTGACCTCGAACGGGTCGATTCGTAAGCGGTTGACCGTGCCGTTCCAATACGAGCAGTTTTTCATATCGATAACATAGGTCACAAATTCGTCGGAGGCAGGCTGTTGGGCGATCGAAGCACACAAATGTGCCTGCCACGGCGTATCGACGGTACGGACAAAGAACACTTCCATCTTTTTGGAGCCGGTCGCGCCCTGCGGAATGTTATGACGCATTTTGACGACCACATAGCGCAGCGTATTCGCGTCGAGCGACAGCTTTTCGTTATACAGCCATGCGTCGGATTTTTGGGTGTCGAAAGCGGCCTTATATACGCCGTCCGTCACAGAAGAAGCGCCGCCGTTCATGACGTTCCAGCCTTGTTTGGTATTATCCTCAAAGTCGAACACCGTCATCGGCAAAACGACTTCTTTGTAGTTGGCATACAGCGTGATATCGTCGGTCATGGTGACGCTTGTCACATAATCGGTCGAGCCGTTTTCGAGCGTGAAGCCCAAAAAGCCCTCTTTGGCCGCTTCGGCAAGCGCGGAAAGGTCAACCGTTTCGCCGCCCTTATAGGTATAAACTGCATCGGAAAGCCCTTCGGTCTTGACGGTGAGCTTGATGGGGCCGCGCTTAAGAAGGATATAATCCACGCGCAGGTCGCCATCTACGTTATCGAGAATATCAAGGTAGATCGCCTTGATGTTGCCGGTCCATGCGCTCCAATCGTTCAGCGAATAGGTCACCTCGCGCAAGGTCTTGCCGTCGGCATACGAAGCAAGAATCTTCGAAGTGGCGCCTCTTTCACGCACGGGATTTATGTAGCTCGGCTGATCCTCCGTGGCAATGTACATAACCGGTCTGGAATCCCCTGCCACGCTGTCGGCAATGTAGCCGACCGTTAAGCTTTCGTATTTGGAAGCCGGGACATAGTCGCCGCCGGTTATCGTGCTCTTTGATTCGGTAAAGTTGTAACCGGCGCGCGGGGCGAAGGTGTTGTCATCCTTCTTGATCGCCTTAAAGCGCATATAGCCGCCCTCTTCCCAGGTGACCGATGCGTTGCCGCCCTTCCAATAGCCGACCTCGTCGTCAAAGCCGAAGAAAATGTCGTAGCCCTTGCGGTAAAGCTCATTTTTGATTGTCACTTCGGCGGTGAAATCGGCAAGCGGCTTTAAGTAGACCGTGCTTCCGACGCCGACCGCGTCGCCGATGGCATCAAATTCAAAGCCGTCCGGAACGGAAAGCACTTCGATCTTGACCTCTGCGCCTTTCTCGAACGAGCCGGTATACGGCAGTGTTTTTTCTTCGCCGTTCACGGCGATCGTCACGCCGCTCACGCCGGTCAAGGTCACAGTCTTTTTGCCGTCTGCGCCGTCGTCCCCACCGGTGTAGGCAAATAACAGATTCAAGTTGTTGTCGCCGCTGACCGCTTCGCCGTTTTCATAGGTTTTGCCGTCCTCGCCGGTGAAGCGGAGGAAGGTATAGTTTTCCGCGTCGGTCGTGACGTTTAAGGTGACTGCCTTTTGGGACGAAATGAAGGTGGCCGGGAAGGCGGTAAAGGTCTTGCCGTCCGCCGTAACAGAGGCACTTATCTTTTGTGCGTTGGTGAGCTTAACCGAGGTAATGTCGTTGGCCTTCGGGTCAACCGTAACGGCAAAGTCGTATGTACCGCTTTCCAGCTCATAGACCATCGCGCCGTCTTTATAGGAAACAAAGGTCACGCCCTTTGATTCGCTTACCGGTTTGCCGCTCTCGGTCACAACGCTTTCGGCGTTTTCGGCCGGGAGATACAGCGTTGCGGTGGTGTTTGCCGGAACGACGGCATGATAGGTGAACGCTCCGGACTCTTTGTCAAGCGTCCAACCGCTTTCGATTTTGCCGCGCACGGAGTTATACGAACCGTTTGCGTGCGTAAAGCTGCCGCCGAATTCCGGTTTCAGGATGATATGCTTGTAGGCGACAGCGTTTTCATCGCGTTCGATGCCGAGTACATACCGGAACAGCCATTCGGAGACCGCGCCGTAGGAGAAGTGGTTATACGATTCGCCGTTGGCGGCACACGAGCCGTCCGCATAGGTGCGGAACGCATACCAGCTTTCCCAAATGGTGGTCGAACCGGTGGTCACGCTGTATAACCACGACGGATATTCCTCTTGTTCGAGCAGCTTATATGCCACATCGGAATAACCGGCGTCAGACAAAACGGGATTTAAGTAGCTTAAGCCCAAGAAGCCGGTGGTCAAATGCCAGCCGCGCGACTTGATGTTTTTGGCAAGGTTTTCGGCAGCCTCGGCCATTTCGTCTTCATCGAAAAGGCCGAATTTGATGCCGAGGACATACGAGGTCTGCGTGCCGCAGATGGTTTGGCCGCCCTCGCCGCCGGTCAAGAACTTTGCACGCCAAGCGGTGCGGTAGTTTTCGTATAATGCACGGTATTCGGCGGCCTTATCGGTCTTGCCCAAAATAGCGGAGATTTCGGCAAGCAGGCTTGCGCTGTACGCGCAGAACGCCGTATCCGTCAAGGCAATCGGCGATTTCGGCTCGCCAACCGGCAGCCAGTCACCCGTCCAGCTCTCGTCGCGGATGTAGTTTTCACTGGTGGAGACGAGATACTCCATCCAGTTGCACATGGTTTCGTAGTTTTCGGTCAGCACCGCTTTGTTGCCGTACTGCATATACATCTGATACGGGATGATGATAATCGCGTCGCCCCAGCCGTTGGTCGCGCCCTTGCGGTCGCCCTGACCGTACCAGCCCGGTCCGACCGAAGCCGGCGAAACATCAGCGATGATGCGGTTATTGGTGGAGGTATCGCGCATATCCATGCAGTATTTCTGATAGAACGCGTTCACGTCCATGAGATACGAACCGGTGCGCGCAAAAATCTGTGCGTCGCCCGTCCAACCGAAGCGTTCGCCTCTCTGCGGACAGTCTGTCGGCACGCTGATGAAGTTGTCGCGCGCGCTCCAAAGCGAGTTGAGATAGAGACGGTTGACAAGCGCGTTAGAAGAATCGAATTCGCTTGTCTGGTCAAGGTCGCTCATAAGCAACAAGGCCGTGACATTCTCAAGCGGCAGCGGCTTGTCAAGGCCAGTGATTTCAAGATAGCGGAAGCCGTGATAGGTAAAGAACGGTTCAAAGGTCTCTTCGCCCTTGTCGCCGCGGAAGGTATAGGTGTCGGTGGCTTCGGCACGCGGCAGGTTGCCGGTGTAGATGGTGCCGGGTTCGCCGGTCGCGCCGGTCATTTTTTCGCGGTTCAAAATCTCGGCATGGCGCAGCTTCAAGACCGTTCCGGCCGGTGCGGAGGCTGTCACACGCACAACACCTGCGATGTTCTGTCCGAAATCGTAGACATACACGCCCTCCTCCGGTTCGGTGACCGAAAGAGCCGGAAGCTCGATGGTCGGGCGGATAAGCGGAATATTTTGTGCAATGATTTCCGGCGTTTGGCCGTTGGACACAATGCGGTTTGCCGCAAGAACACTCGGAGCGTCCCACGACGCATCGTCAAAGCCCGGCTCATTCCAGCCGTCAAGCGATTTTTCGATGAGCGCATCGTATTTGAAGCCGTTGAAAACATCGTCGTCCAAGATCGGCCCATAGCGGTAGAAACTCCACGAATCGTCCGAAACGATCACGTCGCTTGTGCCGTCGGTGTAAAACACGGCAAGCTTTCCGTAGAACGCAAGCGTCGAGCCGAAGCCGCGCAGTGCCCGGTTGAACCAACCGTGGCCGAGATACACGCCGATGGCGTTTGCACCGCTTTTGACAAGGTCGGTCACGTCGAAGGTCTGATAGAGCATGTGGTCGTCATACGCCGTCATACCGGGATTAAGCACACTGTCGGTCACACGTTTGCCGTTGATGTAAGCGTCATACGTACCGGCGGCGGTGGCATACAGGCGTGCAGACTTGACAGTCTTGTTCGCGTCCACCGTGAAGTCCTTGCGGAACATGGGCGCACTTTCGGCTTTCAGTTCGCCGCTTGATTTGCGAAGCACCACGGCCGAGGACATTTTATCGCCATCCACCGACAGTTCGCCGTCCACGATCGAAAGGCCGGTAAAGCCGTTCAGATTGCCGTCGTCGAAATCGGCATTTAATAACACGTTGCCGTCGCCGTCCTTAACCACGATATTATCGGCGGTAAAGCTTTCGGAACCGGCACAGCGGAAGCCGATAAAGCCAAGCTCCAAGCCGGAGAGCGTGCGTGTATCTTTTAACGTGCCGTCGTGATAGGTCTTGACGACGCCTTCTTTGCATTCGATGGTCATATGGTGCTTTTTGTAAACGCTGTCCTTGCCGCTTTCGAGAGCCGTTTCGGGCAGTGTGGAAAAGCCGCCGCTTTTGCAGACGTGCGGACGCAAGAGCAGGCCGTCGTACCAGGACTGAAGTCCCATCTGCCACATATAGAAGTTACCGTCGTCCTTTGCACCGAAAACGATGGATGCGACAGTGTTTACGACGGTATAATCAAAATCGATGGAAAAGCTGGTAAGCGCAAAATAGCCGTCGCTTTTCGGTTCGGAGCGCGATATCCACTTGGCGCCGCTCCAGCCGGAATCCATAAGGCCGGTTTCGAAGAAAGCCGGTTCGCTGAGCGCGGTCTTGCCGTCTTTATCCTTGATTTCAACCTGCCAATAATAGCGCGTCGAGGGTTCGAGCGCTTCACCGGCATAGGGAATGTCGAGCGTTTCGTCGGATGTGACAAACGCGCTGTCCCAAACGGTTTCGCCGTTTTGCAGCTTAGAGGCGGAATCGGCGACTGTCACGCGGTAAGCGGTCTGCTTTTGGCCGCGCGTTTCGGGAGCTTCGAGCTTCCACGAGAAGACCGGAGCTTCGCTGTCGATGCCGATGGGGTCGGTCATGTGGTCGGTCTGCAGGCCGACGATTTTGACCGAGCCGGTTTGTGTTGTATCGGCGGCAGCAGCTTGCAGCCCGAAGGACGGCACAGCCGAAAGCATAAGTGACGCCGAAAGCAGGACGGACAGGAATTTTTTCATGAGTTTTCCTCCTTTGAGCCATGGGTGAATCGGTGCGAACGCAGATATAATTTGTGAAAGTGCCGAAAATTCCAGCATTATTTCCTTTATTATTATATAGTTTTTCCACAGAGAAGTCAATCCTACATTTTTTCCAGTTGTTGTACGATTTTGACCATCGGCATGATTTTGCCCTGCTTTTTGCTTCAAAAAGCAGGGCAAGGTTTTCTGCGAAGCAGAAAGAATAGCCGCTGAGGGCGGCGGAAGGATTTAATTTTGTTTGTGCGAAGTTGTTGTTTTTGTGTGCTGCTTCGAGGTTTGGAAAACCTCGAAGCTCCCTTAAAAAGGTTTTAATTGTTGCGGTGCG
>URCT01000107.1 GCA_900546385.1 uncultured Eubacteriales bacterium | reverse complement strand
TTTTGGTACTTTTCGTACACGCGAAAAGTACGAAAAACGTTCCTTTCGCAGGAAGTTTCGAGGTTTTGCAAACCTCGAATCAGCGCACCAAAACAACGACTTCGCACAAACCCAATTAAATCCTTTTGCCGCCCTTGGCGGCATTATCTTTGCGCTTCGCGCTATTATCAGCGGCTTCGCCGCTTCTTTTCCGCCTTACGGCAGTGTCCCTGCCGGGACGGCACACTTCGTGTGCTTTTTCGCCGCCATCGGCGGCGATTCTTTCCGCCTGACGGCGGTGTCATGTTGCTGCCGCAACATTTTTCACCTGCGGCGGCTTAGCCGCCGCAGGTTAAAACCGCAGCCGATTCTGATAGTCGGTCGGCAGCCCTTCCGCATAAAGGTGCGAATCGTTCGCAAGCTGCAATATCTGCGGCACGCATTCACCGGCCGCCGGCGAAAACTCGATAACCGTCATGCCGGTGTGTCCCATATCAAACCGCGTCGAAAATAACGGATACGGAATATCCAAAAGCGCACTGAGAAAGGCAAGACCGAAGCCTTGATGCGCAAACAACGCCACACGGCTGTCGTTCTCTTGCTCCGAAACATAAACTTTACGCTCACGGTCATGCACATAGCCGAGATTCTTCATAAACGCATCCGTTTCGCGCCGAATGCGCAGCGTGCCTTCCTTTACCTTGGTTCCCTCAAAGGACGGATGATCATACCAGCTTTCACCGAGCGCATAGATTTCGGGCGAAATAAGCAGCTTCCGATAGTCCTCTTGCTGGAATACCCACCGGTATTCGCCGCCGTTTGCGGAAAACGCAAGCTCTGCCCATGCGTGCGATTCGTTGCACCAATCAAGTATCGTGCTTTGCATTTTTAAGATTTCACAGGTCGGCTCCGAGGTCTGTATGGCGCGTGCCGAGCTTGAAACATAGATTTGATCAAGACCATAGCGCGCAAGCCGCTTGGCGACCGCCTCTGCCTGCCGCCGTCCGAGCGGCGTTAAGGAATCCGGCACATAAATGGGATCGCCGTGGCGAACAAAAAATAACAGCATGAATAACGCTCCTTTGACGGTTGAATTTCAAAAAAAGTATAGCACATACAGCCGTTTCTGTCAATCATTTTAACGGAAAACCGCGCAAAAACGGGCATAGAACGAAGCCGGGATGCATACGGTGTAGTAACCGTAAAATATCTTTTTGGGGAGAGAAAGTCATGTTTGTTTTTTCATTCAAAGCCTCCAAATTCCGCATCCTGTTCGCCGTGGTGTTATGTGCGCTTATCGCCTTTGCCGCCGTGGTGCTGCTGCCCGAAACCGAGCATTCCGTCACGGTCAACGGTGTGCAGTCCGACCGCAAGATCCGTTTTGACGGCATGAAAACCACCGCCGATTTGGCCGCCTTTGCCGAAAATCTCGGCTATGCGGTGGATGCGACGCCGGCCGAAAGCGTCAATGTCAAATTGCCGCATAAATTCGACGCGGTACTCGAAAAATATAACGAGATCCAAAAAAGCCAAGGGTTCAATTTAGCCAAATATAAAAACAAAGAGGTCGTGCGGCACACCTTCCGCGTCACCGCTCTGCCGAACGAAGAGCCGCTGCCGAAGGAAGAGGTGCTTCTCACCTTCATTCTGCACAAAGACAAAATCATCGGCGGCGACCTGTTTTATACCGGTGAGCAAAACGGCGTATACCCGTTCTTAAAATAGGCGGTGAACGCCTTGAATCGGAACAAGCGAAACGGCGAAAACCGCTTTTTAACACAGTCCCTGCTGTTTCAGGCACTCGTTTGCCTGCTTCTCTGCGGCAGTGCCGCCTATATCCGCTATCATGCCTATGTACGGAAAACGCAAAGCGTCAAAGTTTGCACCAACGCGCCGCAGGCGGCAAGCGACACCGACTTTACGCTCAGCGATTTAGCCATGGACTTATATCACTCCGTCCAAAACACCGACGGCCGCACGAGGTGAGCCTTTGAACCGTCTTTTCTACCTTTCGCTGCCGCATGGCGTGCGTATCAGCCTTTTTGCCGTACTTGCGTTTGCGGCAGCTATGGCGGCGGATTGCTCGGTCTTTACCGTTCTTATTTTTGCGGCGGCTTTCGTGCATGAGGCCGGACACCTTGTTTGCTTAAAGGCAAGCGGTGTCAACATCTATGGGATCACGATTCTGCCGTTCGGCGCGGTCATCCGCTCGGATGCCGAAAAGTTAACGTACCGCAAGGAAGCACAGGCGGCGCTTGCCGGGCCGCTTGCCGGTCTTTGCGCGGCGGCGGTGTCCGGTGTGCTGTTTTGGGTATTGCGCGACCCGTATACGCTGTTTTTTGCCGCCGCCAATGTAACGCTTAGTCTTGTGAATCTTGTGCCGGTGCGGACGTTGGACGGCGGGCGCGCGCTGGAAGCTTGGGCATTTTCCCGTATGCCGTTCGAAAAAGCCGAATGTGTGGCGGAAAACGTTTCCTACGGTGCATTCGTGTTTCTCACCTTCGCCGCTCTTGGGCTATTGGCATTTACCGGCTGCAACTTTTCGCTTGTCATTTTCTGTGTGTGTCTGTTTATTGCCGCCTATGGGAAAAGAAATGCATAAACCGCAAAAACATCACGCGGCGTTCACATATTCATGGTATACTGAAATATATATGCAAAAAAGGAAACGGTATCCATGAATCAAACTGCAACAAACGCCGGCAATGCTCTCGGCACAGAGAATATCCGCAAGCTGATCTTTCGCTTAGCGCTTCCCACCGTCACGGCACAGATCGTCAATATGCTCTACAATCTGGTTGACCGCGTCTACATCGGCCACATTGCCGATATCGGCGAAAAAGCCTTAACCGGACTCGGCGTCTGCCAGCCGATCATTCTGTTCATTGCCGCCTTTTCGGCACTCATCTGCTATGGCGGTGCGCCGAGAGCCGCCATAGCCATGGGAGAGAAAAACAACGCCAAGGCCGAGAAGATTCTTGCGTCCTGCTTCACGGCGCAGATTGTCATATCCGTGCTTCTGACGGTGGTTTTTTCCGTTTGGCACAGAGACATTTTGCTTGCCTTCGGCGCAAGCGATGCGACCATCGAATATGCCTGCGAATACATTCGGATTTATATACTCGGCACGCTGTTTGTGGAGCTGTCGCTCGGCATGAATGCGTTTATCACGGCGCAGGGCTTTGCGTCGGTGGCCATGAAAACCGTGTTAGTCGGTGCGATCAGCAACATTGTTTTAGACCCGATCTTCATTTTCGGTTTTTCCATGGGTGCGCGCGGCGCGGCACTTGCCACCGTGCTTTCCCAAGGCTTATCGGCGGCATGGGTGCTTGTGTTTTTGTTCGGCAAAAAGCCGGTACTTCGTCTGCGGAAAGAAAATATGCTGCCCGATTTTTCGCTTTTACTGCCGTGTATGGCACTCGGGCTTTCGCCGTTTATCATGCAGGCGACCGAAAGCGTGTTATCCGTCTGCTTCAACACGTCGCTCAAAGAATACGGCGGCGATATTGCGGTCGGTTCAATGACGATTCTTTCGAGCATCAATATGTTCCTCATGCTGCCGTTACAGGGTTTTGTTCAAGGCGCACAGCCGGTCATCAGCTATAACTACGGTGCCAAAAATGCCGCACGCGTCAAAGCGGCGTTCCGGGTGGTATTTACAACGTGTGTCGTTTATTCGACGGTCATGTGGGCGTCGGTCATGCTGTTTCCGGGTGCGTTTGCGCGGATGTTCGGCAACAATCCGGAGCTTATTGCGTATACGGAAAAATCGGCACGGGTCTTTTTTGCGGTATCGCTCATTTTCGGCGTGCAGATCGCCTGCCAACAGACGTTTGTGGCCATCGGCAATGCGAAGAATTCGCTGTTTTTGGCGATTTTGCGGAAGCTGATTCTCTTGATTCCGTTAATCTACATTTTGCCGAATTTCTTTGCGGACAAGACCTTTGCGGTATTTTTGGCAGAGCCGGTTGCCGACTTTTTGGCGGTATCGGTCACGGCGACGCTGTTCTTTTTCACATTTCGCCGGGAAATGGCTGCCTTTGAATAATGCTGCCGCAGGCGGCGAAAGGATTTAATTTTATTTATGCGAAAGTGTATTGTTTGTGCGCTGCTTTGAGGTTTGCAGAACCTCGGAACTCCCTTAAAAAGGTTTTAATTGTTGCGGTGCGAAGCTGCGGCTGCGGTGTGCTGATTCGAGGTTTGCAGAACCTCGGAAGTTCCCGAAAGGGAGACGGGTTTATTCTTTTTGCGTTGTGCAAAAAGAACCAAAAAGCACACCAGAGGTTTGCGAACCTCTGGACTCCGGGGACGATTCAAAGCTCTGCCGGAAGTGATTTTGCAAAGTTTTCCGGCGACTCGTGCCGAAACCGGTTTTACCTGCAAAACGGCGGCGTAAAGGCTTTGAATCGGTGCGAAAGGGTTACCGTAGTGCAAACGCAAGACTGATATTTTTCGAAAATGGATTGTTATACTGCAAGTTCACAGCGGCAAGCGATATTCGAAAAGGGTTGCTGCACGTTAGTTTGGGTGTAGTGGGAAGTAGTTGCCGCGGTGCGCTGAGAAAAAGTTTTCTTTAGCAATTGGCTTTGCATGAGCTAAAAAAGCTGTTTTTCTTCGCAAAACAAAAGTTTTCCATATTACAGAAAAATTTACGAACTTCACTCAAAGCCGTTTTTTACGCACAAAAAATTTCTTTTGCACGTGCCTTTCTTCGCTGTTCGCAAAAAACTCCCATTTTCACAAACCAAAAGCCCTTCTTTTGCACAAACCTTTACGAACTGCCCTCAAAAGCCGCCTTTTTTACGTACAAAAAGCCTTTTGTTCGCACAAACCTTTCCTTATTACTATCCAAAGCAACTCTTTTCTGCCCTCCGCAACCCATTCCAACCGCCCTTAACCTACTGTTTGCAAAGAATACAGCTATTCTTTTTCACTTCGCTCTAAATCCTTACGCTGTAAAGCCGGAACCTCGCACCGATTCAAATCATTGCCGGCGATACCCGGAATAATGCAGTTTTTAGCATAGCCGGTTACCTGATGAAAGCCGGTCACTTTCGCTTCAAAAACGTATCGACCGGCGATTTGAATCGTCCCCGGAGTCCAGAGGTTCGCAAACCTCTGGCGTGCTTTTTGGTTCTTTTTGCACGACGCAAAAAGAACGTAAAAACGTCCCCTTTGCAGGAAGCTCCGAGGTTTTCCAAACCTCGAAACAGCACGCCAAAGCACCAACTTCCCACCGCAACAATTAAAACCTTTTTAAGGAAGATTCGAGGTTTTGCAAACCTCGCTTCAGCGTACATAGCCCAAGCTTCGCACAAAGACAAAAAAACTCTTGCTTAGTCTGCTTTTTCGAATTCCGCCGCTACATCTTCAAGTAACTTCCGAATCGGCAAATGCTGCGGACAAACCTTCTCACACTTGCCGCATTTGATGCAGTCGGATGCCTTTCTGCCGGGCGCGGTATAAACCACATTGTAATAGTAGTCAGCATTCCAGTCGCGGTAGATCTGCTTGGTGTTCATGGTGGCAAATAAGTCGGGAATGGAAATGTGTTTGGGACATCCGTCCGTGCAATACCGACAAGAGGTGCAGGGAATCAGATGCTTGCTCTTGAAGATGGCCTGTACCTTTTTGATCGCCGCAAGCTCGACTTCGTCTAACGGCTTGAAATCGCGCATATAGGCGATGTTGTCCTCCATCTGCGCCATGTCGCTCATGCCCGAAAGCACCATCATCATGCCCGGAAAACCGGCAGCAAAACGAATCGCATAGCTTGCCGAACTGCCACCGTGAAGAGCTTCCAGAACGGCTTTCGCCTCGTCCGGCAGATTGACAAGATTGCCGCCCTTGACCGGTTCCATCACGATGACCGGTTTGTTGAACTTGCGGCAGACCTCATAGCAGAGACGGCTCTGCACGGCCGGATCGTCGTAATCGGCATAATTGAACTGAATCTGCACGACCTCAATCTCCGGATAATCGGTCAAAATCTGCTCCAAAAAGGCGGCACTGTCGTGGAACGAAATGCCGACATGGCGGATTTTGCCTTCAGACTTCAGCGCAAAAGCCGTTTCATAGGCGCGACATTCCTTGAAATGCGGATAATTGCCGGCACCTTGCGCGTGCATCAGATAAAAATCGAAATAATCGACACCGCAGGCTTCGAGCTGGCTTTCAAAAAACGGACGGATATCCGCTTCGGTCTTGAAGAAATTGGCAGTCAGCTTGTCCGTCAGAATGTAGCGGTCACGCGGATAGTGCGAAGTGAGACATTCGCGTAAGGCCGTCTCGCTTTTGCCTTGTATGTAGCCATGCGCGGTGTCAAAATAATTGAAACCGGCTTCTAAAAAGGTGTCTACCATTTTTTTTGGTTTCGGGAATATTCACGTTTTCGCCGTCCATCGGCAGACGCATACAGCCAAAACCGAAATTTTTCTGGATGTTTTCCATGTTTATCACTCCTTGTTTTCAAATATTGTTAATGTTTTGATGACATGGGCATAGGCCTTGTCCACCGCCGTAAAATAGGCTTCCTCCGGAAAGGCTTTTTGCGGCCGCAGTTGTTCTGTTAAGGCCGAAGCGGCTTCGGCAAGCCTTTGTAAGCCAAGCGAAGCGGCTACGCCTTTTAAGGTGTGCGCGGCAAGAAAAGCGGCGGCAATGTCCCGTTTCTCTTGTGCTTCCTTGAGGGCATCGTAGGTGGGATCTGCCGGAAATTTCGGCAGAAATTTTGCAAGGATCTCTTCGGATGGCAAACGGCTTAAAACTTCGTCATAGTCACTGCCGATGGCGGCATAAAAGTCTTTTAACGCGGTTGCAGTCATAGGCGCGGAGGCTCCTTTCTGAAAATCAATAGTGGGACGAATGCCGTACAACATACGGATAGGGATTACCGTATACAGTATATCACATTTTTCTTTTTACTGCAAGAGTCTTATCACAAGCAGATGGCGTTTTTTCCTTAGAAAAAACGGAAAAGCCCGGGAAAATATTCATATTACACATCTTGCATTGTTTTCGAAAACGTGCTATACTGACAAAAAACGAAACGGAGTGCTTTTTGTGGAAATTATTACCATCGTCGGCGCCGGTATGATGGGCAGTGCTATGGCAATCCCGGCACATGACAACGGCCATGAGGTGCGGCTTGTCGGAACGCCGCTCGACCGTGAAATCATCGATATGCTGCAAACAACCGGACATCATAAAACCTTGAAGCGCGACCTGCCGCAGGGCGTGAAATTCTATCAAATTGAAGAACTGGATGCGGCGTTGGAGGGCGCAACGCTCTTAATCGGCGGCGTGAGCAGCTTTGGCGTGGAATGGTTCTGCGACGAGGTTTTGTCGAAAATTCCGGAAGACTTGCCGGTCATCTCGATCACCAAAGGCTTGCATTGTGCGCCGGACGGAAGCATCACGTCTTTCCCGGAGTATATGAAGAAAAAGTGCGGCCGGAATTTGAGCTTAAACGCCATCGGCGGTCCATGCATCAGCTTTGAGCTTGCCGATCGGCACAATACGCTTGTGGCTTTCTGCGGTGAAGATCGGAAAATGCTTGAAAAGATTCGGGATATTTTGGCAACGCCGTATTATCATATCGATCTGACGACCGATATCATCGGTCTTGAAACGGCCGTCGCCATGAAAAATGCGTATGCGCTGGGCGTGGCACTTGCGATCGGGGCGGCGGAACATGAATGCGGCGAAGGCTGTCCGGAGCATTACAATCCGCAGGCCGGACTTTTCGCCGAAAGCGTTCGGGAAATGCGCACGATTTTGGAGGTGACCGGCGGCGAACCGGATAAAATCGTGTTTGGCGCAGGCGATTTATACGTGACCGTTTTTGGTGGCAGAACGCGCAAAATCGGTACACTTCTCGGCCGTGGCATGACCATTGACCAAGCACTTGTCATTTTGGATGGCGTGACGCTCGAATCGATTGCCGTGACCAAAAGCGTCATCGGGGCATTGGCAGAACAGCAAAAGCGCGGTTTGTTTGATATGGCACGCGTACCGCTGCTTGCGCATATCAAGGAGCTTGTGACGGGTGTCAAAACGGTTGATATTCCCTGGGAGAAGTTTTAAGGTTGGCGTAAGGAGCTCGCCGCGACTGCGGCGAGCTCCTTCGCATACAGGGCGTGCTGCCCCGAATGGGCAAAGGCTTTTTTGTCCTACTTTTTGTGCCTAACAAAAAGTATGGAAAAGTTCCCGAAGGGAGCACCTTTGGAGGCTTGCCGCCAAAGGAGCCGCCAAGGGCGGCGAAAAGGCCGCGGAGCAGCAAAAGGATTTAAGTGGGCTTGTGCGAAGTTTTTGTCTGTGTGTGCTGATTCGAGGTTTGGAAAACCTCGAATCTCCCTGCGAGGGAGTACGAATTGTCACTTTTTGCGTCGTGCAAAAAGTAACCAAAAAGCACACGGAGTGTGCCGTCCCGG
>URCT01000106.1 GCA_900546385.1 uncultured Eubacteriales bacterium | reverse complement strand
TGCGGCTATTTTTATAATGCCCGGTTTATATTTATTTTCACCAATACCAACCTCTATTTTTTCCGACAGTATTTCTACCAAATCCGAAACACTTAAGTTCTTATATGAAGCCGGTACATATTTATCTAAGAAAAATCCAACCGCACATATTAGATTTATATCACATTGGTTAATAAAGCTCTTGTATGAACCAATTTTTGCATACGGAGTCAGATCTATAATTGTACGAACGTTAAATCTTTTCAAACGTTCAACTTGCTTTTTGACATATTCCGTGTTTTCTTTTTCTTTGTAATACGGATAGAGATTAAAAACGTGTTCATGCATCAACGTGATTCCCATTTTTTCCGCATTAACACTACCGGTTACCGTGCAAATATTTCTCATGATTCACTCTCTGCATCTTTCTGATTTTCTGCAGAACGCCTTTTTGCCATGTGACACAATTCTCACTCATGCATCCGCGCCACGCAAACGCGTTCCACGCCGAATGCATCGGTGAGCAGCTCCGTTTGAAAGCGTTTTCCGCGGAAAAGTGCCGAGACCTCCTCGGCAATGTCATAGCCGACTTCCACGGCTATCTCCGAGGTGTTTTTCAGATAACGGCTGTATTTCGATGCAATGATCTTGTAAAACTCCAAGCCGTCATAGCCGCCGTTGAGGGCAATATACGGCTCATACTGCACCTCCGGCGAAAGTCCGGCAATATCCGCGGTTTTGATATACGGCGGATTGGACACCACCACATCCGGGATGCGAAACGGCGTGTAATCGAGAATATCGGTGCAGACAAGCTCCAGCCGATCCTCGCCGATGCCGTGATATTCGGCATTTTTTCGCGCATAAGAAAGTGCCGCCTGCGACACATCCACCGCTGCCGCCGTCACGTCCGGCCGGTTATTGAGCACAGCCACGGCAATGCAGCCGCTGCCGGTGCAAAGGTCGAGCAAATGGCCGCCGCGCGGAAGTGCGCGAATCGCATAATCCACAAGCATTTCCGTTTCCGGCCGCGGAATCAAGCAGCCTTTGCCGCAAAACATACGAAGCCCGTAAAAATCCCATTCGCCGCATATGTACTGCAGCGGTTCGCGGGCAAGCCGCCGGTTGAGTGCTTCGGTCAGTTGGGAAATCTTGCCGGGTGTCAGTGCTTCCCGCCGTTTTAAGAGCATTTCGTTGCGATTCATCTTTAAGGCCCATTGAATCAACTGCTCCGCTTCAAAGCGCGGATTGTCCGCAATGTTTTCGAGCGCATGAATCGCCTGTATTCTGAAATCATTTAATGTCATGCTGGGTTTCTTCTCCGAATCGCCGCAAAGCGGTTTATTTTACGTATGAGAAGCGGATTCGGTCGTATCCGTTTCGGAGGTTTGCGTCGGTGCGTCATCCGGTTTTTCCGGTTCTTCCGGCGGATATATCTCCGGTAAAGCCGCCTTTAACGAGGCAATCGCCACTTCGATTTCGCTTGTGTCCGGTTCTTTGGTGGTAAGACGCTGAATCCAAAGGCCGGGTGCGGAACAGATGCGCACAAACAGATTGTCGTGCTTTCCGGCATAGCGGATAAATTCATATCCAATGCCTATCACAAGGGGCAGCACGCAAAGCTTTATCGGAATGCGAAGATAGATGTTGACATCGATATAGAAAACCGACACCAAAATGCCGATGAACATCATGACAAACAAAAAGCTGGTGCCGCAGCGCGGATGGAACCGGCTTTGAATTTTCACGTTTTCCGGCGTTAGTTCAAGGCCTGCCTCGTGGCAGAAAATCGATTTATGCTCTGCCCCATGGTATTCAAACACGCGCCGCATATCGGGAATCAAAGACACAAGCGCAATGTAAAGTACAAATATAAGGATCTTCGAAAAGCCGTCCACGGCACTTTTTAACAACCGGTTGTCGCAGAATTTGGCCACAAAATCCGAGATAATCGCCGGAAGCACGAAAAACAGTCCGACCGAAAGCAGCACGCCGAGAATCGCTCCGATGACCGAAGCAACGGCGGCAATGCTTTTTCCGAATTTTTCCCTTAACCATTTTTCAAACTTAGATTCTTCTTCATCCTCAATGCCGAGCATTTCGGCCGAACGGTTGAGCGTGTGGAAGCTCAAAATCATCATTTCAACGAAATTGACAATTCCGCGGATGAGCGGCAGGCCGAAGAATTTGTTTTTTTCGCGTGCCGAATGATACGGCGTGGTTTCGGTTTCGATCGTTCCGTCGGTTTTGCGTACCGAAAGTGCCACGCGATCCTTGGATTTCATCATAACGCCTTCCAAAACCGCTTGGCCGCCGACCGTGCCGAGACGTTCCGGGCAAGAAACTGGTGTTTTATTTTTCATTGTGCACATCCTTATTGATATGGAAATAGTATACTTATTTTTTGCTGATTTCTTATAGCGATTTTATTTCTGTTCCGTAAATTATGCGTAGGATTCCGGAAACTTCTGTTTCAGATACGCAGCCGCTAACCGCGATACCTCCGAGTAGTTTGCGGTGCCGCTTGTAACGCCCTGCGACTTTAGGTAGCCGTCGTTCACGCTGTCGGAAATTGCTGCTGCCGCCGACGCACGGTACTTTTCGAAAAAGGCACTGTAGGCGCGCCATTCGTCAATGATACCGGCATCCATGCTTTGGAACAGCGTTTGCAGGTCTTTTGCCGACAAGTCTGCCATCAGATATTCAAGCAGATTGACACAACCGGCATAGCGCAAATAGTCGTCCTCGGCGTACAGGCACGCAAGAAAGGCATAAAAATTCGCTTCGCTTTCATAGGCGATGCCAAGCTGATGTGCCGTTTCGTGACAAGCCGTAAAGGCAAACGTATAATCGGGAAAATTCATATTGAGGTTGGATTCGCCCGTGAGCGGCATATACATTCCCGAAATATGCATATATGTCCACGGCTCGGATAAAACCACCGGCTTTACACTTAAAATCGGCGGAAGCGACGGCAGAAACTGTGCATAGCCTTCGCGAATTTTCTGTTTTAACGTATGAAAATCATACGGCATTTGCGTCGCGCCGTCGGCATCGCACAAAAGCGATTGGCGGCTGTCCTCGGCCATGTGCTTGACAAGAAGCGCGCTGACATAAATATCGTGTTCCGTCAACGTATCGGTATCGAGTGCAAATCGGGTTTCGACGCGGTTACGCTTGTAGCAAATGCCGAAGGTTTGCATAACCACCGACAGAGCGCACAAAACGAAGCAAAAGCTGTGAAGAAGAAACCGCCTGACGCAGCCTTTTTTCTTTGTAAAGACTCGTTGTAAAATCCGAAAAAGCAAGAGAATCACGAATGCCGCCGGGCCTGCAAGAACAAGTGTCTCGGCAAGCGAAAACGGGAAAGGTGCTGTCAAAAGTGCAAGTGCCGCCCGAAAAAACGCCGAAACTGTGGTCGTGTACCATTCGGCAAAGGTCGGGCACAATGCACCAAGGATTAAAACAGCAAGCGAAAAAACAAAGAGTGCCACGCTGAGGACAAGAATTTTGGGGCTGCGTTTGCCGTAGGGTCGTTCGCTTTTGCACGGCAAAGCGTGCTGTTCGTTCGTTTCGGAAACAGCCGTTTTCGAAGAGGATTCCATGTGCTACTCCTTAGGCAGGCGGATTGTTTGGCGTTTGGGTTTGGTTTAATCCTGCAAAATAGTAATCGAAAATGTCCGCCGCAACGCTCGACGCTCGTGTACTGCTGTTGCCGTTTTCGATGACGACCGCCACGGCAATCTGCGGATTTTCATACGGAGCAAAGCCGACAAACAGCACCGTATCGCTTCCTTTGGAAACCTGTGCCGTACCGGTTTTTCCGCCGATATCGCGCGCATAGGGCTTAGAGCCGAACACGCTTCTTGCCGTACCGCCCTCATCATCCACAACCGAGCGCATGGCCGATTTGATAATGCCGACGGTTTGGTCGGACAAATGCGTTTTATTCAACAAAACCGGTGCATTTTCATGGATCGGTTTGCCGGTGCCGAATTCATCCACGGATTTCAACAAGGTCGTCTTATAGCGGTTGCCGCCGTTGACGATGGTGGACATATACGAAGCAAGCTGCAGCGGCGTAAAGGCGTTGTCCGACTGACCGATGGCCATTTGCAGCGTATCGCCGGGATTCCACACATAGCCGTGCGATTCCTTGTATTCGGGGCTTGCCAAAATGCCCTCTTTTTCCGACACTTCAATGCCGGTTTTTACGCCAAGACCAAAGTCCTTGGCGTAGCGAACAATTTCATCCACGCCCATTTTATCGGCGACCGTATAGAAAAAGTAGTTGCAGGAAACTTTGATGGCATCAGCCACATTGACATATCCGTGCGTTGTGCCGTGCTTTAAGTAGATCCAACACCGCGGCGTATACGTCGGCGCATATTTCTTGTATTCGCCCTCGTCACGGACATAGGTGTTGATATCAATCGTGCCGCTGTCAAGTGCAGCTGCAGCAGTCAGCATCTTGAAAGTCGAACCGGGCGGATAAATACCTTGCGTGGCGCGGTTCATGAGCGGCGATGTCGGATCTACCTTTAAGTCATTGAAGTTTGCCGAATAGGTGTTGAGATCATAGCCGGGTGCACTGGCAAGTGCCAAAATCTCGGCGGAGTTGACATCCAAAACCACCGCCGCGCCGGCATGACAATCTTCGCCCGAATACGGTTTTCCGGATTTTATGGCATATTCCACCGCAAGCGCGATCTGCTTCTTTAACGATTCCTCAACAAGAGCCTGCAAGTCCGCGTCAACGGTCAAGCGCACCGAATAGCCCTCTTTCGGCTCTTTGGTGATCTCATAGCCGACTAAGTTGTTCTCGCCGTCGATCTCACACAAAGCCGTTCCGTCGATCGGCCGCAGATAATCCTCAAAGGCCTTTTCGATTCCGTCCTTGCCGATGGTGGCATTATACGGATAGCCCTTTTCTTTGATATATTCATCGGCCTCCTCGGCATAGATCGGGCCGGTGCTGCCGAGAATATGGCAAAGAACCGCATTCTCATCGTATTCTCGGGCATACGAACGGGAAAGCTCGATTCCGTGCAGCTCATACGAATGCTCGGAAATGACGGTTTTAAGCGTTTCGTCCACGTTTCGCAAAAGCGTATACGGCGTAAGCGTCGAAAAATCCGCGTTTTCCATATCGTAGCGAATTGCGGCGATTTTCCGCCCTTTAGGCGTTTGCGCCAAATCCTCGTCAATGCCGAAGCGTTTGACAAGATAGGCATAAAAATCCGTTCCGGTCAATTCGGAGGCGTCCTTATCGTTATTTTTCAGAAAACGCTCGAATAATCGCTTTTTATCGGCATCGAATATGTAATCGCCATCCAACGCATACGGAGCCGTAAGCGTTAGCGGACAGGTATCCGGAATTTCAACGTCATGCTTTGCCAACAGATCGATGAGCTTTGACAATATCTCAACCGAACCGCCGTTTTCCAGCGTCGTCCGATTGATATCGATGTTGTAGGAAATGACATTGGTCACCAATTTCTTCCCGTTTCGGTCGTAGATCTCACCGCGGCTGGCCGGTATGACGGCACTTTTATAGTTGTTGGCAACCGCCTTGCTCTCGTATTCTTCGGTGTCCACCACCTGCAAATAAAGGAGTCTTGCCACAAATCCCATGCACACGGCACCAAACGCCGCGACCAAAAACCACAGCCGCCATCCGGCAAGCCCCGTTTTATTCGACTGTCCGAAAATATGCCGCATGGGCAAAGCTCCTTTCTCCGTAAGATTTCAGAAAACGTGTTAATACAGACGAATCATTTCCTTGACGATAAAGCTAACGCGTTCGGCGGCAATTGTTGCCATTTCCGTAAACGACATATCGGCATTTTCGTCGGCATTGTCCGAAATCGTGCGCATGACGATAAACGGAACACGGTTCGCATACGCCGTATGCGCCACGGCGGCACCTTCCATTTCGGTACACAAAGCGTTGTATGTATCCCGGAAAGCGAGAACTTTCTGCTTATCCTCGATAAACTGGTCGCCCGAAATGATTTTTCCGACAAGGTAGCGGAAATGCGGCTCGGTCTTATGGTATTCGTTGGCGGCACGCACGGCAAGCTCGATTAGTTTCTCATCTGCCGGGAAAACCGAACGACCAGGCGCGTATTTATCAAGCACGTCGATCGGGTAGAAATCGTGATACGTCAGCGAATCGGATATGGCAAGGTCACAGATGTGCAGCTTGTCCGAAACGCCGCCGGCAACGCCGGAATTAAGGAGAATATCCGGATGAACCAAGTCAATTAAGCGTTGGGTGCAGATAGCGGCATTGACTTTACCGACGCCGCAAAGCGTTAAATACAGCTCATGGCCGGCAAATGCACCTTGGTAGATAAAGCCGTTATCCATCCGTTCTGCCGAAAAGTCGGCAATATATTTGTTGATTTCGCGGTCAAGTGCCGCGATAATGCCAATTTTTGCCATATGGTTCTCCCTTAATCCAGATAATC
The DNA here is from genome assembly GCA_900546385.1 of uncultured Eubacteriales bacterium. Classification (GTDB taxonomy): domain Bacteria; phylum Bacillota; class Clostridia; order Oscillospirales; family CAG-382; genus UMGS882. The sequence goes on along the minus strand of URCT01000106.1, from coordinate 2,066 downwards.
CTTCAGTCTCTTGGAGCGGCTTGGATGGCGCAGTTTGCGCAGCGCCTTGGCTTCGATCTGACGAATGCGTTCGCGCGTGATGTTAAACACTTCGCCAACCTCTTCCAGAGTGCGTGTGCGGCCGTCCTCCAAACCGAAACGGAGCTTTAAGACATGTTCCTCACGCGGCGTCAGCGTGTGAAGAACCTCGCATAACTGTTCGCGTAACAGCGTGTACGAAGCCGCCTCTGCCGGTGCCGGCGCGTCGTCATCCGGAATGAAATCGCCGAGATGGCTGTCCTCCTCTTCGCCGATCGGCGTTTCGAGGCTGACCGGTTCTTGCGCAAGCTTCATAATTTCGCGCACCTTGTCGACGCTCATATTCATGCGTTCAGCAATTTCCTCGGTCGAAGCTTCATGACCAAGCTCCTGCAGCAGCTGACGGGAAACACGAAGCACCTTGTTGATGGTTTCCACCATATGCACCGGAATACGGATGGTTCTTGCCTGGTCGGCAATGGCGCGCGTAATGGCCTGACGAATCCACCAGGTCGCATAGGTCGAGAATTTATAGCCCTTGGTGTAGTCGAATTTTTCCACGGCTTTCATAAGACCCAAATTTCCCTCTTGAATCAGGTCGAGGAAGAACATACCGCGTCCGACATAGCGTTTGGCAATGCTGACCACAAGGCGCAGGTTGCTTTCCACCAAGATTTTCTTGGCCTGCTCGTCGCCCTTGGCCATTTTTTCGGCAAGCTCCAGTTCCCGTTCGGTCGACAGAAGCTCCACCTTGCCGATTTCCTTGAGATACATTTTGACCGGGTCGTCGATGATAAGGCCGTCTTGAGCGACCGAGCCATCCATGTCATCAACGCTTTCATAGCCGTCCATTTTTTCCATGCCGGCGATTTCGCTCTCGATGGCGGCAAGGTCAGGAATGTCGTCATAGGACTCTTTGATTTCAATGCCGAGAGATTCGATCTGTTCGAGAAGCTTTTCCATGTTCTCGACGTCCAAATCCTCGTGATCCACGATTTCCAAGATTTCTTCATTGGTGAGCGAGCCTTTGGCTTTGCCCTTTTCGATGAGATCCTGGATCTCGTTCTTCTTTCTCGGTTCGCCCGCTTTTTCGCCGGCTTTACCGTTCGTTTTAGACGTTTTTTTATGTTTTTCGGAAGACGCATCTGCGGCAGAAGACGCGTGCTCGGTTTTCTTTTCCGGCGCGTTTTCTGCACGTTCGTTTTTATTTTCCGGTTCCTTTGCTTCCGGTACACGCTTGTCCGAAGTCTCTGCAGTTTCCGTTGTCGGCTTGGCAGATTTATGCGCTTTTGTCGCTTTTTTGGCAGGTTTTTCAGCCGTTTCCGCTTCTGCCGGATCGACAGTCTTTACAGACTGTTCCGTTTCGGTTACTTCCTTGGTTTCGAGGAGCTCTTCGGGTTTCTTTTCTTTCTTTGGCATATCGTTAACTTCCTTTCTTTTTCTCTTGGCGAATGCGTGAAATAGCGTCAGAAAGCGATTCCTCGTCTTTCGGAAGCGATTTGTTCGCGGCTTGCTTTAAGAGGACAAGCTGTTGTTCCACGGTATCCTTGCCGTTGGCAGATAAGCTTTCTCTTTCTCGTTTCATGTCTAATATTTTTGAATACTGCTCCGGCGTATAAAACTCGTTCAAAGCGGAAATGTCGGTTTCACCGCTTTGGTAAAGTGTGCTTAAGCGTTCGAACAAGGTGCGGTTAAAATCCGTTACGAAATCCTCGGCTGTGACGCTTACCGCAGGCAGCAATTCCGGATACAGCATTAAAATTCCCAAAATCCGCCGTTCGGCAGCTGCCGCGCCGGGATTGGCAGCCGCCTGGGGATTGACGGTATCGCCGTATCCGAAAAGCGACTTCATATTTTCTTCACGCCGACGCGCTTTGATGCGCTTATTCTCGACACCGGCGGCATACTTGATTTCGGCATTGATGCTTTCGGGACTGAGCGACATGAGGCTTGAAAGCCGTTTGGCATAAACCTCGCGCTTGATGTCGGAGCGGATGGCTGCAAGCATTTTACAGGCTTCCCGCACGGCAGCAAGCTTGTCGTCCGGC
>URCT01000105.1 GCA_900546385.1 uncultured Eubacteriales bacterium | reverse complement strand
AAGCGGCCGCCATCGTCAACCGCGTTGCTCTGCCCGAAAGCAGACTCGTTAAAGCACTTGATAAAATCAGTGACGATGATGCGTACCTTCTTATCAATACGCCCGAAATGAAGGCACCGCGCGAAGGCATCAATTCCGGATGGTTAGTCGATACACGCGGCGGCATTCCGCGCTTGACCATTGCCAACGTGACCGGACTTTTAACGGATATCCGTTCGGATGCTCCGACGGCTCTTATCCGTGAGTTTAATCCAACCACAACCGGCAAGCTGGTGCTTGAAGCAAACATTTCGGTAAATGGTAGCGACGGGATTTACGCGGCATTCCGCAACACGGACGATAAAGATGTATATCATCTGGAACTCATGAACGGCATTTGGAAGATCGCAGACAAAAACGGCGCTTTTACGGACGTTTATGAGGTCGGCGAATTGGAGCGCGGCTTTATTTTCCGTATTGAACTCGATATCGACAACAACCGTGCGGCAACGTATATTAACGGGAAAAATACCGGTACCTATCCGCTTTGCGGCGATATTGCGGACGGCATTATTAACTTCCGTTTCGGCACAACAGATACAGCGGAAAACGTTGCGATCAATGTGTTGAGCGTCCGTTCTTACGTGAACTATGCCGTCAACGACACCTTCAAATACGACGCAAACGGAAAAACGCCGTTTGGCTATAGCGGCGACGCGACCGTTTTGAACGGCGAGGTGCTCTTAAATACCGGTTCTTTTGCTCGTTCGTTCGACCCGGTAAGCGGCAATATTGTGGCAGAAACCATGTTCCTTCTGCCGCAAGCCCAGGATATGACCGTGACACTTGCAAGCGGAAGCCGGCCGCTTGTGACATTTTCCGCTCAAAACGGCGATTTTTACGCCGATCAAACGCTTCTTGTCAAAGGGTTTGAAGCCAATATGTGGCACAGACTTCGCATCGAAGCAAATACCGACACGCAGGTCGTTACTGTGAAACTCAACGGCAAAAAAGTCGGCGAAGTACCGTTTGCGTCTCCGGCGACTTCCGCAGATACTCTGACAATGACAACGTTTGGCGAACCTTTTCCGGAGGGCTTAAAAAACGAAGAAATCGAAGCGCTTCGCAAAGCCGCACCGCATTTTGACAACATTAAAATTTTCCGCACCGTTGAACACGAGGATTATGTTCCGAAACCGACGGCGCCTGCCGGTGAAGACAAGTACACCGTCGGTATGAACGTCTGCTCCCTGTGGCAGAACGGCACCTCTTACGGCTGGAGCTGTATTACGCCGTATGACGATATAAGGCCGGTGCTTGGCTACTACGATGAGGGCAACCCGGAAACCGCCGATTGGGAGATCAAATATCTTGTCGAACACGGCATCGATTTCCAAGCCTTCTGCGTTTTCCCGGATAAAGCCGACGCGCCGTTAAAAATGGATGAGACGGCACATTTGTACGATGGCTTCATGAATGCAAAATATGCGGATATGTCGCATTTTGCCGTGATTTGGGAAGCGTCTGCCGGTCAAAAGCCGAAGACGATGGAAGCTTGGAAAACCTATTTTGTCCCGTATTTTATCGAAAACTACTTCAAAGACCCGCGTTATGTCACCGTCGATAACCGGCCGATCCTCTGTGTTTTCGGCGCAGGTGCGGCTTCGTCGGCCATCGGCAGCGATGAGAACGTAAAAGAAATGTTCGATTATCTCGAAAACGAAGTAAAAAAGCTTGGCTTTGACGGCATGATTTTTCTTGCCTGCGGCAACAGCAGCGAACGCCTTGCCGCCATGGGCTTTGACGGCTGCTATGCCTACAACTGGGGCAAAGAGGGATATACCTTCGAGCATAACCGCAAATCCATTCTTGCAAGTGCGGACAACAAAGCCGTTTATACCGTCCCGACTGTTTCGGTCGGCTTCAACAGCATTGCATGGGAGGGCGCACGTTTTCCGCTCATGAGTGCCGAAGAGTACCGCACCTCGCATACATGGGTGCGTGACGAATACTTGAAGGAATACCCGAAAGAGGATTGGCAGAAAAACTTTGTTATGCTCTCCACTTGGAACGAATACGGCGAGGGCACGTACATTATGCCGACGTCGGATGAAAAAGGCTTTGGATATCTCGATGTGCTGCGTGAAATCTATACCGATGAAAAAGCATCCGCATCCGTCAATACCATTCCGTCGGCAGAACAGCTTGTTCGAATCAACCGTCTCTATCCGCAATACCGCAGGCTGCTTCGCAAGGAAGGCTATTATACCGCGTCGTTAAACGAGGACACTTTAACGGAAAAGATGAGTCTGAACCTCGATCCGAATCAAGGCAACGGCGCGATTTTCTGGGTATCGGACAGTGCCGCCTACGACGATAAAAACGGCCTTGTCGATACCTCTCACGGCAACGACCCGCAAATCATTGTCCCGGCATCGCTGCCGGATTCCTTGCAGCTGCAGGACATTTCCGCTCTTCGCATTTTAGCCGATATCCCGTCCGGAGAACGCTTTCAGATCTTCTTTGCCACCGAAGATAATCCCGGATTTTCCGAAAGCCGCGTCATCAATTGCCGTTCGGATGCCGGAATGTTAAAAGAATACGTAATTCCGACGTCCGGTGTTGCCGGTTGGGCAGGGAAGTTAACACGCATCCGTATTGATCCCGTCGAAACGCAGGGCGTTCACTTCCAGATTGCTTCTGTCAAGTTTTTAGCATCGCCAGAGCGTGTTTCGAAAGATATGCGTATCAACGGGCAGGCTTATACCATGAGCATGGAACCGCAGAAAGCAACGGATGGGCAGATTTTGATTCCGTTTGAACCGGCTCTTGCTTTGGATTTCCGCCTGGGACTGTTCCATCTTTGGGATAAACAAACCGGCACACTGACGCTCCAAAACCCGTCACATACCGTTGTTTACCATGTCGGAACAGATACGTATACGTTTGATGGTAAAGAAAAGCCGCTCGGCTTTATCATGACAACGCTTGACGGCTTGCCGCTTGTGCCGATTGAAGCCTTGTGCAAGGACATGGGCTACACCATCCGCAAAACAGACAATGTTTTCGAAATTGAAACCTATCAGAACGCTTATCTGACAGATATTCCCGAACCTGTTTCCGGTATCTATGAATTCAACCATCCGGGCTATGATGAAGGCTGGGTGAGCGAAAATACCACACTTCTGACAGCTGACGGCTCTTTGCGTGCGGAAACCTTTGCCGAGGGCGAAAAAGACCCGACACTTTGGAAAAAACTTGAAATACCGCTTGCGGCTGTCGATTACACCAAAATCGAACTCCGTGTGCGTTATCGTTACGAAGCCGATTCGGCGATCCCGATGCAGATGTTTTTTATAACCGATAAAAACCGTGCATGGAGCGAATCTCAATCACTCAAGGTTCGCTTAAACAACACCGACTCCGGCGGCGAATGGGAAACCTACACCTTCGATATGGCCTCTTGCGCGAAATGGACGGATGCAGTGACCAACCTCCGGTTTGACCCGTTCAATGCGTCCGGCTTTATGGAAATCGATTATATCCGCATCGTAAAATAAGACAATAAAGAAACAAAAACAAGGAGTTGTTCCGCAAAACAGCTCCTTGTTTTTTTATATCACAGCAACCGTGGTTAACCTTTGATTTTTTCAAAATCCTCCGCGCCGTGCTTGCATAACGGACAGATGAAATCCGGCGGCAGCGTTTCGCCTTCGTAGACATAACCGCAGATTTTGCAGATATAGCCCGTTTTCGGCGTATCGGAAAGTGACGGCTTCGGTTTGACGTGTTCGAAATAGTAGGCATATGTCATGGCAGGTATCTCCGAAAGAACGTGTGCTTCGGTGACCTCTGCCAAGAAGGTGGTATGTGTGCCGCAATCGGTTTCCGCAATGACTTTGGCTGAAAGAACCGCACAAACGCCGTCGTTGACATAGGCAACGCCGTTTTGTGTACGAGCCGCGTTTTCCGCGAATTTTTCCACCTCTCTGCCGCTCGCGAAGCCGTATTTCTCGATGGTCGCGAAGGTTGCGTCAGTTGACAGAACCGAAAGGTTCAAAAGGCCTGACCGGTGAATCATATCGTGCGTGAGATTGTTTTTATTGACGGTTACCGAAATGCGCTTGGGAGAGTCGGTGACCTGAATTGCTGTGTTGATGATACAGCCGTTGTCCTTGCCGCCGTCCTTTGCAGATAAAACAAACAAACCGTAGGAAAGCTTAAACATGGCGTTGTTGTCGATGAGCATGGCGGCTGCTTCCGGCGTGGTTTCCGGCTTTGGAAACGTGGCGGCGATCTGTTCGGCAAGCGCGCGGATATCTTTGTGCTGTTCCGGCGCCAAAGCAGATTTGATTGTTACGACATCTTCAAGAAGCGTTATGTTTTTGCATTTGTCAAACATCGCTTTCATTAGATTTCCGCTGGTCGGAGCCCAAGAGCCGTTTTCAAGGAAAGCGACTGTCCGGTTTTGAATGTTGTGCGCGGTAAGGTCGGCGAGCAGTGCTTCCATGGTGACAAAAATACCGGCATTGTAGGTCGTGGAAGCGAAGACGAGATGACTGTACTTAAAAGCGGCGGCAACAATGTCGGAGGCGGTGATCATCGATACGTCGTACATAGCCGTCTGAATGCCGCGTTCGCGTAACTCCGAGGAGAGGATTTCCGCAGCGTTTTCCGTGTTGCCGTATACCGAAGCATAGGCAATCATAACGCCTTGCTCTTCGGGCGTGTAAGTGCTCCACAGCTGATACTTGTCAATAAAATCACCAATGTTTTTGCGCCATACAAAGCCGTGCAGCGGGCAGAGTAAGGAAATATCCAAACCGGCTGCTTTTTTGAGCAAGGCCTGTACCTGGGTGCCGTATTTCCCGACAATGTTGGTGTAATAGCGGCGTGCTTCGTCGAGATGGTCGCGTTCAAAATCGACTTCATCCGCAAAAATCGCACCGTTTAATGCACCGAATACACCGAAAGCGTCGGCAGAGAAAAGGATTTTGTCGGTCGTGTCGTAGGTGACCATCACTTCCGGCCAATGCACCATCGGTGCCATTACAAACGTAAGCGTATGCTTGCCGGTGCACAGAGTATCACCTTCTTTGACAAGCAGGGCACGGCTTTCAAGATCTTCTGCGTTCGGGAAAAACTGCTTTGCCATAGCAAGAATCTTGGCGTTGCAGACAAGACGAACATTCGGGTATTTTTCCATTAAGCGGAACATGGTTGCCGAATGATCGGGTTCCATATGCTGAACGACCAGGTAGTCAACAGCTTTGCCGTTCAAAACGTGTTCGATATTCTCGAAAAAGCGGTCGCTGACGGCCTTATCCACTGTGTCGAACACCACCGTTTTTTCGTCTAAAAGCAGATAAGAATTATAGGATACACCGTTCGGAACTTTATATACGCCCTCAAACAAAGCAAGACGCCGGTCGTTGGCTCCGACCCACCAAAGGTCGTTTTGAATCTTTTTGCAGCAATACATAAGAAACTTCCTTTCTGAAGCGAATTCTGTTTTTTTCTATTATAACCGATTTTTTCCAAAAATTATGTTGTGTTTGCAACAAAAAAAGCGCATGCGTGAAAAAATATCATGAATAAATATCCGGTCGGCATTTTGTCGCACAAAAATCTTTCGCTTCTGTTGACAGATTGCCAGAATGGTGGTATGATATAAGAAAAAATGGCTGTTTGTGCCATTTGAGAAAGGTCGAAGTTTTATGGAGCTTCTTGTTCTGATATTGAACAAAACCGAATATTTGAAAGACATTCTTTCCTCTTTTATGGAAAAGGATATCCGCGGCGCTACCATTTTGGACAGCCAAGGCATGGCGCACAATCTGTGCGAATACAATGAGCTTCGCTTCATGGGTTCTTTGCGGCTGTTATTGGACCCGGAGCATAAGGAAAGCAAAACCGTGCTTGTTGTGGTGGAAAAAGAGAAGATCCCGGTCATTTCCGAAATTGTCAATTCCATCACCGGCGGCCTGGATAAACCCGATACCGGCGTAATTTTCACCGTGCCCGTCGGCTATACCGAAGGCTTCGGAACAAAGGCGTAACGCCCGTTTTATGCTAAAATACAAAGAAGGTTAAGATTGCAAATGCATACACTCCTCGTTTTATCTGTTATGATTTTTGCCGGTATGGCGTTCGGCCGCCTGGCAAAGCTGTTCCGTCTGCCGAATGTTACCGGATATCTGATTGCCGGATTGCTTCTCGGCCCGGCTATTCCGTCCTTGATTCCGAACTGCCCGTTCGGCGGCATTATCACATCGGAGCTTTTGCCGCAGCTCGATATCATTTCCGAGGTCGCTCTCGGTTTTATCGCGTTTTCCATCGGCAACGAATTCAAGCTGTCCTATTTCAAGCGCGTCGGCGCCATGCCGATCGTTATAGCCACCTTTGAATCCCTGTTTGCCATTTTGTTTGTGTTAGCTGTGCTGTTGTGCGTACCGGGTATTGAGCCTCCGTTTGCCATCGTTTTAAGCTCAATCGCTGCCGCCACGGCTCCGGCTGCCACGATTATGGTTATCAATCAGTATAAAGCCAAAGGTCCGGTGACCGAAACGCTTTTGTCGGTTGTGGCCATCGATGACGCAACGGCTCTCGCTATGTTCAGCATTTCGGTCGCTGTCGCCCAGGCACTTAAGAATCCGGCGCAGGTCTCCTTAAAATCGGCACTGCTTGATCCGTTGTGGGAGATCTTCGGCGCACTGATTTTCGGATTGCTTCTCGGAATGTTGTTCTGCGTGCCGCTTCGTTGGTTCAAAAAAGACGGAAACCGTTTATCGCTTATCATCGCTTTTGTCTTTTTAGGCGTGGGAGCGGCAAGTATGTTCGGTTTTTCGTCGCTTCTTATGTGCATGGCCATCGGCGCAGGCTTTGCCAACTTTTCTTCGCAGGTGCCGCATATTATGAAGCTTACCGATGGACTTACACCGCCGATCTTCATGCTGTTTTTCGTTTTGTCCGGCGCGGAACTCGATCTTTCGGTTGTGCCGACGGTTGGTCTTTTCGGCATTATTTATATCATCATGCGTGTGGTCGGAAAAATGTGCGGTGCTTCCTTCGGTGCGGCTCTGTGCAAGGCCGACAAGAATGTCCGTAAATACCTTGGTCCTGCATTGATGCCGCAGGCCGGTGTGGCTATCGGTCTTTCGCTTGTGGCAACGCGCATAGTTCCGCAGCACGGCGCACAAATCCGTGCCATTATCTTGTGCGGTACGCTTATTTATGAGCTGATTGGCCCGGTAGTAACCAAAATTTCGCTTACCAAGGCGGGTGAAATCGTTCCGGCCGAACGGGAAAGCAAAACCTGAGTATCATTCATTTTTGAAGCACAGAGCAGCACAGAAAGGATTATTTGCCGTATGACCGTGTATGATTTTGACAACACAATCTATAACGGCGAATCGACCTTCGACTATTTTCTGTATTGCATGCGCCGTCACCCACGCCTTGCACGGTGGCTGTTCACCATGATTCACGGAATTGTGCGGTATAAGTTGTGCCGTGTTTCACGCCAAGAGCTGCTTGCGCTTGCCGAAAAATGTATGCGTTCCATGCTTGCGGCGTGTCCGGATTACAAAGAGCTGGCCGAAACGTTTTGGGACAAAAATATGCGCAAAATCAAGAAGTTCTATTTGGAACGTCGGCAAAAGGACGATGTCATCATGACCGCTTCGTTTGACTTTTTGATCGAACCGTGTATGCGCCGTTTGGGACTGACAAATGTTTGCTGTTCTTCGGCCGATTTGCAAACCGGAAAAATTACGCGGCTGTGCTTTCGGGAAAACAAGCCGGCTTGTTTTGCACAATTATTCCCGGATGCGGCGGCTGATACCTTTTATACTGATTCGCTGAATGACCGGCCGATGATGCTTTTTGCCGAAAATTCCTTTTTGGTGAAAGGAGAACGCGTGATTCCGATCGACAAGAATTCGTTATAAATATACGCATTTGCGCGTTTTTCAGATTCTATAGTAAAGTGAGTGCTGTCATGTTAGAAAATATCCGCTCACCGCAGGATATCAAGAATATGTCTGTCAAGGAGCTGAACGACCTTGCCGCTGAAATCCGTACAAAGATCATCGGTACCGTTTCGGAAACCGGCGGTCATCTCGGTTCAAACCTCGGACTTGTGGAAACCACGCTTGTTTTGCATAAACTGTTCGATTTTCCGAACGATAAACTGTTATTTGACGTCGGGCATCAGTGTTATACGCATAAACTGCTTACCGGACGGTTGGAAAGATTTGATACGCTGCGTCAAAGCGGCGGCATTTCCGGGTTTACCAATCGCTTTGAAAGTGACTACGATACGTTGACTGCAGGCCACAGCGGCTCCTCCATTTCAGCCGCCTTGGGCATTGCCATGGCAAATAAGCTCGAAAACAAAGATGCTTATACCGTGTGTGTTGTCGGCGATGGCTCTTTTACAAACGGAATGATATACGAGGCTTTGAATAATTGCAATAACAAAGAGCTGCGCTTGATCATCCTGTTAAACGACAACGAAATGTCCATTTCGCAGAACGTCGGCAGCCTTGCCAACTATCTTTCCAAAATCCGTTCCAGC
>URCT01000104.1 GCA_900546385.1 uncultured Eubacteriales bacterium | reverse complement strand
TGTCCAAATCGCTTAAATACGGGTCGATCCCGGCAAGGTATTCGTCGATAGCGGCATTGATTTTGGCGACCTCGGCCGTTATCGCCGCTTTGTCGGTTGTTTCGTATTTGGGCGCAAACAGGGCAACGATATTGCCGTCGAGAGCGATTCCGTAGGACGTGCTGACAACGTAATACAAATCCGGGTACATAGCAAGCGTCATGCTGAAATATTTGCCGAAGTCGGTACGGGTGATTTGATAGCCGGAAACGTCGATGCGGGTTTCAAAGCGCAGCATTGCGTTGTGCAGGTAATCACAAATCGATTCTTCCGCAAGCGACGTGTTTGCCTCGGTATCCGGCATAAAGCCGAACAAGCCGTTTTCGGAAACGGTCTCGGTGACAAGCGTTTCGGCAGATACGGCAAAAAAGGCAAAGCAAAGGGTACAAAGGAAAAATGCGGCAAGCTTCTTGTACATAACAGGTTCCTCCCTATTCTGTTTTACCGGATGGATTTAGCGGGTTGATTCCAAGGTATAGTGGCTTTTGAAGGTACGGCCGTTTAAGTAGGATAGATGTGCAGCATCGGTGGTAAAGCAAAATTTCAAGTAATAGGAACACAGCATTTGAAAGCTTTTGCCGGTTTTGCTCTTATGATTGACGCCGTATTTGCCGTCGCCGACAATGGGATGGCCGATAAACGCCAAATGCGCGCGGATCTGATGCGTGCGGCCGGTAACTAACTCCACCTCGAGAAGGCTTTTGTCCTCATAGGCTTTTAAGACCTTATATTTTGTCACGACGGTTTTGATATCGTCGTCGTATTTTACATGGCGCGCTTTTTTGAGTGCTTCGCGCGAATGAGCGATATACACGCGGTTTTCCGCGCGGTCTTTATACAAAAAATCCGACAAGGTTGCGTTTTTTTCTTTCGGAACGCCGTAGACCATGCACAAATACTTTTTTTCTAACTCTCTGTCGCGGATTTTCTGATTGAGCACGGCAAGCGATTTGGCATTTTTGGCGGCGATCACGATGCCGCAGGTGTTGCGGTCAAGGCGATTGCACAAGGCCGGTGCAAAGGTTGCTTCGGCTTTCGGGTCGTAGGTGCCTTTTTTGTATAGGTAGCCGCAAAGGCGGTCGACAAGGCAGGTTTCACCGGCATTTTTCGGCTTTTCGCCCGGCATATCGGCATGGACAAGCTCGCCCTGCGGTTTATCGATGAGGAGGATGTTTTCGTCCTCATACACGATTTCCTCCGGCTTCAGATCCAAGGCCGGACGCGCCAATTTTTCGGAAAGAGCAGCGTTTTGCGGCTTCTCGCCGAAAAACTCTTCGGGAATATACAGCTCGATCACATCGTTTTCGGCAAGAAGTGTACCCGGATCGGCCTTTTTGCCGTTTAGTTTAATGCGTTTGGTGCGTAAGTATTTATACAACAACGACTGCGGCAAGCCGCAAAGGGCTTTTAACAGATAGCGGTCAAGCCGCTTGTCCGCATCGTTTTTTTTCACGGTCAAAGTATGGATAGCCATTCACCTCAAAGCAGGTTTATTTTGTCTTATTAAAAGAAAAACGGACAGCAAAAGGAGCTGCCCGTTATGGGTTAAAGGATACTGCCGGGGAGCCGTGTGGTGCTAATGAAAACCCTGCGTATAGCAAGGGCGGTGTCCTGTCCGTGGCTGCGTGCTACCAGCGTCTGTCGCTCTCCGGTCCTTTTTCCGGCTTATTTCATCCGGGAATCGGGAGAGCGCAGGAGGTCTGCATCTCGCTTTCGGAACTTCGGACTCCATTTTCATGATGTGGGTTTATATGAGCAAACATCACGAACCCTCCAGCGAACAACAAGCCGAAGCGTTTTACTTCGGTTCGCTTTCAGTATTTGCGAAAGACCGTTTATTTATTCGTATCGTCCGATTTTTCGGTTTCGTCAGCCTCGGCATCATAGTCGATTTCCGACATAAACTCATCTTCAAAAGCGTCGGCCGCCTTATCGAATTCCTCATCATCCTCAATGGTGCTGAGATATTCTTCGCCGTTTTCGTCCGTATCGACCTTCAAAATAACATATTCTTCTTCATCGCCGTCTACCGGAACTAAAGCCACATAGGTATTATCGCCAAGCTCAATTTTGCCGATAAACTCGAAATCGCTTTCATTGCCTTCTTCGTCCGTAAGAGTAAAAACTTCTTCTTCAAAGTCAAACGTTTCTTCTGCCATTTGTATTCACTCCAATCTATGATACACCTATTTTACCGTATTTTTTCGATTCTGTCAAGTATCTTCTACAAAATCCGTACAGATTTATTCGACATATTAACCGTCGTTCTTCCTTTTTTCGTCGGTTTCCGACATAAGCCGACAGTTTTTGACTTTTTCCCAATATTCCTTGGACGCGCGCTCGGTCTTATTATCGCCGAACCGGTAATACACCCGATTCTTGATATCCTCGGGCAGATAGGTTTGCGCTGTCCAATGGTTGGGACAATCGTGCGGATACACATAAGCGCGGTTTTTATCCGCCGACGGTTGGTTGGAATCGCGGATATAATCGGGCATATTCATGCCGCGCGCCGCGTGGATGTCGGCAGCGGCAGCCGCATACGCGTTGTACGCGGAATTTGATTTGGGCAAGGTGGCAAGAAACACGACCGCTTCGGCAAGCGGCAGTCTTGCTTCGGGAAGCCCCAACTGCAAGGCATTGTCACAGCACGCTTTGACAATCACCGCCGCCATGGGGTATGCAAGCCCGATATCCTCCGACGCGATGACAAGCAGCCGTCGGATCGGCGAAAGCAGGTCGCCGGCTTCAAGCATTTTGGCAAGATAAAAGATGGCTGCGTCCGGATCCGAGCCGCGGATGGATTTTTGAAACGCCGACATCAAGTCGTAATGTTCGTTGCCGTCCCTATCCATTTTTAAGGTATACGCCGAAATGCTTTGCGCGGCAAGCGATTCGTCCATGTTTTGTCCCTGTGCGCCGTAGCATAACTCCAACGCACCGAGCGCACGCCGCACATCGCCGCACGAAGCGGAAGCGATATAGGAAAGCGTTTGATCCACGTTTTCCGGTAGCGGTGTGTTTGGTGCAAGCTCTTTTCCGTCTTCTTCGCAGAGAATCCGATAGGCACGCGTCAGCGCACGCTTTACCTCGGAAGCGGCAACCGGTTTGAACTCAAACACCGAGCAGCGTGAAAGCACGGCAGGATACACCGAAAAATACGGGTTATCGGTGGTCGAACCGATGAGCGTGATACGCCCGTCCTCGATGAATTCCAATAAGCTCTGCTGTTGTTTTTTATTGAAATACTGGATTTCGTCGATATACAGCAAAATCCCATCCGAGCCGAACACCGAACCGGTTTGGTCGAGAACGGCATGGATATCGGAAAGCGACGCGCTTGTGGCATTGATCTTGCGAAGCGTCATACCGGCGCCGTTTGCCACAATATTGGCGACGGTCGTTTTTCCGGTGCCGGACGGACCGTAGAAAATCATATTCGGGATTCTTCCCGACGCGATTGCCCGGGAAAGCAAGCAGTTCTTGCCGAGAAGATGCGGCTGACCGACCACGTCCTCCAAGCGTTTGGGGCGGATCTTATCCGCAAGAGGTGATGTCATGTTCTGTCTCCCGTCACGGCTGTGTTCCGCCGTTTTCTCGATTGCCGCTTAGTAATCCGCCGCGATGGTTTCACCGTTTGCGAGCATGACCAAGCGTTCGGCGGCTTTGGTGACATACGAACGGTTGGTATAGAATTCGGCACTTCCGTCAAGCGTGATAAGGGCGCGTGTGGTGGAAATGATATCGAACGCATAGGTGGCTTTTTCGCCGTATTTTGTGGTAACTTCAAACGAAAATTCCGTGTTTCCGGTTACATCGGCACTTGTGGCATAGCCTTCAATGCGCGCCGACAGCAGCGAAATATAGAACTGACGGAACGATGCGGTATCGATGGTTTTGCCGCTCGCAGTTTCGGTCACTTTCAAATTCTGGCCTTCCCCTTCGAGGACAAAATGGCAGGATATGCCCGGCACGGAAGCGCTAAGCTCGGTCACATCCTTGATATTGATTTGGAAAATGCCGCCGTCGATAAAGTCAAGAAGCTCATATTCGAGAAACGGTGCGTTTTCAAGCGGCAGAATCACGATATCGTCCATATACGGCGAATAGGCATAGTAGCAGATTTTGCCGTCGGCATCGGTAAAGCGCGTGCCGGTCAAGAAGCGATACGACTTTTCGCCGACCGCATAGCTCACGTCGTTGGTGGAAACGGTAAGACCGTATTTATCAAACAAAGCAGCAGCGTTTTCTTCGCCCGAGGAGTAGACGTTTGTTTCAACGACCTTGCTGCCCGAAAGCGTGGCAAGGCTTGCCAAAGCTTCATAGTAGTAATTCAAGGAAGCCGAATAGCCGGCCGGATACGTGATTTTATGCAGGTCGGTATCGCCGGTATCGGTACGCTGTTCTTCCGGCACGATGGCACTTGACAAGAACGGTTCGCCGTTTTTGCGGATGGAAAACGATTCCATATACTGATATTCACTCTGCGTGAGCGTCGGTGCAAGCACCGGCTTGAAGAAGCTTTTTTGATCGTCGGCAAAAACGGAGGTCGAGGAATCCACCACGTAGACAAACGGTTTGGAAACGTCCTTGGCATAATAGGCAGAGCCGGTGACCAAAGCACTGCCGAACAAAACGGTGTGGCTTGCGCCGTCGGTATCGGTCACGGTGACGCGGATCGGCGCGGAGGCTTCGTCAAGGCCGAAAGCGGCAAGTGAGGCCTCGGTTTCGTAGCTTCCCTCAAGCTTTTCGTCGGACAGCATATAGCGTGCCTGCAATTTTAAGTTCGAAAGCGATTGCTCGTCATACAGCAACATCTCGTTGCCGACAAACACGAATGCGCCGGTCGAGTCCTTTTGAAGCGTATACGTGCCGGAGGCATTGGTCACAGAAACGCTGTTCAGGTTATCCTGCGGAATTTCCGGAAAAATCAACGGACGCGCTTGATAGGTGATTTCGCTGTCTGCCGAAAGCTTCAGAGTTTCGCCGTCGTTTTCGAGAACCGTCACGCGGTTGCCGCTTTTGGCGGAATAGGTATATTCCACCCGGTCGCCGTCGGCGTCGTATAACGGCAGTTCGAGCGTCTTTGTGCCCTTTAACAGGCTTACGGCAAGATACGCTCCGGCAAGAAGGACAACGCAAACGCCGAGAACAAGGATGAGAAGCTTTTGCTTTGATAAGAGATTTTTCTTCTCATTGGACGGAGATTTTGTATTCATCAGGCTTTTTTCCTCTTAATATACATAGCGGTTCCGAGTGCGGCAATGACAAGCGGCACAAGCACGGAGAGCAAGACCGCATAATTTTTGAAATTCTCTTGGGTGACCGTGATGGCAGTATCCTCCACCACCTTATACCGAATGCCGGTGACAACGTTGGTATTGCCCATCACGGCAAAGGTGCTCTTGAGAATATCGGCATTGGCAAAGGACTGCTCGGAAACATAATTCATGAAATCCGCCGAGCCGCACACAAGGACGTTGGCACGGTATTCATTGCTGTCATAGATTTTGGAGTACACTGACAGTGTCATAATCGGCATATTCCCTTCCGCCGCAATCGTGCCCTCATGCAGGAGGCCGGACGATGATGAAGTCCCATACACCACCGAAACATTTTTTTCGCCCTTTTCGGTAAAGGTGAGGCTTAACGGCGTAGCATTGCCAAACACAGCCTGACCACCGGTTTCGGTGACAGACGCATGGATGGTTTTACCGTAGGAATCCTCGCTCGACGGCGTTCCGAGGAAATACACGCCATTTGCCTCCAACGCCTGCGACTCACCTTCCACGGCGATATCGCCCGACACAAAGCTTATGCCCCAGTCGTCCGCCAAAAAGCTGGAAAGCTCGGTTAACTGCGGCGTTTCGGGACTGATAAAGACCATCAGGTTGCCGTAGTTTTTGGTCAGGTACGCATTTAACAAGCCGATCTCGTTGACGCGTCCCTCTTTGGCGGCGGCGATGCCGGTATAATCGTACTTCGGATTGCTGATGATGAGAAGGTTATACGATGCAAGCTGTTCCTCGGTGACCGCTTTCAAATCGACATCGCTCACCTCATAGCCCTGTTCGCGTAACAGCGTTTCCACCGAGCTGCGCTTTTCTTCGCCGTGACCGGTGATAAAGCCGGCTTTCTGCGGTTCGCCGATGGCGGTCTGCATGATGGCACCGGTGAGCTTGTTTTCGCCGTCATACGCAAAGATGCTTCGCGTTTCGGAGGAAAGCTTGAAAAAGCGCACAAGCGGATACACGGTATAACGCTTGGTTTCCGGGCAATTGATGATGACGGAGGTCTGCGAAATGGTGTCGGCCGAGGTCTTTTTGAACTGATTGAAGTAGACCGGGTCTTTCACGACGTCACGGTACACAAGGGAAATCCGGTCGCTGGCGGAGCGGTATTTTTCGGCAAGCCGCTTGACATAGGATAACTCCTCCGAATCACTGACGCGGTCCTCCGACACGCAAAAGATGATTTCGACCTTGCGGTTTAAGCTGTCTAAGACATTTACGGTGGATTCGGACAGATTATAGATCTTTTCGCCGGTAAGGTCGAGATAAAAGCCGCCGTTATAATCGGCGACTGCCGTAAACACGGCATTGAGCAAAATGATAAAGGCCACGAAAACAACGGTAAAGATCACGGCGACCGAGCCGTATTTGAACCGTTTGGAGGAAAATACCGATTTTTTGCCCGTTTTGGGTTTATCGGTCTGTATGTTTTTTTCGGTTTTATTACTTTCTTGACGCACGGTTATGCCCACCTTCTCTTTTCATAAATGCGAATGGTTAAAAACAAAAATACGACCGTCAGGCTGAAATAATACACGATGGCTGTAATATCAAACACGCCGGTGGTAAACGGATAATACCGGTCGAACACGGAAAACCATTTGATGACCGTGCGGATAGCACCGTTGCCGATATAGCCAGGAAGCAGGCTGAATAAGAAAATCAGCACGAACACGCCGATGGACGACACGGCCGCCACGATCTGCGTTTCGGTTAATGCCGACAAAAACAAGCCGATGGCAATGAACACGCCGCCGATGAGCAAAATGCCGATGATACTACCGAAAACGGTCGGAAGGCTAAGCTTATCGATGACGTCTTTTTGGTTCTGCGTAAGCTTGTAAAGAGCCGTGATATTGAGTGCACAGGAAAGGATGAGGGTTCCGGCAAACATGGTATACGCCGCAAAAAATTTGGCCGAAATCATGCCCATCAAGCTGACCGGCGAGGTTAAAATGATCTGCTCGGTTTTGCTTTTGCGCTCTTCGCTGAGAAGCTTCATGGTGAGCAGCGGAATCAGCACGCAAAACGAAACCAACATGGTGATAAAATAGATGCGCGTGGAAGCGGACTGCATTCCGAACGTGGAAATGGAAAACAGAATGCCCGACAAGGCAAAGAAGATGGCTGAGAAAACATAGCCGGACGGGGTTGTGAAATACGCAAGCATCTCGCGTTTATAGATGGCATTCATTCTGTTTTGCCTCCTTCGGTAAGCTGCGAATCGGTTGCCGTATCGGACGGAGCACCGGTAAGCGTGATAAAAACGTCCTCCAAATTGGCGCCGACCGGCTCAAGGCCGACCAAAAACCGGCCGTTTGAAGCGACTTTGGTAAAGAGCATTTTGCGGATATCCACATCGTTCTGCGATTCGAGTAGAAACGCATACGCATCGCCGTCGCGCTCGGGAAGCTGTTCACACGCCGTAACGCCCGGAATCGAAGAAAGAAGATTCACGGTCTCCTGCGGTTTTCCGGTGATTTTTGCCACAAGCTTGCGCGAACCGGTCAGAACGTCTAATTCATCCGTTTTCGCGTCGGCGACAATCTTGCCTTTGTTGATGATGACAATCCGTCCGCAGACCGACTGCACCTCCGGCAAGATATGAGAGCTGAGGATGATGGTATGCTTTTTGCCAAGTCCGGTAATCAGATTGCGGATCTCGATGATCTGCTTCGGGTCAAGGCCGACGGTCGGCTCGTCGAAAATAAGCACATCGGGGTTGCCGATGAGTGCCTGGGCGATGCCGACGCGCTGGCGATAGCCTTTGGAAAGATGGCTGATCGGCCGCTTATACACATCCTCGATGCGAATCACTTCGCAGATTTCGCCCAAATGCGCCTTGCGGTTTAAGGTACACTTTTTGAGGTTATAGACAAAGTTTAAGTATTCCTTGACCGTCATATCCTGGTACAGCGGCGGATGCTCCGGCAGGAAGCCGATATGCTTTTTGGCTTCCATGGGATTTTCGAGAATATCGATTCCGGCAATTTTGGCACTGCCGCCGGTTGCCGAAAGATAGCCGGTCAAGATATTCATGGTCGTGGTCTTCCCTGCACCGTTCGGGCCGAGAAAGCCGAGCACTTCGCCTTCGTTTACCGAAAAGCTGATATCGTTCACCGCGAAGTTCTGACCGTATTTTTTGACAAGATGATTGATTTCGATCATGGACATTCGATTCCTTTCGATCATTTTCCATACTGTTATTACTCTATTTTACCATATAAATGAAAGCATTTTGCGAATCACGCATGAATAAACCGTCCGTCTGTATGAAAAGAACGTGATTTTATGTGCGCATTCCCTGAAAACTGCCGCGCCGGGTCATTTCCCGGTCAATGGCATTGAGAAGCTCGAATTTCTTGAGGCTCCACAGCGGCGCGACAAGCTCTGCCCTTG
>URCT01000103.1 GCA_900546385.1 uncultured Eubacteriales bacterium | reverse complement strand
CGCCAAGGGTACTCCGCTTATTATTGTACGAAATAATCATCCGATTGTCAATAGCTTTGCATGATTTTTTACGAAAAACGACGGATATATCATCGGATAATGCAAATACAAGCCGTTTTGCACCCGTTTTCCGAAAGCGTTTGCATGCACAGCCTTTTTTGATGCGATGGCAAAAAACAGCAAAAGCAATCTTGTTATAGTCAAAATGCGGGTTTTGTGGTATACTGTAAACGAAAGAGATTGAAAATCGATTTTAATCCCGGCATCAAGCAAGGAAGGGCGTGCAAAGATGTTTATTACAGACCGCACTCAATTGAAAAAATACAATTCGGAAAACCGCCTGTGGCAAGGCATTCCCGGCATTGCCGTAACGCCGAAAGGACGAACCTTTTTAACCTTCTATTCGGGCGGAACCAAGGAACAGATCGGCAATTTCGCCGTCCTGATCAAAGCCGACCGCGGCGAAGAGTTCGGCGAACCGATCGCCGCCGCATTTTGGGAAAATCACCGCTGCTATGACCCGTGCTTGTGGCTCGATCCGCTTGGCAGGCTTTGGTTTACGTGGGCGTGTGCGCCCGACCATGCGGTGTATGCCGTAATCTGCGACGACCCGGATGCCGAGAAGTTACAGTGGAGTGGGGAGAGAATCATCGGCAAGGACGTTATGATGAACAAGCCGACCGTCCTTTCCACCGGCGAATGGCTGTTCCCGATAGCCGTATGGGACAGCGGCATCCGTGCCGTTTCGTGTGAATACGATACACAGGAAACCGACCATGGTTCCTTTGTTTATAAAACCGTTGATAACGGCGTAAGCTTTACCAAATACGGAAAAGCGGAGGTCAAAAGACGTTCCTTTGACGAACATATGGTGTTGGAATTTCGGGATGGGTCTCTCGGAATGTATGTCCGAACCTTTTACGGCATCGGCGTTTCCTATTCGTTCGACCAAGGAAAAACCTGGACGGAAGGAACCGACAGCGGCTTTGGCGGCCCTTGCTCGCGCTTTTTCATCCGACGGTTAAAATCGGGACGCATTCTTTTGATCAACCATTATCATTATAAAGGCCGGAATAATTTAACGGCTCTGTTATCCGAGGATGAATGTAAGACTTGGAAGTATTCGCTTGTGTTAGACGAACGGGACAACGTGTCCTATCCGGATGCCGTCGAGGACGAGAACAGGTATATCCACATCACCTACGACCGCGAACGCGGCGCGTTTGAAACACGCTTAGAGGATACCTATGCCCAAGCGCGCGAAATCTTGATTGCCAAAATCACGGAAAACGATATTATGGCCGGAAAGCTGGTTGACGGCGAAAGCTTCCTTAAAAAAACGGCCTCAAAGCTCGGAAAATACGCATTGGAACATGAAAATCCCTATTTTGAAGTCGGCCGCTTTTCCGATAAGGAGCTTGTCAAATACCTCGCCGACCGTTCACCCGACAAGATCATCCCGTATCTGTTCGAGCAATATCAGGTTAACTGCTTCAATATGCAGAAAATCGACAGCCAAAAGCTGGACGTTCTGTTAGATAAATTAAAAATGGGAATCGGCGACAAAAAGAAAACCTTAATGAGCATTGTTTCTTTGGTGCGCTCGGTAACGGATTTTTCCAAAAACGATGTCCCGATCGTCAATCTGATCAAGGATAAACTGGAAAAGGAGTTATCGGTCGGCGTATCGGTCGAACAGTTGGCCGCGACCATCGGCATCAGCAAATACTATATGTGCCATATCTTCAAAAATACCACCGGCATTTCCATCAAAGCCTACGAAAAGGAGCTTCGCCTGGCCAAAGCCAAAGATTATCTGATACATACGGATAAGCCGATTGCGGATATTGCCGGCGAATGCGGCTACGAAAACAGCTGTTATTTTTCGGAGATTTTTATGGCCTCCGAAAAGGTGACACCCACGCAATACCGAAAATTACTAAAAACGTGCAATGAGAAAGACCGGGATACGGTGTTGTACGGCAAGCTTGCTCACGTGGATTTACTCGGTGAGCTGACGTTTGACAATGCTCCCGCAAGCGATTTGGTGCAGACCTATGCCGTGTCCATGCCGTCCGACCCGTACCGTTTCTTGCACGAAGCCGCCATCATTGAATATCACGGCGTTTTGTTTGCCGCCTGGTATAACAACACCAAAACCGAGCTGCTCGGCGAAACGCCGATCCGCTTTTCCACGTCGCACGACTTGGGCAAAACCTGGAGCGAGCCGGTGCTTCTGTTGAACGATGAAAGCGGAAAAATTCTGTATTGTCCGCCGGTTTTCGGCATCGACGATGACCGGCTGTACCTGTTTGCCAACCGTATGGTCAGCCCGGATCATATGCATTCGCTCGACTTGTATGTGTATGAGGAAAGCCAGAAAACCTTCTTGCCGGTATGGTCAAGGCCGCTTGCCTTTAAGCTCAATACCAACGTTTACCGCCTGCCGAACGGAAAGCTCATTCTGCCCGGCCGCATCGGCGAATTAGACGGATTTCCCAATACACCGGCGGTACTCATTTCCGATACCGGAAAAATCGACAGCAAGTGGCGCATGGTGAACATACAAAAAGACGGGATGCTGCCCGACGGTTCGCCGTATGTCCATCCCGAGGTTTCGCTCATTGTGACCGATGAAAAGCTCTATGCGTTTTGCCGGAATGATGAACGCCATGTCCCGATCCTTTACGTTTCGGAGGACTTTGGCGAAACGTGGAGCGCACCGATGTCCCATAATATCCCGTTTTCTTCTTCCAAAATCTATTCCGGCACATTGTCGGATCACCGCAATTATGTCATCGGCAACGTAGAACCGGGCCGCAGCAAGCTTGCCATCTTTTTCAGTGAACCGAACTCCATGAAGTTCACAAAAGAAGTCGTTTTGCAGGACGGCTTTTCGGAGCGGTTCGGCTTCGGCAGTATGTGGCATTATCCGTGCGCCTATGAATACAACGGAAGTTTGTATGTCATCTATTCCGCCAACGTTACCGACAGCGACCGCGGCGCGGTGGTCTCGGTCATCGATCTTGCAAAGCTGTAACAGCCGGAATTCGACCGTCTGCGGAAACCGGCACGATCTCCTTTTCGGCTTCCTTGTTCTTTGCAGACAGGGAAGCCGCGCTTTTGTGCGCCTTGCGATAGGCAAGCGGCGGCAGACGGTACTTTTTCTTAAACGAACGGCTGAAATAGGTGTAGCTGGCAAAGCCGGTCTGCTCGGCAATCGAATCGATGGAGAGGGTGCTGTCGCATAACAGCTTTTTGGCTTTTTTCAGACGTGCCTCCGTAATATATTCGCCCACCGTCTTTCCGAAGGCTGTGCGAAACCTTTCGTACAGGGCGTTCTTGGAAACGCCGAGCGAGCGGCACAGCGTTCCCACTGACAGGGATTCGCACAAATGCCCGTTTACATAATCTTTTGCCAGCTTGGCAAAGGCGTTTTCTTCGGAACGGATGATTTCATTGGTCAGGATAAAGGATACAATCATGGAAGCCAGTTCAAACATACTGTGGATCTGCCGATCATTGTAGGTCTGCAGCTGTTCGTACTGTTCCTGCAAGACAGACCGGTCTTCCGACAGCCACGAAAGCCGCGGCTCGATTTCGGAAAAGTCTGCTACACGCGTCCGCCCGATGAGGATATAGCCGATGATGCCGCCGTCCTTGCCAATCGGCAAAGCCGCATCCATCACACCGGCATGACAGATGTGGCTTTGTGCTTTTCCGCTTTCCCGGCAGCGTTTTAACAGTGCCATGTCCGAGCACAGGCATTTTTCCTTGCCGTCCGGCGTGCTTTGAATAGCAAGGCAGAAAGCCGGCATCTGCTCACTGTAAGAGGCAAGCACCTCAAATTCATCGTCTAACACCGATACCGAAACGCCGGTAATCACACAAAAATCCTTGATAACATCCTGTAATTTCGATGCGTCATAGCGAATTCCGGACATTGTTATCCGCTCCTTCAAGTTATCTTTGTTACAGTATAACGGCACGAGTGGCAAAAGTCAAGCGGAAAGGCAAAATTTTCCGGAAGATATTGCATATATTTTCGCCGATAGAGCCTTGCAATTCGGAGAAATCCGCGCTATAATAAAACCGTAAAAGCCGTAAGGAGTGATTTTTATGAAGCTTGCCACCACAACCGGCGATTTTGCGCGCTATACCGCCTCTCATACCGAACGTGTGCGCCATGTATACGACGCCGGTTTTACCTATATCGACTTAAGTATGTACGATGATTTCGGCACGCCGTCGCCGTTTTTCACACCCGATTGGCGCGAATACACCAAACGCCTCGGCGACTTTGCCGCTTGTCTTGGCATGACCTTTGTGCAGGCGCATTCGCCCGGCGGCAATCCGCTCTGCGGCGAGGCGCGGCAGACGCTTTTGGACGCAACGATCCGTTCCATCGAGGTCTGCGGCCTTTTGGGCATCCCGCATACCGTGGTGCACGCCGGTGTGATGAGCGGCATCGGCAAAGACGAGTATTTCGAACGAAATCTGGATTTTTACAGACAGCTGTTCCCGGTGATGGAAAAGACCGGCGTGCGGGTGCTCACGGAAAACAGCGCACATATCAATATGGGCGGCAATTATTATTTCTATACCGGCGCGGATATGCGCGAATTCATCGATTATGCCGACCATCCGCTTCTCGGCGTGTGCTGGGATACGGGGCATGCCAATATCGAGGGCAGCCAGTATCGGGAAATCCTCGCACTCGGCGATACATTAAAAGCCGTGCATATCAACGATAACCGCGGCGAACGCGATGAGCATATCCTGCCGTTTGCAGGAACTGCCTCTATGGACGAAGTGATGCAGGCGCTTGCGGACGTTCACTTTGACGGATATTTCACCATGGAGTGCGACAGTATGCTCCGCCCGGCAAATTATTGGCTCGGCAACCGCCGCCGCATGACCGATGTGCGTCCCGGACAGACACCGGATGCGACGCTGGATAACCGCTTGGCCGAGCCGCCGCTTGAGCTTGCCAAAAAAGCCGAAGAAATGTTGTATCTGTGCGGTAAATATATCTTGGAAAGCTATCATTGCTTCGAGAAATAATCGCTCTTGCAAAAAAACGCGCCATGGCTCAAACTTTGAACCATGGCGCAGTTTTCTGTTTCTTTTGAATGTTATTCACGCGAGTCACGCGAAATAATAAACCTAAATAATTAAGTTCTTTTGCCCCTCTTTTCTTTTAAGAAAAGAGGGCGAGGTCAAGGGCGAGAAGCCCTTGTCGCGCTCCGCAGAGCGCGAAATCTCTCTTGTCGCGGCTCGCAAGCCGCGAAATCCTCTTGCCGCCGGAATCCTTATTTCAGCCCACCGTAATCGGCGTTGAAGTCTTCAATGGTCTTCTTGGCAGAGGTTTCGCGAGCCGCATAGAAGGACGAGAAGTCGTGGGTCGTCGTGAGCGAGAGGTCGCGGCCGACCGACTGGAACGGACCGCCGGCAACATAACCAATGTCATAAACAATGCTGTCCTTGATGAGATCCATCATTTCTTCGGACTCTTCGTCGCGCGCATATTTCGTCTTTAACGATACATCATAGAACGCCGGAATGACGTATTTCGAACCGTAAGCACAAAGCGCTTCCGTGATCGCACCCGTGCGTCTTGCATCGGAAACCGTGATCGGAATGAGCGCAAGCGGCGCGTGCCCGTTGATGATGGCGGAATACTCGTCATCGTCGCTGAATTTCGGGTAAGGAAGAATACCAAAATCGTCATCAAGGTTGCGTAAATCCTGGGCAGAACCAAGCGAACCGTTTGCCATCATGGCGCGGCCTTCCTTGAAAATGTCGTAATAGTAAACTTGCTTGCTGGTGTTGCTGATGTAGCAGGCCTCGTTGTCGAGCAAACGGAAGAATTCGTCAAATAATTCAACTGTCTTGTTGGAGTACAGCGTGAGCGCAAACTTGCCCTCATCGTCCTTGTCGTAAATCTTCTGACCACCGGTGTACAGAATCGAGATCGGCGCACCCCATTCAAAGCATACAAAACCGAATTGGTCGTCTTCCGGCTTGATAACGCCGTCACCGTTCAGATCCGCACCACCCTTTTTGACAGTGTAAGCAAACTCATCAAAGGTCCATTCGCCATCCTTGACCGTTTCGTACGGATAATCCAAACCTTTTTCATCGAAAATGCGCTTGTTGAATAATAAACACATGGCTGCCGAAATACCGTCATGGGAAATGTCGCCGTCAAGCACATATAAACGGTCGTTTAACGAGCAGTTGTCCACAATGTTTTTTGACCACCACGGCTTATCCATGTGAATGGTGTCAATGTCGAGCACGTTCATGGCCGCACCCTGTACCGCATACGTGAATGCCGCACGGGAGTGCGCAAAAATGATGTCATATGCATCATCGCCGGCAAGCACCGAGTTTAACGCATCCACTTCATAGTCGCTGCTGGAGGATTCGGAGACCGAAATGGTAATGCCGTATTTTTCCTCAACATCTTTGTTGCGGCGATAAATGGCATCCTTTACAACATCCTCTTGGCTTTCTTCTTGGTATTGGCTTTCCGTCCAACCCTTGCGAACCAAAATGCGGTAATTGTAGCCGTCGTATTTTTCAGTGGACAGATCCGCATCATAATCGATGGCGTCCGTGCCCGGGTCGGTTTTGTTCGTGTTGTCAGGCTCAACTACCTTGTTGTCCGGAGTCTTGCTTTCCGGCTGCTTTTTGTTATCTTTGTCGCAGGCGGCAAGCGTAAGCACCGTGCCGGCAACAAGAAGTGCTGCAAGAATTTTTTTGAGCATAATCTCACTCCTTTTTTAAGATATGCTTATTCTATCACATTTGCAAGGAGCTTGTAAAGAGGCGTTTTTACCAAAAATCCACATTTGAATATGGACACTTTGCATAAAAACGGCGTAAAAAAACACCGCACTATGCAAAATACGTAAAAAATGTCTTGCATAGCGCGGTTTTTGTCTATGTTTTAGGAAAATGGCTGCCCGCGGCGATTAAAGTCCGCCGTAATCTTTGTTGAAGTCTTCCACAGCCTTCTTGGCCGAGCTTTCGCGAGCCGCATAGAACGACGAGAAATCGTGCGTGGTGAGCTTGGAAATGTCGCGGCCGACCGACTGGAACGTACCGCCGGCAACATAACCCATATCGTAAATAATGCTGTCCTTGATGAGATCCATCATTTCTTCGGATTCTTCGTCACGGGCATACTTGGATTTGAGCGACTTTTCATAGAAAGCCGGGATAACGTCTCTGTGACCGTAAGCAGCAAGAGCTTCGGTAATCGCGCCGGTGCGGTTGACATCGCTGACACTGATCGGGATAACGATGAGCGGTGCAACGCCGTTGATAGCGGTGGAGTATTCGTCGGTTTCGTCAAATTTCGGGTACGGAATGATACCGAAATCATCGTCCATGTTACGAAGTCCCTGTGCCGAGCCGAGACCGCCGGATGCCATCATTGCGCGGCCGCTGGAGAAAATGTCCGGACCGGAATAGTTGATATTGCCTTCGGTGAACTTCAAGAAGCAGGCTTCGTTGTTCATAAGGAGGAAGAACTCGTCAAAGATTTCAACCGTCTTGTTGGAATATAAGGTCAATTCCACAGCGCCTTCATCGTTGATGTTGTAGATCTTCTGACCGCCGGCATACAGCACGTTGATGGGTGCTTCCCATTCTGCCGTAACAAAGCCGTATTGGTCGTCCTCCGGCTTCATAACGCCGTCGCCGTTGAGGTCTTCGCCGCCTTTTTTGGCAAGGTATGCGAATTCGTCAAACGTCCAATCGCCGTCCTTTACCATTTCATACGGATAGTCAAAGCCTTTTTCGTCGAAAATGCGCTTGTTGAACAGCAAACACATAGCGTTGGAAAGACCGGACAGCGAAATGTCGCCGTCGAGAACGTACAGCCTGCCGTTAACGGTACAGTTGTCGTTGATGTTCTTCGACCACCACGGCATATCTATGTGGATGGTTTCGATGTCATGAATGTTGTAGCCTGCACCTTGGACGGCATAGGCGAAAGCGGCACGGGAGTGCGCGAAAATGACGTCGTAAGCGTCGTCACCGGCAAGAATCGAGTTCAATGCGTCGGTATCGTAGTTGTTGCTGGAGGATTCGGAGGCGGTGATGGTGATGCCGTACTTTTCTTCGATCGCCTTGTTGCGGCGAAAGATGGCGTCGTCGACGATATCCTCTTGGCCTTCGTCAAAATACTGGCTCTTTACCTGTCCCTTGCGCACAAGCATACGGTAGGTATAGCCGTCGTATTTCTCTTTTGAGAGAACGGCGTCGTAATCGATTTTGCCCTCTTCTGTGGTGGAGTTGTCGGTTGTGCCGGGTGTTTCCACCTGGTTGTCAGGCGTTTTGGTATCCGGCTGCTTTTGGTCATCTTTGTCGCAGGCGGCAAGTGTAAGTACCGTGCCGGCAACCAAAAGTGCTGCAAGAATTTTCTTAAACATAAATAATGAAACACATCCTTTTCCTTTTTTTCGGATATGATTATTTTACCACAAACGGTGGGCATCTGTAAATAGTCGAATTTCACAAATCTTTAGAAAGTATTTGTGAAATATTACCAATTTGCACGTGGGACGTGCTGCCCCGAATGGGGCAAAAATTTTCCATAAGATGGAAAGAATCGCCGCCAAGGGCGGCGACCGATTGCCGCAGGCAACAAAAAAGGCGGCATAGCCGCCGAAAGAAGCCGCGGAGCGGCAAAAGGATTTAAATTTGTCGGTTGGAAGTTGTTGTTGCGGTGTGCTGCTTCGAGGTTTGCAGAACCTCGAAGCTCTTCTTAAAAAGGTTTTAATTGTTGCGGTGCGAAGCTGCGGCTGCGGTGCGCTGATTCGAGGTTTGCGGAAC
>URCT01000102.1 GCA_900546385.1 uncultured Eubacteriales bacterium | reverse complement strand
CCGGGTGTAACGGTCGAAAAAAAAGAAGGCACGATTAAAGAAAATACCGACATGATTCTTGTGGATCTGCCAGGCCTATATTCCTTGACCACCTATACTTCCGAAGAAACGGTTGCACGCGATTTTCTTTTACTGGAAAAACCGGATTGCGTTATCAACATCGTCGATGCCACGGGCATCGAACGCAGCTTATATTTAACTCTCCAGCTGTTTGAAGCGCAGATTCCGACGGTATTGGCCTTAAACCGCATGGACGCTGCCAAATCCGCCGGCATTGAAATAGACGTAAATGCCCTTTCGCAAGCACTCGGCGTTCCGGTAGTCCCGGTAACCGCCTCGCAAAATGAAGGCACATCTGCTTTGATATCTTCGGTAAGAGACACCGTACAAAAGCACCGCCTGCCGATCGTGCCGCGCTTTGACGAGCCGGTGCAAAAAGCGTTGGATGATATCGCCGACATTGTCAAAACAGACGCTCAAAATAGCGGTATGCCGCTTCGTTTCTGTGCCTCCAAGCTGTTTGACAGCGATCCGTCCATGGTTTTTCCGTTCACGCTGACAAAAAAGCAGACGGACGCCATCGCACAAGCCGTCCAAGCGGCAACAAACGACGGTGATTCCTATGCGGCACTTGCCGACGCACGTTATCAGTTTATTGAACGTTTGTGCGCCAAATGCGTCAAGAAGCCGAAAACGATCTCCAAAGAGGAGCGGATTTCCGAGCAGATCGACCGTCTGTTAACCGGAAAATACACCGCTTTTCCGATGTTTTTCGTTATCATGGCACTTGTCTTTTTCTTCACATTCGTTTTTCCGGGCGGAACACTGTCGTCACTCTTCACAGCGGCAATTAACGCCTTCATCGCGTTATCCGACAGACTGCTTACGTCGCTTCATGTGGCACCGACACTGCATTCGCTGATCATCGGCGGCATCTTTACAGGCATCGGCAGCATTCTCTCCTTCTTGCCGACCATTGTTACACTGTTTTTCTTTCTCTCTCTGTTAGAGGACACCGGCTACATGGCACGCGTAGCTTTCATTATGGATAAACCCATGCGCAAGCTCGGCCTTTCCGGCAAAACGTTTGTGCCGTTACTCATCGGCTTCGGCTGTTCGGTTCCGGCGGTCATGGCCGCAAGAACGGTTGGCAGCGAAACCGAACGCCGAAAGGCCATCGCGCTGGTGCCTTTCATTTCATGCAGTGCCAAGCTGCCGATTTATGTCCTGTTTACCGGCGTGTTTTTTCCGAAAAATCCGCTTCCCGTCATTCTTTCGTTGTATTTCGGCGGCATTGCTGTCGGGATTCTCGTTATGCTCATCTTAAAAGGCAACGATAAAACAGAAAAGCCTGAATCTTTTGTCATGGAATTGCCGACCTACCGTCTGCCGACAGCACGCAACACACTTACGTTAATGGCAGAAAAGGCCAAAGATTTTATCGTCAAGGCATTTACGGTCATCTTCTTATCCACCGTCATTCTTTGGTTTTTGCAAAACTTCGGTTTTTCGATGACGCTCGTTTCGGACACCTCCGACAGCATTTTAGCACATATCGGACGGTTGGTCGCGCCGGTATTCGCGCCGCTCGGCTTTGGCAACTGGAAAACCGTTACTGCGCTGATTACAGGGCTGACGGCCAAGGAAGCTGTTATCAGCTCGCTCAAGATTTTGACCGAATCGGCTCTGCCTTTCGAAGAAGCCCTGCATGCTGAGTTTTCTTCTCTCGCGTCGGTTTTGTCATTCTTGACGTTCGCACTGTTGTATATGCCCTGCGTGGCGGCAGCCGCAGCCATCGGACGAGAGCTTGCCTCGTTTTGGGCAACTGCCAAGCGTATGCTGTTCCAAACGGCAGTCGCCTGGGTATGCGCTTGGATCGTTTACCGCATCGCCTGTCTGTTTATCGCCTAAATAATTCGTACAAAAAGGATTTTCTTATGAACAAGATCAAACAAAAGCTCGGTTATTATATTGGAGACCGTGCCTTTTACAAAAAAGCACTTTCGGTGGCCGTTCCGATCATGATTCAAAACGGCATTACAAACTTTGTCAATTTGCTTGACAATGTGATGGTTGGTGCAGTCGGCACAGAACAAATGACGGCTGTCTCGATCGTCAACAAGTTGATTTTTGTCTACAACCTCTGCTTATTCGGCGGCTGTGCCGGTGTCGGCATTTTCACTGCACAGTTTTATGGCAAAGGCGATTATGAAGGTGTCAAAAAAAGCTTTCGCTTAAAAGTGTATTGCAATCTCGCCGTGCTTATTTTGGCATTAACGGCGCTCATAACAGCCGGGCCGACGTTAATACAGCTTTTCTTGCACGAAAGCGAAACCAACCGCGATCTTGACCTTACCCGTACACTTTCCTACGCCACGCAGTATCTGTCTGTCATCATTTTCGGAATCATTCCGCAGGCAGTGAACGAAGCCTATTCCAGCACGCTTCGTGAAACAGAACATACCAAGCTTCCCATGGTTTCCGGAATTGCCGCCATTATCACGAATCTAACGCTCAATTACATCTTGATTTTCGGACATTTCGGTGCTCCGGCTCTCGGTGTTCGAGGCGCAGCCATCGCCACAGTGATTGCAAAATTTGTGGAGCTTGCGATCACCGCCGTTACGGTACGCGTGCGTGATATTTATGCATTTCTGCACGGTGTTTGCAAAACGCTGCGTGTACCGCTTGAGTTTGTCAAAACCGTTCTACCCAAAAGCGTTCCGCTTCTTATCAATGAAACCTTATGGGCCATTGGCGTTGCTTCCCTCACCTATTGCTATTCGCTGCGCGGATTGGATGTGGTTGCCGGGTATAATATTTCAACGACCATCACCGACATTTTCAATGTAATTACCATTGCTTTCGGAAATGCCATCGCCATTATCGTCGGAAATCTGCTCGGTGCCAACAAAATGGAAGAAGCCAAACGTGCCGATGCCAGACTCATCGTCTTTTCGTTTCTCATTTGCCTTGGAACAAGCTTTGTTCTCTTCAATTTGGCGCCGTTTTTACCGAATCTCTATCAAGGCACAGCCGCCCACGAAAAGCAGCTTGCCACTTCGTTCTTACGAGTCTATTCGGGCTACATTCTCGTCAACACCATTGCCAACAACTGTTATTTCACCTTACGCTCCGGCGGAAAGACCGTTTTGACGTTTCTGTTTGACAGTGTGTTTATGCTGTGCGTTAATTTCCCGGTGGCCTTTTTATTGGCAAAATTCACCGCTATGCCGATCGTGCCGCTTTATGCCTGCACGCTCTCGGTGGATATCATCAAGGATATTGTCGGGATCATTTTAGTAAGAAGCGGCAAATGGATGCAGAATATCGTGAACAACGAATAATCAAAAAGCTTTTTGCGGCAGAAACGGTTAAGCGGTTTCTGCCGTCCTTCTTAACACAAAAACAGAGCCGGGAAAACTCCCGACTCTGTTTCTCTTTTATTCGTTTATTCGGTTTCGGTTTCGATCAAGCCATGTTCGTTGTTCTTTTTCTTATAGACAACGCAGGCCTTGTCGTTTTCAATGTTGGTGAAGAGGAAGAATTCGTGGTCAAGCAAATTCATTTGGAGCACAGCCTCTTCAGGCGTCATCGGCTTCATAATAAACTTCTTGGTTTTGGTTATGCGAATGTCCTCTTCTTCAATGTCCGCCCATTGGCTGTCGGCCAAAACAGTTTTGTCAAATGCGCCGATTTTCAAGCGCCGCTCTAAACGTGTTTTGTTCTTGCGGATCTGCCGCTCGATGATATCGACTGCACGGTCAAGGGCATTTAACGCCGTTTCATCCTCCACCTCGGCACGGAACATGGTGCCTTTACTGTATATGGTTATTTCAATGATTTCTGCATTTTTTCTGGAACGAAGAACCACCGTGCCGGTTGCTTCGTCATCAAAATACTTGTCGAATTTGGCAAGCTTTTCCGTGATTCGTTCGGTGAGACGGTCGGTTACGGTAAACTTTCTTCCTGTAATTGTCAGTTTCATACAACTTTCCTCCTGTGGTTGGTTTGAAAGGTTTCCCTTTCATTGTCTATAGTATAACACAATCCGCAGGAAAAGGCAAGAGTATTTTGTTGAATTTATCTAAAAAATCATGTGAAACTTATCTGAAATTGTAGAAAATGCAATTATCCACCAACGTTTACAAAACAGCTTCCCGATGACGCGTTACATGACAGCCGATATTGACCGCGCACGGCAGACCGGCAATATGCGTCGGAAAATACTCGATATTCACGCCGAGCGCCGTCGTGTCGCCGCCAAAGCCCTGCGGCCCGATATCGAGCGCATTGATTTTTTCAAGCATTTCTTTTTCAAGCGCGGCATAGCGTGCATCGGGATTGGGAACAGAAACATCCCGTGCAAGCGCCGTTTTTGCCAAAAGAGCGGCTTTTTCGAACGTTCCGCCGATGCCGACGCCCACCACGATAGGCGGACACGGATTTCCGCCGGCAAGCCGCACGGTTTCCAACACAAATTCGATGATATCGCCTTTTCCGGCCGATGGCGTAAACATTTTTATGCGGCTCATATTTTCACTGCCAAAGCCCTTGGGTGCAGCAACAATATGTACCCGATCGCCGGGAACAATCCGCGTATGCAGCACGGCCGGTGTATTGTCTCCGGTGTTCACACGATCAAACAACGGGTCGTTCACAACCGATTTGCGCAGATATCCTTCGTCATAGGCCTGTGCCGTGCCGCGATTTACAGCCGCTTCTAACGGTTCGCCCTTCAAGAAAACCTCTTGGCCGATCTCCAAAAAAATCACGGCCATGCCGGTATCCTGGCAGATCGGAACATTGATTTTTTCGGCCGCCTTCAGATTGTCGCTAAGCTTGGAAAGCAGCGACGCGGCAAGCGGATTGCGCTCGCTATTTTCGCTTTCTTTGATGCGACAGGCTAAGCTTTCCGGCAACACATAATTTGCTTCGATCAACAATCGGCGCACTTCTTCGGTAATGCGGCTTGTATGCAGAATTCTCATCTTTTCATATCCTTTCAAACGAACAATATGGTTCAACCGCTGAAATCGTTGTAGTAATACTGTGCGTTCGGATCCTTATAGCCGAGACTTCCGGCTTCCTTTTCCATGCGATCCTCAAGCGGCGTATCGAGTTCGTTCTGCTTTTTATCGTTCTCATATTTTAAGGTTTCATTCTGTTGTTCCAACGAAGCAATGGTTTTATCAAGCTCATTGATTCGTAACTGTTGATGAATGCCGAGTGCCAAAAGCAAAAGAATGACAAGGATCATGGCAATATTTTTGGCAAGGCTCATCGCTTTCACTTCCTCTCCGTTTTTCTCATTCCAATAAAGGATAGTTGTTTTGCAGCCGTATTTTCAGCCGGTGCGCCGCGGCATTACACCGAAAGTGCCAAAACAAAACCGAAATAACGGCAACTCCTTTGCATAACAGCCGCAAAATCGGCCGCAGTAAGCGTTTCAAAAGCTTTTTTGCAACATCGATCACGCCAAAGAAGACAAAGATCACAAGGCGCGACAGCGTCAAGCGGTATACGGTAAATCCGGCAAGCATAAACGGCACTTCATACCACTTGAAATTTCCGTCGTTGAACGCAAATGCGTTAAAGATAAGCAGGATGCCGCAAAATAACATGAATATGAAATCATCGACAAACAGCACGGCGTTTGGTGCGCCGAACAAATGCCGCTTGACTTTTAACGCATCAAAAACGATTCCGGCTAAAACGCCGCAAACCAAAAACGACAAAAATACCGCAAACTGATTTCGCCCGAACAAAATCTCCATGCTATGAGCGTTTGCCGAACAGGCGCGACAAAAGGCCGGCGTTCGTTCCTCCTGCTACATCGGTATAGTAAACGGCGTTAATGCGTCCGCCGGCAGTCACACGGCCTTTTTCGAGATCTAATCCGTCAATCTTCAGGTTTTCACCTTCGATGAGCAGTTTGCCGCAGGATACGTTTAGCGTGATGGCGGCTTCATCAAAGCTGTCGACCGACAAAATACCGGTAAGCTCAATGGATGCGCGATCGGTGATGGCAACACTTCCGCAGGATTCGAACGACATATACAGATACTCCCTTTCCGGTGTCCGACAGACTTCTCGTGTCGGGCTTTATCTGTACAGGTTATGCGCAAACAGGTTCTGTTATTCCAACACCCGGTATAAGGTGGCGGCTAAATCCTTGCCGACCGTTTCCTTTACGTCGGTCACTTCAACCCGCAGCGTTTTTTCGCCGAAGGTGATGGCGATAATATCGCCGACTTTGACATCATACGATGCCTTTGCCGGGCGGTCATTCACGGTCACGTGTGCCGCGTCACAAGCGTTGTTGGCGACTGTGCGGCGTTTGATAATGCGCGTAACCTTCAAATATTTATCAAGTCTCATTGCTTTTCCTCTATATTTTCATGATTTTTCACCGTTTCTTCGATAAAACGGTTGTTGGTTTCGTATAACGCTTGCTCTGCGTTGATTTTTAAGGCATACGTTAAATTGGTGATGGCAAACAAAAGCTCGCCGATCTGCGCACTGTCGGTCTCCGGCGTTAACTTCTGTGCTTTTTCCGCAATGTGTGAAATTAACTTCTGCGCGTCGCGCTCTACGGGAATGCTCTCTTTTTTGCAGCGCGACAGCAGTTTTTCGGCACGGATGAGCGACGGCAGTGCCGAGGAAACGCTTTCTAACTGCTTTTCCAAGGTATCGCGGCTCTTTTCGGCCTTTTTGATGGTTTCCCAGTTTTGCAGCACCTCACCGGAATCCTTCACGGTCACATCGCCGAAAACGTGCGGATGGCGCAAAACCATTTTCTTGCAGATCTCATCCGCGATATCATCGATCGAAAACTCGCCGCTTTCTTCGGCAATGCGTGCATGGAAAAACACCTGAAACAAAACGTCGCCGAGTTCTTCCTTCATCAAGGTCTTGTCGTCTTTATCCAAGCCTTCGATGAATTCATAGGTTTCTTCGATCATGGCGTTGCGCACGCTTTTATGCGTCTGCTCTCTGTCCCAGGCGCACCCGTCCGGACTGCGCAAAATCGCAACCAGTTCTCGGATATCCTCTGGAGTATAGGTCTCTTTTTCTTTGAATGCCTTGATTTCTTCAGTCATTTTTTTCATTCCTTTTTAAGAAATATTTATCCAAGCAAGCCGCATTTATCCATGACGCGGCACAATTTTTCGCCCTTCGGCAGCATTAAGAGGTCTTCTCGCGCAACACCGCGAATGACAAGTAACACCGCGCCGTATACGAAAGCCGCAAGCAGGATTGCCGCAAGCGTCACAAGCTTATCGGGCATATGGCCGTCAAGCAGTTTTACCGCCATAACGGCGGCCGCGCCGCAAAGAAGTCCGGCCACGGCCGGTTTCAGAAACACATCCCGGATACGCGGCACAAAGTGCGTATATTTTATCACAAAATATAAATTCAATGCAAAAACGGTAAAATAGCACGCCGCCGTTCCAACGGCTGCACCGTTGATGCCAAAGTCCGGTACGGCCGACAGCCAATAGGTGAGTAAGATTTTCACAACAATTCCGGCCGTTGTGGAAAGAATGGTCTTGCGTTCTTGGCGATAGGCCTGCAGTACCGCATTGGTGATGGCGATCATGCCGAGGAAGAAAATCGCCGGTGCTAAGATCCGCAGTGCCGCCGCTGCAAGCGCAGTCGTCGTGACGGTCGTTTCGCCGAAAACGATTTCCCGGCGGCTTCCCGAAAACAAAAACGAAATAATATTGCCCGAAAGCACGCACATACCGACCGCACACGGAACAGAAACAATCGCCGCCAACCGAAAGGCCGAGGTCGTTTGCGTGGCGCAAGCTTCGGAGTCGCCTTTAGAAATTGATGCGGACAGTGCCGGAATAATGCCGATGGCAAACGGATAAATCAGCGGCGGTATCATGTTGAATAACGGGACTGTCATCGCCGAATAGGTGCCGTAGAAAGACGTTGCAGCCGATGTCGGAAGACCAGCCTCCGCAAGCCGCCGCGCAATAAGAAAGGTATCCGCCGTATTGGTAAGCCCCATCACGGAGGACGCAAGCACGATCGGAACGGCTGTTACCACAAGCTCTCGCAAGATGCTTTTTCGCGGCGATTGCACAAGTGCTTCGCTGTCATTTAAGCGTTTTACAAAATCTTCCGAGCGGCAAAAACGCGCTTTTTCAATATAAATATACACCGTCGCGGCAAAAACACCGACGGTTACGCCGGAAATGACAAAAGCGGCAACCTGCGGCAGCGGATATTGCCTGACTAAACAAAAATACCACGCCGCAGCTAAGCCGATTCCAAGCTTTCCGAACGCTTCAATGATATTGGAAACCGCCGTCGGCACCATGTTCTGCAAGCCCTGAAAATACCCGCGGCAGGCAGAAGAAAGGCAGATAAAAAAGAGCGTCGGCGCAATGACAACCGTGGCAAGTCGTGCCTGCGCAATTCCGCAAAAAGCGGCAAAGCGGTCGGCAAAAAGCGTCATGATGAGCGTTCCGGCAAGGCCGATGAAAAAGAACAGCCGAAATGCAACCGAAAAAATCCGACCTGCGGCTTTAAGATTGCCTTTCGCATTTTCGGCGGCAACCATACGCGAAATGGCGACCGGAAGCCCGGAGGTAGAAACATTGTACAGCGTTACATAAATGCTGTAAGCGGCATTGAAATACGCCATACCGTCCACGCCGATGATGTTGGTTAACGGAATCTTGAAAATGGCACCGATCACCTTGACAAGAATGTTGGAAACCATGAGAATGACCGCGCCGAAAACAAATGTCTGACTGCCCTGTTTTGCCAAATCAATCACCCTTTATTGGCCGTTATTTTCATATACCGATTGATAGAAATGCTCGGCAAACGCGCGGTCAAAGCCGGGATACTTTTCGGGATCTAAGTATTCATACGGATACTTCACGCAAAAGGCTCTTTCGATCCGTTCACGGTCGCGCGAAACGTATTTTGTGACCGCACCGGCTC
>URCT01000101.1 GCA_900546385.1 uncultured Eubacteriales bacterium | reverse complement strand
TGCGGACAGTAGGTTATGGCTTGGTGGGAATGGGCGGTGTTGGTTGCGGAAATGTGTTGTTGTCAAAACCATCTTCACTTACCCAATTGAAATTCTTTTGCGGAGCTTTTCTTTTAAGAAAAGCGACCGTCTTCCTTAAGCAACTGTCTCCCTTAAGCGTCCGTCTTACCGCTTCTTGGTCTTTTTGCCCTTATCCAACTTCTCGGCGAACGCCTCGCCGACCTTGATGATGGCAAGTGCTCCACCCTCAATGCCGAAGAACCCAAAGAACTGCTCAATCAGACTGTCCGGCACACCACCCTTGAACCAGTACGTTAAAATCATGGTTACCACGAACGCAAATACCGTCACAAACATCGTGATAACAATCTTTTTCGAAAACCTCATACCGCGCCGTCCTTTTCATCCAAATGCTTTTCCACCGCATCAATGCGCTTGTGCGCCTGCTTGGCCGAAGATTCCACCGCCGTCAAGCGCGAAATCACCTCAATGTGCTGTTCATCCTGCTTCTCCTGTTTGCGCTTGATGTCATCCACACCCGATTTGATGTAACCAAGCTCCGTCAAGACTACGCCACCCTTTTTGCCTTCCCCAACATCATCGCTGTGCTTGTTGCGAAAGAAGGTCGCAAGCCCAAAAAAAATCGCAAATACACCACCGATAATGCTGACAATGACCGCAAAAACGTCCACTTATCCCACCTCACCTTCCAGCACCCGAATCTGCTGCCGTAACACCTCCGTGTGCGCGATTTCTTCGGCGTATTCTTCTTTGGTCGCAACACCCATCGCCAGTTTCACGCCGATATAATCGTATCGCGCAAGCTCGTCCTTGAGCTGTTCTATCTGCACTTCGGGCGATACCGCCACTTGCAGCTCCGCGATTTCCTCGGCGGTCATCTCCACCGTCTGCACAACGCCATCCACTAAAATATTCTTCTTCATGCTCTCACCCCATAAATCTTGATAACCGTTCCGACCGCAAAGGTCGCTTCGCCCTTGAGCTTTATTTTGTTGATGGCCGATAAAAATACGATATTCGCATTTTCTATCATGGCTGCAACGCCGGTGTTTTCGCCGCCATAATTCGTTGCACCGTTGCCGATCCGGATTTTCAAAAGTCCGTTTTCCACAGCACAATCAAAATGCGCCCGCTTTGCATATGTCGTAAGGCTTTGATAATACGCATAGTAGTCAAGCGTGCCGTCGTTAATGTACAAACGTATATTCTGCTGCGCGACCGTGTCTGTCTTCGGCGTGTCAACCGTGATAAGCACCTTCGCAAAGCTGTACGCCGTCCCGTCCGGCTTGGTACTGCGCTCAATTATATTCGTCGCTTCAGTCAACGTGATAGTCTCGATGAGTTCGTACGCCTTGTTCGACTCTTCGAGCTTGTCGGCAAGATCGGCCTTAACCGCATCCACATACGCTTTGTTTGCCGCCGCGTCGTCCGCCGTCGGCTCTGCCGTCTTGAGCTGTCCGCCGGGAGCATAAAGCGGTATGTACCCTCCGCCCGTCCCGATATAGCTCAAATCGCTTGTTGCTGTGATAAGCTGCGGCGTGCCGTCTGTGTCGGTCGTTGCATAAATGCCCGGATAAATGCGCACCGTGCCCGTAACCTTGTCTAACTTCCCGGCAAGTGCTGTGTCTGTCTCCGCTTTGCTGTATGCGCCGACTTGCCCTGCCGTCACTCCATGCGGATTGGTTTTGTCGGCATAATGCGCAGCGGCCTTCTCGGATAGCGTGGCAACTGTTTCCATAGCCTCCGAATACGCGTCACCCATTTGCACGATTTCGCCGTATTTTTCCGTCACATCCTCGTAAACGGCATCCATCGAAGTGAGTGTCTGCGTCACCTTTTGTTCGATCTGCTCAAATTCCGTGATGGTTGCCGGAGCGGAAGCCTCCGTGACGGCGTGCACCGATTCGCCGGCCGTAAATTCCATTTTTTCGCTGTGCCAAACGCGATTGCCGTCCGCGTCAAACGCCCGCAGCTGCGCACAAATCACACCGCCGCTTCCCAAAGCGTCCCGCGTGATGTCCCATTCAAGCAGCATTCCGCTCAAAGCGGCTTCACTTGCCGTGACCGGCGTCAGGGAAACAACGTCCGTATTGTCGATGTCCAACTTGAAGGTGAAATCCGCCAAAGCCGTATCTTCAACGCAGAAGAACCGCTTTTCGACCAAATGGTCGTTTTCAAAGCCAATGTGCCGTTCGGCGCCGGGAATGACGGCCGAGCGGTCTTTTTTTATAAAAATCATCCGAAAAATTCCTTTCGTATCAAAATCGGCGGATGCCGCGCGTCAAAAACGCGGCATCGAACCGGACGCTTTTTTGCGTCGATACAATTATAGCACATTTGTTCGATTTTTTCAATCAAAGAATGTAAACATATGTTCGATTCTCGGAAGAATTTTCCACAGTGCCGCTCGAAAGCCCTTCGAAGCCTCTTCAAAAATCTTTCGTGCGTGCGGAATGCGAAAAAGTCTGTTTCCGAACGAAAACGTGTAAGGAAAACGTAAGACGAACCGGTGCGAGTTTTTAGCATCTGTCGAATTGATAAAATTCTTTGCAATATCGAAAAATCGAGTGACAATTTTCGAGCATTTTCGACGAATTTATATGCGCATTTCGGCTTGCGCGGATTTTTTTCAAAAAAATCTTGTTTTGGTGAATACGTTGATAAATTTGTAACGAGACAGGTCTGATTGTGAAGAACGTTTGTGCATATTCAACAAAAACATATGGCAAAATGACGATTTTTTTCAGAATTCATATTTGTGTAACAATTTGGCGTTAAGATGATAGCAATGGTAGTTTTACCAAAAAACACATATAAAGGAGAGTATTTATGAAAAAAACACTCGCGCTTTTACTGACGCTCGCCATGGTCTTTTCCATGGTGCTCCCTGTCGGTGCTTTCGGCTTTGAAACGGTCGAAACCGTCACCGAAGAGCTTCCGGCAGCCGTACAAAGCGAACCCGAAGCCGCGGCTCTTGCCGCAGAGGTCATTCCCGGTAAAAACTTACTTACCGGAAAAAGCGGCGTCATGACCTTTGACGACGCAACCGAAGCCGATTTGCTTATCGGTGTAGACAATTTTGCCTCCAAAACCATCGTCGAAAAGCCGACAAGCTTGGTGGACGAATCCGCGCTTGATGCAGACGGAACCTACGGCAAGATTCTGCAGTTCCACCGTGGACCGGTCGGCAGACATTGGTCGAATCTCAAATTCAACCATACCTTCGACGGCACCAGAAAATTCTGGTTTACGTGGGATCATTACTTTGACATGGCGGATGTCAAGACACATTGGGGCGCAGCCATTTGGTTCATTCCGGCAGCGGAAGGCAACCATATGTCCTTCGATACCACGCCGAACAAGTGGACGCATACCTCTAAAACCGGCACACCGTTAAACGGAAAATCGTTTGACTGGCAGTTCCGTATGGGTATTGTTGCGGAGGAAAACGGTGCTTGCGCAAATCCGCTCAATTTCTATATTGATAACTTCGGCGTGTTCCCGTTCTACAAAATCAACTACGTGATGCCCGACGGCACGGCTGTAACCGAAGATTTCCTCTTTGCCGACGGTGTCGAATGGAAAGCCGAAAATATTGCCACCGAATATACCGTTAAAACGGATAACCGTCCTGCCGAATTCAGCACGGCCGGCGTTATCTATAAGGCCATCGGCTGGTCGACGGAGATCAATTCTGATACCGTGATGGAAACGATTCCCTTGAACGGCGAAGACCTCACGCTGTATCCGGTTTACGAAAAGACCGCATTCCTCGATTCCGACAACTTCGTCATCGCAGCCACTGAAGTTGCCGAAAAACCGGCTCCGACCTCCACCACCATTACCGCGAAGGAAGCTGTTTCCTGGGCATACGACCTCGGCACGACCGAGGCGGCTGTCGAAACCACCGAAACGACTGCCGTGATCACCGCAAACGGTAAAGCCGGCACGGTAAAGCTTACCGCGACACCTGCTTCCGACCCGTCGATCTCTTATGAAGTGGAAGTTGATATTATCGGCTCCAAGGAATGGAAGCCCGGTTTGAACGTGCTTACCGGTTCCGAAAAGGCATTGAATTTTGAAAATGCCTCCGCTTCCGTTTACAAATATGTTTTTGACGACGGCGGCGAAATCCGCGAAAACCCGACCAAGGCCGGCATCAATACCACGGACAACGCGCTGTATGTTACCGACAATTCCTTTGGCGTGGCATTCGGTATGTACATCAATCCGATGGAGGTCGAACGACCGCTCTATATTTCCTATGACTATATCGGCAAATTCGGCGCGCATTGGTTTATGGCAAACGGTTCCGGCAGTGGGGATAATGTTTTCTGGAATGTAAAGGATTCCGGCTATGATTCCACCGATACCTGGAAGCATGTTTTCGCTTACCGCACGGCGAACGATGCCTGCAAGGCTCTTTGCAAGAATGAAGGCTTTACACGCTTCGGTCTCGAAGTCGGCACGTCAAATAATCCTTACCTCTATGCCGACAACATCAAGTTCATCCCGGCTTATAAGATAACCTATCTTAACTTCGACGGAAGCGTCGCCAAGACCGAATACCTCCTCTGCGACGAAAACGGCAGCTTTATTACCGAATACATTCCGGACAGCTCGGTTGTTGACGGTGCAAAGGGCTATTCCACCGAACCGGACGGCGCAAAGGTCGTCAAGATTAAGTTTAACCATGAGGATATCACCCTTTACCCGATGAAGGAAGCTCCGATTTCCTTCGTAGACGGTGATACCGTTGTAAACGAAAAGACCGATTACACGCAAGATTACACCATTCCTTCGCCGGAAAGCCTCGGCATGACCATTGAAAACTTCGTTTGCTGGCTCACAGACGACGGCATCGATCTCTATCCGGGCGATGTGATTGCCGTAAAGAATATCGATTCCATCAAGGGCAAGACCATCACCGCGTATTGCCAAGACCTCACGCTTCCGGCAGCCGCTCTTTCTTACGAAGGCGATAAGAACTGCGACGGCACGGGTAAGTATAAGTACAGCGAGCTCGTCGAGGACGAAGGCAGAACCGCTCTGCACTTACGTCAGTTTGAAACCTCTTACAACGGAAATGGCAACTGGATGACCGATACCCGTTCGCATTACCGCGTACAAGAAGGCTTTGACGCAAGCGAATACGGCATCTTCCAGCTCTCCTATAAGATCGCTTCCGCTAAGAACGTTAAGACCGGCACTACGCCCGAAAACGTAACCGAAGATGCGCTCTACGAGCATACCAAACCGGCCTTCTGCGGCTTCATCTACTATGGCCCGAACACCTTCTACGGTGGCAGCAACGGCCTTATGTACATCGGCAACAACGGCGGACTTCCGCTGATCTACGACAACGAATACCATACCTTCGAAATCGACCAGAGCCTGCCGGAAAACAATAAACCGTCAACGCCTTGGACCAGCGGCGAGGGCGGCAAGATCTACGGCTTTGCCTTGGATTTGGTTCTCTGCAACTACTCCAGCGACGTTTATGTAGACTCTGTCCGCGTTTACCGTAAAGGCGTCTTCACCGTCACCTATGATACCAACGCACCGGCTGGCTACGAAGACATGGTTCAGACCGAAGTCGATCCGGATACCGGCCGCGGCGGCGGTACCAACTATCCGCTCAAGGGCGACCGTCCCGAAATTTCCACACTTACCTTCCGCGGTTGGGCTTTGAAACCCGATGCAACGCCGGAGGAAACCATCGATGTGATCGAAAACTTCAACCGTTCCACCACCGTTTACGCGGTTTGGTCGAACGCACCGGCTTCGCCGAAGACGGATAAGAACAACATCAACATCCGCAGCGGTGCCGATAACGTCAACGGCATCCGTTTCTCCGCTTCTGTTGCGAACAGAAATAAGGCAATGCTCGAAGAATACGGCTTCATCATTGCCCGCGAAGATATCCTCGGTTCGAACGAATTGACCTTCTTACTCAAGAAGGAAGACGAAAACAAGCCGTTGTATGTCTACGGCGCAGCGTATGACAAGAAGACCGGCCTTGACCTCCAATACGATGTCAACGGCTCGAACATCATCTTCACGGCTGTCTGCACCAACATCCCGGCTGAGCACTATGCGACAAGACTCGTGGCACGCACCTATGCGAAGTATGCCGTGAGCGGCCACGCCTTCACCGTCTACGGTGACAGCGTCGTCAAGTCCATCAAGGAAGTCGCTCAAAGCATCAAGGATGCCGGCGGCACAGCGTATGAGGACAACAAGGACTATATCGATTCGATCCTTGCAGCATAACCAAACGCATATCCGTAATACTTACACACACGCATAAATCCCAAAACAGACGGTTTCTCATTCGGCTTCGGGTGAGAAATCGTCTGTTTTTGTGCATACTGCACAAATCCGTCCGTCAAATTGATGAAAATTGCGTTTGTTAATATGTTGGCAATATTTCAGGCTTATCCTAATAACAAGGACTGTGTGTCCAAAATAAAGAAAAAGGAGAAATACACATGAAAAAAACACTTGCGCTTTTACTGACGCTTGCCATGGTCTTTTCCATGGTGCTCCCGGTTGGGGCTTTCGGCTTTGAAACCGTCGAAACCGTCACCGAAGAGCTTCCGGCAGACGTA
Source organism: uncultured Eubacteriales bacterium (assembly GCA_900546385.1). Classification (GTDB taxonomy): domain Bacteria; phylum Bacillota; class Clostridia; order Oscillospirales; family CAG-382; genus UMGS882. The sequence continues at coordinate 2,704 of URCT01000101.1, read as the reverse complement.
CAAAGCGAACCCGAAGCCGCGGCTCTTGCCGCAGAGGTCATTCCCGGCAGCAACCTGTTTACCGGCACAAAAGCACTGCTTACCTTCGACGATGCGTCGGAAGCAGATATCTTTTCGCCGAAAGAGGGCCTTTTCACCAAGAGCATTGTGGAAAACCCGACAAGTCTTGTGGATGAGACCGTGACCCTTGACCCGGACGGCAAGTACGGCAAAATGCTCCAGTTTCACCGCGCTGCAAATCCCGGCAAGCACTGGGCAGGCTATACCATCGCGCAGAGCTTTGACGGCACGAGAAACTATTGGATCACCTGGGACGAATATTGGGATATGAAGGACTTATCCACCCTTTGGGCTGTGTTTATCGGCTTCAACGGCGGAAAACATCAGGATCTTGCTTTACATCAGGCCAATAACACGTGGCGCCACTTCTCGGGCATTTACACACCGAAATGCGGCAATATCGATTTGCAGTCCAAATCCTCTAATGTAACGCCGGTCAACGACCAATCCAACCCGACCGTGCCGCTCAACTGGTATCTCGATAACTACGGCTTCTATCCGTATTATAAGATTACCTATGTTTATCCGGACAGCACAACTGTAATCGATCAGGTTCTCTTTGCTGACGGCGCAGAGAAAACTCCGGAAAACATTTTGACCGAATATACCATTAAAAAGGACAATTTTCCGACTTCTTTCACAAAGAACGGCAAGATATACAATTGTATCGGCTGGTCAACGGAAATGAATTCTGACACTCCGCTTACTTCGGTCGGTCTTGAAAATGCCGATGTCACGCTTTATCCGGTTCTGCAGGAAACCCCGATTCTTACAGCCGATAAATATGTTATCGTTGCAAACAGCGGCGTTGCCAATATCACCGCAAACGAAGAGGTAACCTGGGATTATACCGCCGTCGGAGCTGATGATGCGAATGTTGCCACAGCGCAGACTTCGGCAACTGTTACAGCCGGTAAGGAAAACGGAGCGGTTAAGCTGACTGCCACCCTTAACTCCGACCCGACCGTGACTGCGGAAATAGAAATCCTCGTCATCGGCTCAAGCAACTGGCGTCCGGGTTTGAATCTCTTCACCGGTACGGAGAATGCTCTTGATTTCGAAACCTTTGCGGAAAATGATGAAGCACTTTACGCTATTTTTAACAAAGAAGGAAATCTCAATATTTATGACAACGCAACAACGAAGAACGGCGTTAACTATTCGGACAAAGCAATGACGCAAGGCGCAGCTGCCGGTTATCCGTCCATTTGGATGAAGGACCTCACTCCGACGATCTCCACCGACCGTCCGCTCCTCATTGAATACGATTATCGCGGAAAGTTCGGCAACCATTGGATGATGATCAATGGCTCTAGTGCACAGGACATCTTTAAGGACGTAAAAAGCGGCAACGTTTATCCGGCAACGGAAACCTGGAAGCATGTCCGCCTTGAGAACCAAAAGAGCGAAGCGGATAACAAATTTCATGAAATAAAAAAACTTGCCATTGAGATCGGCGACGGCTCGGATATCTATATTTGTATCGATAATATCCGTTATGTTCCGTACTATCAGATCACCTACATGAACTATGACGATTCCGTTGCAAAGACAGAATACGTTCTTCTCGATGATAGCGGCAACTTCATGACCACTTATACGCCGGATACTTCAGTTGTTGCCGGTGCGGTCGCCTACTCGCTTGAAAAGAACGGCGATTCTGTTGAAACCGTTGAGCTTAAAAACAAGGACATCGTTCTCTATCCGATGAAGACCTTAAGCGGTCCGATCACCTACACCGACGGCACAAGCTTCAAGCAGGACAAACCGGATTATACCGTGGATTACACTGTTCCTTCGCCGGAGAGCCTCGGCTTTACGATCGAACACTTTGTCGCATGGATAACGAAGGACGGAAGAGTTTTCTATCCGAACACAGTTGTAAAAGCAGCGGATACTGACAGCATCAAGGGTCTTACCCTTACGGCATTCTGCCAGGATCTCACCAAGCCGGCTATGGGTTATGCTTACGAAGGCAACAAGGAACTCGGCATAGATAAGTATAAATACCAAGAGGTTATTGAAGACGAAGGCAGAACCGTTAACCACTTGCGTTTGTTCGGCGGCACCTACGACGGCAAAAAATGGGTGAACGACGCTCGTTTCCACTTAAGCTATGCTGACGGCTTTGATGCGACCGAATACAATATCGTTCAGTACAACTACAAAATCACTTCCAGCATTAACGTAACGAATGTTTCTGTTCCGGAGCAGCCCACTCCCGAACAGCTTACCGGCGAGATTCAAAATCCCGGTGTCACTATTTACTGTCTGTACGATGTAAACACCTACTACGGCGGTGCCGGAACCATGGCGATCGGAAACGAGGATGCCTGCAAACTAATCAACGATAAGCAATATCACGTTGTCGAGCTCGATATGAGCACTCCCACGCACCAGTCTGACAATATTCACTGGACGCGCGGCAAGGACGGCAAGCTGTACGGCTTTGCTGTCGATATGAACCGTGCCTACTACTCGGGCGATACCTATCTCGATTACTTCCGTGTATACCGTGACGGTATCTTCACCGTAACCTATGATACCAATGCACCGGCCGGCTTTGAAGATATGATTCAGACTGAAGTCGATCCGGATACCGGTCGCGGCGGCGGTACCGGCTATATGCTCAAGGGCGAACAGC
>URCT01000100.1 GCA_900546385.1 uncultured Eubacteriales bacterium | reverse complement strand
CGGCAGATCGATTCCATTACCGGGCTGTATAATTTCGGTGCTGAAAAATACCGCGATATCTTCAACATTCTGACGTTTTCGCTGTTTGCGGCAAGCTTGCTTTCGTGGTTTGCAGCAAGGCGTTATGCATATCCGCGTCCCGTCAAAAACGAAGCCATCACCGTTGCCTTTGCTGCGACGATGTGCGGCTTGATGCAGTTAACGATTTTTGTCGCCAATATCTATGGCGTTGTCAAGGGAACGCGCGAATTAGACGGTCTTTTGGCTGTCGAAAGCCTGCTTTGCCTGCCGTCCTCGGGATATTTTTTCTATATCTGTTCTCACGGTGCAAAGCTCGATTCGGCCGATAAACCGGTATACAATTTTCTGCCGCTGTTTCCGGCACTATACGTTGTGGTTCGGACAATTACGCTGTTTATCAACACGTCAACGCAAATCAATACCTCCCAGCGTTCGTTCGTGCTGTTGACCATGATCTGCATCATGATGTTTTTCGTAACGGAAGCAGAGCTTGCCACGCCGGCACTCTTTCACAGAGACGCAGCCGCCGAACAAAAAGCCCTGAATCGCATTTCGGCCAAATACTATGCGCTCGGCCTTGCCGTGGCGGTGCTTTGCATGATCGTCATTATCAGCTATGCTCTCGCACAAGCGTATGGCTTCTACGGCAAAACCCATCTTCTGTACAGCGTGATGGATATCATGTTCGGCTTGTATGCCATGATCCGCGTGTTCACCATTTGATTTTGCACACCTCGGACGGAGCTTTTCCGTTCGAGGTGTTTTTTCGAAAGCCAAAAAAGGAGGAGACCGCATGACAGAGGAGGTGCGTCTGCATTACGATGCGCTGATCGATGAAAATAACGATCCGTTCCGTGACCCGCCGCTTCTTGCGGCGTATATGGATAAATGGGACGGGCAGGCGTTTGTTGACCTTGTCGCGCCGAATCTCCGACAGTCGGTTTTGGAAATCGGTGTCGGAACGGGACGGCTTGCGGCACGCGTCGCACCGCGCTGCCGGTCGCTTTGCGGTATTGACCTTTCGCCGAAAACCGTTTGCCGCGCCAAAGAGAATTTAGCGGCCTTGCCCAACGTGAAGATTGTCTGCGGCGATTTTCTGACATATCCCTTTGCCGAAACCTTTGATGTGATTTATTCTTCGCTTACCTTTATGCATATCCGTGAAAAGCGGCAGGTGTTTGAAAAGGCGGCGGCACTGTTAAAGCCGGGCGGCCGTTTTGTGCTTTCGATTGATAAAAATCCCGCAACGCGCTTGGATTGCGGCACGCGTGTGCTGACGCTGTATCCGGATACGCCGCAGGAAACCGAAGCAAATGCCGCTGCCGCTGGATTTTCATTGGCCAAGCAAGCGTCTGTCGCGTTCGCCTATCTTTATGTGTTTACCGTAAAAAAACGCCTGTGAAGAAAATTTTCTCACAGACGTTTTTGCTTTTTTGGTTAACGGCGGTTCTTGCAGAAATCCGGCACTTCCACCGGTACACTGCCGCCGGCAATCGATTTTTCCGACAGCGGCGTGATCGACATCCACGCAGCAGCATCGTATACATCGATCGGTACGGCGCGGTTTTCACGCACACAGTCGAAAAATTCGTTGTAGACCAAATAGTCCATGCCGTCGTGGCCGCCTTGTATGCCCTCGGCAATATACTTCTTCCAGACCTCATGCTCATAGTCTGCCGTAAATGTATCCGCATTGCCCCAATTCGGTTTCCAGTTCCAGTGTTCACCCATGCCGTCGAGGTAGATCGAATCGGTGGCTTCCTCGTATAGGCCTTTGGTGCCTTGTACGCGGAAATCACGGCTGTAAAAGCGCGGAAGCGTGGTGTCGAGCGTCAGCGTGATCGTTTCGCCGCGTGCGCATTTGATGACAGTGGTCACCACATCGCCTTGAGCAAAAACGGCATTTTTCAACGCTTCATCCTCCGGCTTGTGACGGAGAATATAGTCGTGCATTCCGGCAGCCTTGGAGGCAGTGGCGGTAAGCGACAAAAAGCGGTTGCCGCGGTTGATGTCAAGCACCTGTGCAATCGGCCCTAACTCATGTGTCGGATAATTCTCACGGTTGCGCGTGAGATATTCCTCCAAACGGTAATGCCGGTTTTCTTTGCCGTAACCGATCTCATCGCGCAGGTCGTGGTGATAGCCGCCCTCGCAGTGAACGATCTCGCCGAAAACGCCCTTTTTCACCATGTTTAAGACCATCATTTCACGCCTGCCGTAACAGCAGTTTTCCAAAAACATATACGGCGTGCGTGTTCTTTCCCAGGTATCGACAAGCGAAAAGCTTTCGTCAAGGCTCTCCGCACCGCCAACCTCACTGCCGCACGGAACGCCCTTCTCCAAGGCATATAAAACCATGGGAATGTGCTCTTTCCAAGGCGACGCGACAACGACCAAATCAACCTTATCCTTGTCGACAAGCTCCTTGTAGTTTTGGGTGGTAAAGGGGGCTTTTTGACCGGCTTTGGTGACTTTTTGTACAACCGCGTCGATGCGGTCTTGATAAATATCGCATACGGCAGCAACCTCCACACGCTCCGACGGGATGAAAATGTCATTTAACAAGGCGGAGCCGCGTTGACCGAGACCGACAAGTCCGAGCTTCATTTTTTCTGCTTTCATAAAAATCTCCGTTCTGAAGAAAAAATCCTCTTTACAAAAATGTCTGTTTATGATATGATTATATCACGCAAAAAACATAAAGTCAATTCGAAAAAGGACTGGTTTTATATAAAAATGGATAATTTGAACTATGTGGAATTGCCGTGGAAGCAACTTAATGCACGGTTTATTTCGATCGATATGATTTATACGCTGTTTGACCACAAATACCCGGCGGATTTCTATTTCGGCGGCGAGTGCCATTCCGCCTGGGAAATGGTGTATATCTCCGAAGGCGAGGTCGGCGTGAGTGCTGACGACCGCGTGTATTCGCTGCGACCGGGCGATGTGATTTTTCATCAGCCGATGGAGTTCCATAAAATCTGGAGTGAAAACGGCAGTGAGCCGCGTGTGCTTATTATGTCGTTCGATGTGAGCGGCACCTATGCCTTTCGGCTTCGCAAGGGCGTGTTCCGTCTGTGGCATGAGCCGGCGTGTATTATGAATGCTATCCGCGCGCTGCCGGGTCACCCGGGCTTTTTGGAAACGCGCACGATGACCGATTATGCCGCTATGCCGAATCTGCAGGTCGTGTTTTCCTTGATGGAGGCGTTTCTTTTGTGCCTTGCCTCCTCGGAGAAACGGCTGCTGCCGTGCACAACGGGCGATAATGTGAAATTGTATATGGAAATTGTCGCACTTCTTGAGGAAAACGTCTATGGGCAGATAACCATTCAGGATATCGCCGACAAGCTGCACGTCAGCACCGCGACCGTCAAAAATTGCTTTTCGGAGTATGCCGGCTGCGGCGTTCATAAGTATTTTTTGAAGATCAAAATGCGCACCGCCATCGAGCTTTTGGAAAAAGGCGCATTGGTCAGCGAGGTCAGCGAACAGCTCGGCTTTTCAAACCCCAATTATTTCAGTCTGGTGTTCAAACGCGAAACCGGACATACCGCAATACAACACCGCTTAAACGGAAAACGGTAAAATCAGCTTATCTGTTTGTACTTTTTTGTTTAATGTAGTTTTGTCAATGATGTGAGACCGATTTAGAAAAAACAAAAGAGTTCAAATGGAGTTAAATTGCCCTGTGGGCAGAGAGAGGGAGAGACGGAGCGAAGCGGAGGAACGACCGAACGAAGCCCACAGGGCGGCGCGCGGTCAGGCACGGGCGTTTTCAAGTTCTGTTTGCTTTTGGTTCGGAGATTCCCAACCGAGAACAGCCATAGGAATATTGTTGGCACGACGCAAATAGCGTTTCATTGAAAAATTCACATTTTCGTGATATAATTATATTTAACATGTAAAGGAGGCAATATTGTGGATGTTAAAAATTATTTAGAGAATTTGATAAATAATGAGTTAGCAAGATTGGCTAATACAAATGAATATGCTGATACTGCTCTTATTACCAAATTAATTGATGGATATGTAGAGTATGCTCAAGCTTCTTCGTTGTTACAAGCAATCGTTCAATTGGCAAACGGAGATATAGTAATGCGTTCAGTTAATGAGATACTATCTAGCTATGATTTGGACGAAGAGACTTTGCAATCAATACTTGAACATACTGTTTCGTGTGTAAGATTGAATTGTTGTGATACAACGAGAATATTGTTGGAAAAAATGAAAAATGTAGATGCTAAAATAATTGAAAAAATTCTTGGGATTGACAAGTGAGATTGAAAGTGTAAAAGAAAATATGAAGTCATCTATATATAACATCGTGCTGGAAGATGGAGATTCGCTATTATTGTTCAATCTTTTCCCGTCGGTCTCACAAACGGCGGACGGCACGGTTTACAAGGTTAGTGCCGCCAATCTGCCGACATCCTCGGTGGTGATTGTCGCGCTGTACAAGGACGGCCGCTTTGTCGGTTATGAGAGTGCGGTCTACAACGGCGAAGCACTTGAGATTACCGCCGCAATACCGCACGATACGGCGGCTGTTATGGCGTGGAAGGCTTTCGACAAGCTTATTCCGCTTGCACCGGCGGCAAGAATCTGAATGCAGACAAAAAGAGAACGCTCCTCTGCCAACAGGACAGGGGAGCGTCGTTTTGTGTGCAAATCTTTAGGCCGCCGCTTTGGCGGCTTTTTTGCGGATCACGGTGTAGGCAATCACGCAGATAATGACCGATAAGAGAGAGCCTGCCGCTGTGGCAAGACCCATGGGAAATAGCGTCTCCGGAAACCATTTGGACGTCAGGTACGCGCCCGGCACACGGACACACACCACGGCGGTGATGTTGTGCAAGAACGAAAGTCCGCTCTTGCCGCAGGCGCAAAAGTAACCGCTGAAGCAGAAATGAATCCCGGCGAACGCGCAGTCTAAAATATAGCCGCGCAAGTATCCGCCGCCGAGCCGGATAACCTCCGCACCGTCCGCGGCGGTTTTATCCGTAAACAGGGCTACGACCGGATCGGCGATAAACTGGATGAGAATCGACATGACCACGCCAAAGCCGAACGCTGCGAAAATTGCATACCAAAGCGTTCGAACGGCGCGTTCCGGCTTGCCTGCACCGATGTTCTGCGCACCGAGCGCGGAAACCGCCGAAAGCAAGGAGGACGGTACCAAAAACAGAAAGCCGATGATTTTTTCGACAATGCCGACCGCCGCCGCATCGGTAAGCCCGCGCTTGTTGGCGATGACCGTGATGACGATGAAAGCCACCTGAGTCAGGCCATCCTGCAGCGCGACCGGTACGCCGATGCCCAAGATTTTGCTCATGACGGCTTTCTGCGGCTTGAAATCGCTTTTTTGAATCGGGATCAGCCGCTTTTTCACGATCACGGCAAGCGAAAGAAGCACGCTGACGGCTTGGGACAGCGTCGTGCCGAGTGCCGCACCGAGCGGCCCGAGATGAAGTGCGCCCATGAACAGGTAGTCGAGCGCAATGTTGGTCACGCACGCTGCGGCGATGAAATACATCGGGCTTTTGCTGTCGCCGAGACCGCGGAAGATGGAGCTTGTGATGTTATACGCCGTGATAAACGGAATGCCGATAAAGCAGACGGTGAGGTATCGGACAGTGCCTTCCACCGCTTCGGCCGGTGTGGACATAATGCCGACGATCGGCCGCACGAGGATGAGTAGGAGTGCCGCAAGTCCGACCGACAGTGCCATAAACAGCGTGACGGTGTTGCCGACGGCAAGCGATGCTTTCTTTCGGTCGCCGCCGCCGACGGCTTGCCCGATGGTGACGGTCGTTCCCATGGCAAGCCCGACAAGCATAACCGTGAGCATATGCATGACCTGTGAGCCGATGGAAACGGCCGTGGTTTCGGCTACGCCGTTAAACTGTCCGACAATGAACAGATCCGCCATGCCGTAGAGCGTTTGCAGAAAATAGGAAAGCAGATATGGCAGCGTGAAGAACAGCAGTTTTTGTCCGACACTGCCGGTGGTAAGATTTTTAACCGAGGGAGATTTGTTTGTATCCATGGTTTTCCAATCTTTTCAATTGAAATTGTATCGTATTTATTTGAACATATCCGAATTTATCCGAATTTATCCAAGCTCCGGTGCAGCGGTAAATTCGACGGCCGGTGTGCCTTTCAAACCGTCCGATTCGAAAACGGTAAGTGTGTTTTGACCTTTTTTCAAGACCGATGCCGGAACATACAGCGTTTTTTGCGGTCCGACCTCCCAAAAGCGTCCGAGGTTAAATCCGTTGAGTATCACAAAGCCTTTGGTGAACGCATCGGTGCGCAAGAATGTGTCGCACGGCGTGCCGGCAATCTCAAACGTGCCGCGGTAAAAGGCCGGAGCTTTGGCGGTGTCGGCAGTGTGCTGCGCAAAGGACAGACTTTCCAAATCGGTCATGGACAGGGGATAGGCGTTCCACGAAAAGTGGATCTTGTTTCCGAGAAGCACGCGGCCGGGCAGTCCTTTTAAGCGCATCATTTTCGGCCCGAAATTGGCGCGTCCCATGTTTTCGACAAGCACGGTGAGCGTATCACCGGCTTTGGCGTTGATGGTCACCGAAAGCGACTCGTTGATATAGGCGATTCCCTGCAAGGTATCGCCGACAAGCACCTGCGCACGGTCGCCGAGGCTTTCGAAGGAAAGAACGGCGTTTTCGTAGTCGCGGTTTAAGACGGTCTGATAGGCCGTATTTTTCCATGGCACGCGGCACGTCGCTGTGAATGGGAGAGCTGATTGTGTCAAGCTGCGGTAAAAGCGGCGCACGTTCGGTGAGCATAACCTTGCCGTAAGCGGCTTTTTTGCGGTTTTCCGGAACGGGCGGCGGCGTAACGCCGGTGCATTCCTCGATGACCTTGCGAACGGCAAAATATTTTTTCGTGGTATCGCCGCATTCCGAAAGGAGCGCGTCATAATCGTAGCTTGTCACATCGGGCGCAAAGGTTTCGTAGTGGTTTGCACCGCTTGTAAAGCCGAAATTCGTGCCGCCGATGAACATATACATATTGAGGCTGCCCTTGGCGAGCATATCGCGCACGACACCGGCATAGGCTTCCGCGTCGGTGGTATGGTGCTTTTCATCGCCCCAGGCATCGAACCAGCCGTCCCACATTTCCATGCACATTTTGGGAACATTCGGAAACAGCTTGTCGTGTGCGGCAAAATTTTCCGCCACGCGGCTGCCGAAGTTGAGGGTCGCAAGACACCCCTCCACCGTGCCGTCGGCAAGATCGGTAAAGGACGTGCCGTCCGAGGTGAACAGCGGAACATCAATGCCGCGCGCGCGATACCCGTCGCGCAAGTAGGCAAGATATTTTTTGTCGTCGCCGTAGTAGCCGTATTCGTTTTCGCATTGCAGCATAATGACGTTGCCGCCGTTTGTCGCCAAATGCGGACGAACTTTGGCTAAAAGCACGTCGAGATAGTTGTCAAAATGGTCGATATACGCCTTGTTCATGCAGCGGATCTCGATGTTATCGTCGGTTTGAATCCACCACGGCAGACCGCCGAATTCCCATTCGGCACAGATATAAGGCCCCGGACGGACGATGGCCATGAGACCGGCTTTTTCGGCTTCGCAGAGAAAGGCTTCGATGTCGAGTCTGCCGGAAAAATCGAATTCGCCTGGCTTCGGCTCGTGTAAATTCCAGGCACAATAGGTTTCCACGCAGTTGCAGCCGAGAGCGGCGAGCTTGGCGAAAATATCCGGCCACGTGTCGGGCATATTGCGAAAATAGTGGACAGCGCCGGAAATGAGCTTTAGCGGTTTGCCGTCCTTATAAAAACTGTTTCCTTTGATCTCAAAAGTCATAAAGCACCTCGAAAAAGAGTTTTTTTTCAGTATAGCACAAAAGCGCCAAAGATTCAATAGATTTTGTATGTCGAAAAAAAGATGGTGCAAAACTTCGGGATTTTTCACAAAAACACTTGACAAAACGCGCGGGATATGATATGATATCATACGTTGAGCAAAGTAAAACCTTCACATACGGAGGGGTATCGAAGCGGTCATAACGAGGCGGTCTTGAAAACCGTTTGTCCGAAAGGGCGCGTGGGTTCGAATCCCACCCTCTCCGCCAGACTTTTTCAAGAATCGACCGATGTGTTTTCATTCATAGAAAAACAGCGTTCGGCTTTGCAAAATAACGTCCTTACAGTTAGCAGATGTAAGGATTGTCCATTGGCAGCAACCTTTCACACACGGAGAAGTACTCAAGTGGTGAAGAGGCGCCCCTGCTAAGGGTGTAGGTCGGGCAACCGGCGCGAGAGTTCAAATCTCTCCTTCTCCGCCAAAAGTTCACCGTATTTTTGATAGAATGACGGTGGACTTTTTTATTATCGTTAAAAGTATTACCTGATGATATAATAAATTATACTATGTTGAAATTTGCGAGGTAATATTATGTATTTCAAATTCAAGGAAATTCAAAACGAAGATATTCCCGTATTCATAAATGAAATGTTTGATATTTTGTCAAGCAATATGAACGATATTGCTCCAACAGGTAATTCTTATGATACAGATTTTAAAATCTGGTCGGAAAGCGTAGTGTCTGTTTGGCGTGAAGGAAAGCGCAGTGTGATTTTGATATTCTGCGAAAATACACTGTGTGGATTCTTTCAATATTTCGTCAATGATACAACTTTCAGAATGGATGAAATACAATTCAAGAAAGAATATCAAGGTTGTGGTTTATTTGCAGAGCTGTATCATTACTTAACAACAATCATTCCGGTTCAAACAAAATATGTTGATGCGTTCTCACGAAAGGAAAATCTGAAGTCTCAGAAAATTTTGGAGCATCTCGGTTTGTCAGTTGTCGGTGAGAGCAAAAACGGCAAATGTTTATATTTCAAAGGTGAGTACAAAACCTTGTTTGAGCGCTATTCTAAATAAATCTCCGCTTTGGCTCAACCATGCGGGTTTCGCTTGTTCGGACGTCCGAACGAAAACTCGGATAAGCGGGCGGAAATATGGCGTTTTGAATCAAATAATGTTGAAATGAAAGATGATATGAAATATGACACGAGGAACATATGAAAAAACGCCGTAAGCAAACTTACGGCGAAAATTTCGGATAAAGGTATTGACTTTTTTGGAAAAAAGCATATAATATGAGTGTAAGGGCAAGACCTCAAACGGTTATGCCAAATGTGTTTTATTAAAAATAACGTACTACTTGGCGGTGGGCGTTATTTTTTTATGGCTAATACCAGCGTGATAAGCGCCAGCAGATACATCATTATGTATACAAATTCCATAAGCTATCACCTCCCTTCATGGAGATGATGGCATAACCGCCCAGCTGTTACAC
>URCT01000099.1 GCA_900546385.1 uncultured Eubacteriales bacterium | reverse complement strand
GCAAACCTCTGGTGTACTTTTGGTTCTTTTCGTACACGCGAAAAGCACGAAAAACCGTTCCCTTTCCGGGAATTTCCGAGGTTTCGCAAACCTCGATTACACGCTGCCTTCCGGCAGCGTTAAGCGCCTGTTTTTGACGGTAATTCGCCAATATACTTCTTGTACGTCCGCGTAAAATACGATAAATTCTCAAATCCGTACATCTGCGCCGCCTCGGATACCGACGCACCCTCGCGAATGCGCCGCTTTGCCTCCTTGCACCGCGCAATATTGATATATTCCACCGCCGTCTGTCCCGTCACACGCTTGAATTCCCGCGCAAAATAATACTTGCTGATGCCGACGTGCGCGGCAATATCGTTTAGCATAAGCGTTTCACGCAGATTTTGCTTGATATAGATCATCGCATTCTTGATGCGCTCCGCACCGCTGTCAGCCGGAACATCTTTGCCGCGTTTGCATAAGGTGTGCTTTTCACGCAAAAGAATCAATACCTCAAGCACCGCCCGGCGGATATGCGCCGCCCGGCACACGCTGTCCGTTTCGTAGGCGGCACGCACATTCCGTAACGCTTCGGCAAGGGTTTGGTCGTCGATGATGGTCTCGAACACCAAATTGTCCGTATCAATGCCGCAATCCTTGCAGAAATTGTGGTCGATGATCAGGCAATCGTATAGAAGTACATTTGTTTCGGCATGAGTCACGTGCAGCACATTGGAATTGACGACGGCGATTTCGCCTTTTTGGAACGAATGCTCCATGGAATCCAAGTTCACGCTGCCGCAGCCATCGGTGGCATACAGAATTTCAATGTTGACGTGCCAGTTGGGCAGGTCGTGATTGGCGCGCCGTCGGGTGTCGGTATGAAAAATAAACGGGATCTGCGGATCGGACATGATGTGCGGCTCATAAATCATATCGGTTTTGCGCTCCGGCTCTTTCGGCATGGGTACACCTCCGTGTATAGCAAGATTGTGTTAAAAAAAGTCAAAAACAGACCTTGCAATTTGATGGGATTTATTATACAATGAAATTGGAAAAAAGTCAACCGGTTTCGGCATTTTGCCGAATGATTTCCAAATCCGAAAGTGAGGTAATTCAAATGTATTCATTCCCCATCGGCGTCATTCTCGAATCGTTCCGCACGGATCGTTCGACTGCCATCAAAAAAGCTGCCGCCATCGGCGCAAACGGCATTCAGATGTATGCCACGCAGGGCGAAAATTCGCCGGAAAATCTTTCCGCTTCCGACCGCAAGGCTCTGTTAAAAGAAGTTAAAGATGCCGGTCTTGTTTTCTCGGCTCTCTGCGGCGACCTCGGCAAGGGCTTCGGCAATAAGGACTTGAATCCGGAGTTGATCGAAAAGTCCAAACGCATTGTGGAGCTGGCATTAGATCTCGATACCACCATCATCACCACGCATATCGGCGTTGTTCCGAATGATAAAAATCATGACCGTTACAAGATCATGCAGGAGGCCTGCGGCGAGCTTGCCCGTTTTGCTGACAGCATGGGCGCGCATTTTGCCGTGGAAACCGGTCCGGAAACTTCGGATACGCTCGGCGATTTTCTTGACAGTCTGAATTCCACCGGCGTTGCTGTCAATCTCGACCCGGCAAACTTACGCATGGTTACCGGCGATGATCCCGTCAAGGCGGTTCACCGTTTGAAAAAATACATCGTTCACACGCATGCCAAGGACGGCAATCGGTTGGCTGTCGGCGATCCGGAAATCATTTACGGTGTCGTGCATCCCGTTCCGACCGAATTCCAAGGCGTTCGCTTCTATGAAGAAGTGCCGCTCGGAACCGGCTCGGTGGATTTCCCGGCCTATTTGAAGGCACTCGAAGAGATCGGCTACAAGGGCTTCCTCACGATCGAGCGCGAAGCCGGCGAAACGCCCGAAAAGGATATCGGAATCGCATACGATTTCTTAAAAAAAGTCATTGCGGATAACTGAGTTTAATTCAGAACAAAGGAGTATCGTTATGTCTAAGAAAGTAAAAATCGGCCTTATCGGTGCCGGCAATATTGCAAACACCCATTTGGATTCGTACCGTCATGTACCGGATGCCGAAATTTATGCCATTTGCGATATCAACGCAGACCGTTTGAAGGAAACGGCGGACAAATACGGAATTGAACGCCGCTTTGACAGCGTGGATGCCATGCTTGCCGCTGTCGGAAACGAGCTTGATGCGGCCGATGTGTGCGTATGGAACTGCAACCATGCGTCCTGCGCCATCAAAGCACTGGATGCCGGTTTGAACGTACTCTGCGAAAAGCCGATGGCCTACAATACCGAACAGGCCATTGCCATGAAGGAAGCCGCCGAAAGAAACGGCAAGCTGCTCATGATCGGCTTTGTGCTCCGCTTTGCGGACGGCACGAAAATTGCGAAGGATTTTGTGGATAACGGCTATGTCGGCGATATCTATTACGCCAGAGCGCAATATATCCGTCGTCACGGCGCGCCGGGCGGTTGGTTCTGCGACAAGGAAAAGAGCGGCGGCGGCCCGGTCATCGACCTCGGCGTTCACGTCATCGACCAAACGCGCTTCTTGATGGGAAAACCGATGCCGGTCAGCGTTTTTGCTACGGTGCAGACAAAGCTCGGCAAGCGCGACGACTTAAAGACGGATGTCGGCTGGAAGCCGAAGGATGCCAAGGACAGCGATCCCTGCACAATCGAAGATTTCGGTTCGGCACTCATTCGTTTTGACAACGGTGCCACCGTCCTTTTGGAAACCACCTACAGCTTAAACGGCCCGGATGAGGGCAGAAAGCAGTTATTCGGCACCAAGGGCGGTCTTGATTTGACCGACGGTGTGAAGCTGTATACCGAATGCAACAAATTCCTTGCCGATGTCAACATTCATACGGCAAATTATAAGGACTCCGGCGATATGTTTGTGGAAGAAATGGCACACTTTGTGGATTGTGTTGCCAACGGCACCGAATGCCGCGCAACCGCCGAGGACGGCATTATCGTCATGAAGATCCTCGATGCCATTTATGAATCCGGCAGAACCGGACATGAAGTTATTATCAAATAAGAGAGGAAAACAACATGAAAACATCGGTTACTACCTATTCGTTCCAACAGTATATCAATGCCGGTAAGATGACCCAGTTTGACACGATTGCCAAGGCCAAAGAAATCGGCTTTGACGGTATTGAGTTTACCGATCTTCCCGGCGAAACGCTTGAGGAACGCAAAGCCAATGCCGAAAAGTACCGTGCCGAAATCGAACGGGTCGGCATCGACGCGGTTTCCTATACCATCGGCGCAAGCCTTTATAAGGACACCGAAGAAGAGCGTGCCGCCGAAGTGGAGCGCTTAAAGGGACAAGTGGAGGTCGCCGCTATTCTCGGCGTAAAGCTCATGCGGCATGATGTTTGCTATGCACTCGGCAAGAAATGGCCGGCACGCAGCTTTGACGGTATGCTGCCGTACATTGCAGACGGCGCAAGAAAAGTGACGGAATATGCCGAAACGCGCGGCATCCGCACCTGCACCGAAAACCATGGCTATATTGCCCAAGACAGCGACCGCGTGGAACGCTTGTTTAATGCCGTTCATCACGATAACTATGGTCTTTTGTGCGATATCGGCAACTTTATCTGTGCCGATGAGGATACCTCGAAAGCCGTTTCACGCGTGGCTCCGTATGCCATTCATGTCCATGTCAAGGATTTCATGATCCGCAGCGAACCGATCGGTCCTTGCCGTAATCAGACGCGCGGCTGCAACTATTTTGCCGGCGTTGTGGTCGGTGAAGGCGATGTTCCGGTGAAGAAAAACCTTGCCATCCTCAAGAGAGCCGGTTATGAAGGCTATCTGACGGTGGAATATGAGGGAAATGAGGACTGCATTGCCGGCGTTTCCAGAGGTCTTTCCAATCTGAAGGGCATTTTGAAGGAGCTTGACTGGTAAACAATCCGGTAAGTACATCTAAAAAAACGAAAAAACCGCGGTTTTCAAAAAGGAAAATCGCGTTTTTTTGCTTGCTGTCGACAAATTTTTTTCAAACAGGTCGACAAATTATTATATGTGCGGTATAATTTAGTTAACAAATGATAGGAGGCCTTTTTATGAATTATACCGATCCGTCGTATCCGGCATATCCGCCGCAGAATTACGCAAGACCGAAGAAGAAAAACGAGCTGTGGTTTGTTTTGGCTGGGGTGTTTTTGATCTTATACGTTGTGGTATTCGAACTATCTCAGTTGGCTTCTTATGCGGAGGATGGCAGAACGCTGGCCGAGGTGTTCTCTCGCTATTCGGTCGAAAACTGGGTGAGCCTTGCCGGACGCGTGATACTGCTTGTCTTTGGGGCTATTTGTATGGCTTTTCGCAGAAACCATGGCGTTCTTGTCACTTTTTCGGGCGTTTTGGCTTTCACAGAACTATGTACACTGATATGCTCACTTGCTGAAATATTCACGAAAAACGGCAGCTTCTGGTATTATTATCTCACTTGGTTTGTGCGTTCCGAATTAAGCATTCTGATATGGTTCTTTTTAGCGGTATTGATTGTTAAGAATTTGCGTCCAATGGGCCGCGGCACAGCTTTCTTTTTTGTCGCACTGTGTTTGATTATGGTTTATGCGGGCGTGGAGCTTAAAACTTACACAGACGGTTTTGGAAATTATCTTTCGTACGACCGTTTTCCACCGTATACATACTGGCTTGCCGTTTTGAGCTGCGTAAATTTGTTTGCTGCACAGATGCTCTTAATTTTTGCCGCTTATATGCCAAACAAAGTTACGTTTGAACCGGTGAGCACAGTTGCGCACGCGCCTATGCAGCCGCCCATGCCGCCTTATGCACCGAACACACAGCCCCAATCGTCCACACCCATGAATCAAGCACCTTACGCGCCTTCTCCGGCACAGCCGATACAGCCGACACCGCCGACACAGCCGTCCGTGCCGTCTTACCAGACCGATATAGCACAAACTGCGTCGGTTCAGCCAAACGCGCCGGTTCAGCAAACTGCACCGATTCAGTCAAACGCACCGATTCAGTCAAACGCGTCGGTTCAGCCAACCACGCCGACCGCAGAAGCCGTGCCGGTTTCTCTGTATGCAGACGCGCCGACTGTAGTGGTCGCACCGACCACACCGACTGCACCGACTGCACCGACTGCACCGACCGCACCGATTCCGCAAGCCGCACCGGCTTCTCCTGCGCGAACGGTCGATGTTTCCGCACAGCTGCGGAGCTTGCAGACCTTGTTGGAACAGGGCGTGATTACCGAAGGCGAGTACACCGCGCGAAAAAATCGATTGCTCGGCTTATAAGCGATCCGCAAACAGCTTTTGCAAACCCGTCCCGACCTTGCTTGACGCAGGGTGCGGGACGGTTTTTTCTGTTCGGGTGCAGCGAAGGTCAAAATCGTGAAAACATCAGTCAAAATCCTTCATTGACTTTTCGACAAAAATGCAATATACTTAATGTAAGTATCGATATGTATCGATCAAAAGGGAGGATTTTTATGAAAAACAACCGTTTTGCAAAACTTTTGGCATTGGTGCTCTGCATGACGGCCTTCGCTTGGAGTGCGTCGGCCTTTGAGCCGGAAATGCCGGAACCTGCCGCGGAAGTAACCGAAGCGGCCATGGCATCGCTTTCCGAAGCGGCCTATGCGGCAAAACCGGCAGAAAGCACCGCCTATGGCACGTTAGTCTTTTTTGACAACGGCAATCCGGCCGATGCGGTTTCGCTTACCAACATGAAGCTTGCGACGCTGGCAGAGACCTTCGGCGAGACGGATGGTTATGTGACCCGTTCCATGACCACCTACAATGGCTTTACCCAAGGGGTGACCGTTGTGCCGGCCGAAGGCGAGGTGTTTACCGATTCGGAAGGGAATGCTTTGGACGGCACGCTCGTTCTCTGCGCGGAAATTTACAACTCGGCCGATGCGAACAAAAACTATTTTGATATGCGTTTGCAGCCGGGTGTCGGCGCAAACTGGGGGCCGGTGTACACCTCTTGGCAAAACAAAAGCACTTCTTCCAAGGCGTGGACGACCTTAACCTTCACCGGTTTTCCCACATCCAGTACGATGATCGGCATGGGACGCGGTCAGAACGAAACACCGGGTCTTGTGCGTGCGGTTTACGTTTACTACAAGCCGACACCGAAATATGTTTCCGCGCCTGCCGCCGAAACGGCCGACGGTACGTTGGTTTTCTTTGACAACGGCAACGCGGCGGACGGAATCAATCTTTACAACATGACCTTGGACGGTCTGCAAACCACCTTCGGTGATGCGGACGGTTATGTCACGCGCGGCATCTACAATGACAAAGCCGTTTTTAACGGTGCTACGCACGGTCCGTATGTAAAGACGGCGGACGGCAATCCGTTTACAGACGCAGACGGCAAGGCGCTGGACGGCACGCTGACGTTCTGTGTGGAAATGTACAATGCGGCAGCTGCAAACAAGAGCTTTTATGCAGCCAAACAGCCGAGCAGCACGTCTTGGGATGCCTGGTGCGGCGTGTACACCAACTGGAAGGGTGTTGCGGCAGTGGCTGGCAGTTGGACGACGTTAAAATACACGTTTGACGCTTCGTCCAATCTCATCGGCTTTGCAAGAACGACCTGGGATCCGAGCGACACCTATGTGCGTTCCGTGTATGTTTACTATGCGCCAAAGCCGGTCTATGCGGCACGTCCTGCCGAAGAAACCGACAAGGGGCAGTTAATTTACTTTGACAACGGCAACGAAAGCGACACGTTCCGTTTGGCAAATATCACCGTAAAGGGTCTTGCGGCGGCCAATTCTTCGGCCGGCGGCTATATCACCCGTATGTTTGATGAAAGCGCAAAGAAAACGCTCTTTGCCGACGGCACCTATGGCGTTATCGTAGCGGCAGAGGACGGCGAATCCTTCAAATTTACCGATGAAGCAAATACGCCGCTTCCCAAGGGCAATGTGACAATCTGCCTTGACGTCTGCAACAAAAACGACGCAGACCGGGATTTTTACGGTGTGGTTCTGCCGCAGCCGGATCCCAACTGGAACCTGCAGTGCGGCTTCTATACCGCATGGCAGAGAATGTGGGCTAAGGCCGGTACTTGGACGACGGTGAACTACACCTTCAACACCAGTGCGCACACCATTGGTCTCGAACGCGGCGATGCGTCGCTTGACGGCTTATACATCCGCAGCATTGCGGTTTACTACAAACCCGAAGCAAGCGTTTCCGTAACCACCTCTGACAGCAACTCCATCCGCACGGGCGTGCCGTCCGGCATTCGTTTCGGCGGCTTTATGGGCAATGCGCTGTTAAACATTGCTGATGAATGCGGCTTTATCGTGGCGCGCGGCGATTTGTTAGAAGAAAAGGCACTCGACGCGGTCGATGAAGTGAAGATTGCGGAAATCAAAGCCGAAAAAGACGGCGGTGCGTATGTGGCCGAAACGAAGGGCGGTCTTACGCTTGTCGGAGCAAGAAACTATAGGAAGGACGGTTCGCTCAACAAGCTGATTGCCGCACCGGACGGCAAAACACCGTTTGGCACCTATGAAGAGGACGGCGTATACTTTACCGGCGTTGTGACCAACCTTGACGGCAGCTACAGCGCGAACGGTGTGACGTATGCCAATCGGTATGCTGTGCCGCTTGCGGCTCGTTCGTATGTCCGTATCGGCTCGATTTACTATTATGGCGACCTTTCCCTCAAGAGCGTCAAAGACGTTGCTGAAGCTATCAAAGCGGCTGGTGGGGAAGCGTATACCGCCAATGAGGCGTATATCGAAAAGATCCTTGCCGAAGCCGGTCAAACTGTCACCGAATAAAAGGAGGTTGCGTACATGAAACAGTATCTGTCTCCCGAAATGGAATTTGTTGCGGTTTCTGCAGATAATCTTTTGACCTCGGCCACAGCACCGGCGTATGACGATGCCGTGTTGGATTCGGACGCTATGTTTGAATAAAAATTTACGATAAAAGCTGTCGGTTTTGCTTTTCATAAGTGAAGCCGGCAGCTTTATGTTTGCTTGAAAAGTGTTTGAATTTGTCAAAAACGCTCTGTTTTGCTTTCGATTTGTGTAAAAGTGTTGACAAATCGCGCTTTATGTGGTATATTGATAATACACATAAAACGTTAACCGGTTAAACGGTTACATAAAGGAGGAACTTTGATGGAAGAGAACAAAACAGACGAATTGCTTGCGCAGGGCGGCGAAGCGTCCGAAAGCGTGACGCAAACGGACGGAATGTCCGCTGCCGTGCAGAGCGGCGGAACGCTTGAAGGCGCAGCTTCTGAAAACACACAAAGCGGAGCTTCCGAAAACACGCAAGGCAGCGAAATTCCCGTAACCACGCAAGAGCAAGACACAAGTGAAGCGCAAATACCCGAAACCGGCACTTCAAACGATATTTGCCGCAATTGCGGCGCTCCGTGGCTACCGGGGCAGACAGCTTGTCCCAATTGCGGTGCGCCCAAAACCGATCCGGCGCCGGTCGGTGAGGCTTCGGCCGACGCGACTGCGCCGACTTGCCCGAACTGCGGCACGCTGCTGCAAGAAGGTCAAAAATTCTGCCCCGGCTGCGGACAGATGCTTGGTGCGGCAGATCCGGCAGGTTCGTTCAACACAGGCAATCCCATGAATCCGATGAACCCGGCAAATCCCATGAATCCGACGGCTATGCCGTATGGCGCGCCGGGTATTCCCAAACGGAAATCCAAAGCGTTGCCTTTGGTGATCGTCGCGGTGGTTGTGGTGCTTATCGCGGCTTTGGCGACCCTCGTGCTTGTATCCTCGGATACATTTGCATCGGTGGCGACCTTATGTGCGCGCGGAGACTATGCCAAGGCTTATGAAAAGGCAAGCGAAGAGGAAAAGCCGGCCGTGAAGGGCGAGAGCGTTGCTGCAGAATGCAGTGCGTTCGCCGTGGATAATCTGAAAGACCCGTCCTCCTTCAAATTGCGTGAGGTGTACTATTATGAGGGCACAAATGATAAAGGAGAGCCATATGACTATATTGCGCTTTATCTCAGCGGAGCAAACAGCTATGGGGCAAGTGTCGGCAGTTACTGGCTATTTACTTGGGATGATGACGATAATGAATGGTTCTATTTTTGCTCGGTCTCCGATTTGGAACAAGAAGAATACAGCGATTACGATGACGAAGATGAAAAGTGGGAAAAGACAGTAAACAACTTTGGACGGATAATGATTGAACTTGCACAGAAAAGTGGTATAGAGCTTGACAAGGACGCTGTCAAACGCATCAATACGCTGTTTGAGAAGGATATGTTGGATGATGTAGAGGCCATTAGTATCTACCATTAAACCGTGCATTCATATTACTGGCTGTGCAAGCGCTTTTTTGGTTTGAAAACGTTTGCGCAGCCG
>URCT01000098.1 GCA_900546385.1 uncultured Eubacteriales bacterium | reverse complement strand
GTGCCCGTGCAACAGACGGAACGCCAGCTGATTGCCGTCATGCCGGAGGCGCTGATCGTCACCGACGCGCTCGCTACGGTGCAATACGTTTCGCCAGGTGCGCAGCGTTTCGGCCTGATCGAAGACAGTGCGATGACGCTTGCCGAAATTGCCTGTATGGGCAAGGCGGCGGTCATCATTCCGTCGCCAAACGTTACCAATAACCATCAATACAAAAATGCCAAGGTGCTTGCCGACGGCGACGCGGCGGTTTTGATCGAAGAAAAGGATTTAACCGGTGCGCTGCTTGTCGAAAAGGTGCGCGGCTTTGCCGAAAATCCGGCGTACCGCGCCGTGACCGAACAGAATATCCGCCGTTTTGCCGTTTTCGGAACACTTGACCGTATTTATGAATTGGTTTGCGATGCGGTCGAGGAAAAACGGGAAGAAAAACGCAAGTAAGAATGCGGTTTCTGCGGAGATGTAGTCTATGGAAATGGAGAATCGCAGCAATACGGATGTCAAACGCGTGACGCAAAAAAACGTATCCGTCCGGGCTGCCAAACGCCGTCACCGGCGAAATAAGGCGAAAAACCGGCTGTATTCGGTGCTTGTTGCCGCTGCTCTTGTTTTGATACTCGGCTATGTGGCGTTTGACAAATGCTTTGTCATCAAAAGCTTTGCCGTAAAATGTGACGGCGAAGCGGACTATACGCCCGAACAGGCCGAAACGATGGCAAAAGAGCTCGGCATCGAAAAGGGAATGCATCTGTTCGGCTTCAACCGGGCAGAGGCTGAAAAGACGGCACGCTTCAAGCTGTCGGAATTTGACGCGGTTCGCGTGCGGTATGCGCTGCCGGACGGCATTGTGCTTGAGGTAAAGCCGTCCGAACCGGTCATGTATATATCCGTCGGCGGCAGCAGCTATGTGCTGTCCGAGGGCTTGCGCGTGCTTTCGGTGAGCGCGGATGCGTCGGCGGTGGAAAACGGCTTTCTGAAGCGCGTCCTCATCGGCGGCGTTACGTCGTGTGTGGCGGGAAATTTTATCACCGCCGACAGCGGCTGTGATGAAATCTTAAAAGACCTGTACGCGGTTCTCAAAGAGGAAAACTGCCTTGCCGATGCGGATGACCTCGATATTTCCGATAAATTCGATCTCACCTTCACGTACCGCAAGCGTTTTACCGTCAAGCTCGGCGGTGCGGACAACCTTTCGGTCAAGGTGCGGTTTATGAAATCGATTGCCGATAAGCTTTCCGATAAGGCAACCGGCATCATCGATGTGTCGGATGAGAACTACCGGGAGGGAATGTTCAAACCGTATTAAAGTCCGCAAAATTGTAAAAAAAGTGTTAAGACGCGCGGATTTTGTCAAAAGCCCTTGCAAAAATGCGCAAAAAAGTTTATTATATAAGATGTATAGATAACTTTATCATTCTTTACTATGGATTTGCAAATACATATCAGACGATAAACAGGAGGAAGTTTCAATGAATTTCGATTATGATGCAAGCTTGGATTCCGGCGCGAAAATTAAGGTGATCGGCGTCGGCGGAGCCGGCAATAACGCGGTTAACCGCATGGTGAGCGAGGACGTTAAGGGCGTGGATTTTGTCGCCGTCAATACCGATAAGCAGGCGCTTCACCGTTGTGCGGCACCGGGCAAAATTCTCATCGGCGAAAAGCTTACCAAGGGGCGCGGTGCCGGTGCCAATCCCGATGTCGGCAAAAATGCGGCTGAGGAAAATTTGGATGATATCAAAAAGGTTTTGGACGGCACCGATATGGTGTTCATCACTGCCGGTATGGGCGGCGGCACCGGTACGGGCGCAGCGCCCGTTATCGCAAAGCTTGCCAAGGATATGGGCGTACTTACCATCGGCGTTGTGACCAAGCCCTTTGCTTTTGAAGGCAAAAAGAAGATGGAACAGGCCGAAGCCGGTATTTCCAACCTCAAGCAGCACGTCGATTCCATCATCATTATCCCGAACGAACGCTTAAAGTGCGTTTCCGAAACCGGCAGACTTACGCTTGCCAACGCCTTCCAGGTTGCGGACGACGTTCTGCGCCGCGGCGTTCAGAGCATCACCGATCTTATCAATGTTCCTTCCTTCATGAACCTCGACTTCAACGATGTGGTCACCACCATGCAGAATGCCGGTCTTGCCCATATGGGCGTCGGTACGGCACAGGGCAAGGACAAGGCAGAGGTTGCCGCAAAGTCCGCTATCTCCAGCCCGCTGCTTGAGACCTCCATCACCGGCTGCAAGGGCATCATCATCAACTTCACCTCTTCGCCGGATATCGGCCTTGATGAAGTCGAATATGCCGCAAGCCTTGTCGGACAGGAAGCACATCCCGATGCAAACGTCATTTGGGGCGTTGCGTTCGATCCCGAACTCGAAGACGAAATGCGCGTAACGGTTATCGCAACCGGTTTTGACGCCGGCGACAATAAGAGCTCCTCCAAGGTGATTTCCAAGCCGGTTCTTGACGGCGAGCCTGCCAAGAAAGAGGAAGCTGCCGCAGAAACCGTGACGAAAGAACAACCGGATGACGAAATTGATATTCCGCAGGTTTTCGGCAAACGCAGCAACCGTTTTAACATCGGTTTCTAAGTTTTCATTTTAAGATTTTCAGCATCCGCACGCCGACATACGGCGGAGGCGGATGCTGTTTTCGTTCTCAGCCGCAAAAAGGAGATGCCGTATGACCAATGTGCCTTGCGAAAACAAGCCGTTTCTTTGTGTGGTCGGTCCGACCGCTTCGGGCAAATCGGCACTTGCCGTGCATTTGGCACAGCTTTTTGACGGCGAAGTCATCTCCTGCGATTCCATGCAGCTCTACCGCGGCATGGATATCGGCACGGCAAAAGCGACTGCCGGAGAAACAGAAGGCATTGCACATCATCTGTTAGATATTTTGGATATCCACGAAAGCTTCAGCGTGTCGGAGTATGTCCGTGCGGCCGAAGCGTGTGTGACAGATCTGCGGCAACGCGGCAAAACGCCGATTTTCTGCGGCGGCACCGGCTTGTATATCGATTCGTTCGTTTCCGGGCTTCCGTTTGACGATTGTGACATCAAGCCGGGACTTCGCGAAGAGCTTTTCGCTTTC
This sequence comes from uncultured Eubacteriales bacterium, assembly GCA_900546385.1. Classification (GTDB taxonomy): domain Bacteria; phylum Bacillota; class Clostridia; order Oscillospirales; family CAG-382; genus UMGS882. The sequence goes on along the minus strand of URCT01000098.1, from coordinate 6,471 downwards.
GCCGAGCAAAACGGCGCGCAAGCTCTGCACGCACGGCTTGCCGCACTTGACCCGGCGTGCGCCGCAACGGTGGCCGCACAGAATGTCAAACGCGTGGTGCGCGCTTTGGAAATCTGCCTTTCGACAGGCGAACCCATGTCGGTATGGCAGAATAAAGCCAAGGAGGCGGCAAAGCCGCGCAAAGCGGTGTATGTCGGCTTAACCTTTGCCGACCGAAGCAAACTGTATGAGCGCATCGATAAGCGCGTGGACGCCATGCTCGACGCCGGACTTCTTGCGGAGACCGAACGGCTCATCCGTGCCGGGCTTCGGGAAACACCGACGGCCGGACAGGCCATCGGCTATAAGGAGTTTTATCCGTATTTTGACGGACAAGCGACACTCGAAACCTGCGTCGAACGCCTGAAGATCAATTCCCGGCATTATGCCAAGCGGCAGATGACGTGGTTTGCGCGCAATCCGCAGATACACTTTTTTGCGGTGGATACCATGACGGCAGAGGAGCTTCAAAGCGCCGTGGCTGCCTATTGCCGCGAAAAAGGCTTTTGCCGGTCGGAAAGGGGCGAAAAAACGTGAACAAAAAGCTTGCCGATTTTTTCTGTGATCCCAAGACGGCTGTCAAAAATGTGGCACTGTTACTTTTGATGGTGTTTTTGGTGGTTTATGCGTTCTTTCAGATTCTGCCGACCTTTACGCAGACGATTACGACCGAAACCGCACTGCTTGTTTCGGTGTACGATACCTGCAAAACAACCGGCTATATTTTCCGCAGTGAGCAGTTGGTGGAAAAAAGTACCGGCGGCGTGACCGTGACGCTTGTCAAGGACGGCGAACGCGTGTCGAAAGGGCAGATCTTTGCCAACGTCTATTCAGACAGCTCGTCTGCCGGACTGCAAGAGCAGATCAATGCCATTGACCGCAAAATCGACATTCTTTCCAAAAGCGTCGTCGATACCGATTTGTATGTGACGGATATCACCAAAACCGATCAAGCCATCGATAAGGATTTCGACACGCTGTTTTCGATGGTCTCCGCCGGAGACCTTTCCGATGTGCTGACAATCGAAAAAAGTCTGCTTGTCAACATGAACAAAAAGACGTTGATCACCAATATGAACAACGGCTATCACAGCGAAATCGCGTCCTTGCAGAGCGAACGAAGTGCCCTGCAAAGCCGCATCAGCTCGGTTTCCAAAAGCCTTTATGCGGCATCCTCCGGCTATTATTACGGCGACGTGGATGGCTACGAAACGATTTTCACGCCGGATAAATTAAACGGTCTTACGCTCGATTCCTTCCGTGAACTGACGTCTCATGAAGCGGAAACGTCGCTTTCTTCGCATACAGCCGGGAAAATCGTGACCGATTTTGTCTGGCACCTTGTCTGCGAAGCGGATAAGTACAGCGCGGCCGGCTTTACGGTCGGCTCGTATTATAAGCTCCGGTTCCCGTCATTTTCGGAAGAAACGGTGACCATGAAGCTTGTGAATGCAGTTTCCGTGACCTCCGACGATACGGCGTTACTTGTGTTCCGCGGCAATACCGCGCCGGAGAGCTTTCCGTATCTGCGCACCCAAGAAGCGGATATCATCGGGCAGAGCTATACCGGCCTTGCCGTTTCCAAAAAAGCGGTTCGCATTGTTGACGGACAAAAGGGCGTGTATATTTTGGACGGCGATATCGTTCGCTTCCGCTTGATCGAAATTCTGTTTGAAGATGAAGATTCCTATATCGTCGCACCCGAAAAGCCTGTTCCGGACGAAGCGGATGCCGCTACCGAAGAGGTCGGAATCGCCGATCGCCCGGCCTACAAATATCTTTCACTGTATGACAACGTGATTGTCGGCGGCAAAGACTTGTTCGACGGAAAAATTCTTGTATAATTCGAAACCATTTAAGAGAGTGATATTCCATGGCTGAAAAATATTCACACGAAATCATTGCACAAAATCTGCAAACCATCCGCCATAACATCGAACGGGCGGCGAGGGAGGCCGGACGGGATCCGCAAAGCGTGAAGCTGCTTGCCGCCACCAAAACGGTCGATGTCGATACCATCAATTTTGCTATTTCCAAGGGCGTGCGGTATATCGGCGAAAACCGTGTGCAAGAGCTGCTTGAAAAATACGACCGATACGACCTCGCCAATGCCGAGCTGCATTTCATCGGCCGGCTGCAGACCAACAAGGTGAAGTATATCATCGATAAGGTAAAGCTCATTCATTCGGTGGATTCCCTGCATTTGGCAGAGGAAATCGATAAGCAGGCGGCCAAGCACGGCCTTTGCATGAACATTCTTCTCGAAGTCAATGCGGCCGGCGAAGCCAGCAAGGGCGGCGTCGGCTATGACGAGGTGTACGCACTGCTCGAAGGCATTTCTAGGCTTAAAAATGTCCGCGTCAAAGGGCTGATGACCATTCCGCCGAAGCTTGCTTTAGCGGACGGAATAACCTTGCCCGAAGGCAGTTCAGAAAAAATTTACAAAAACACAGAATTTTTTCATAAAATCTTGCATTTGTTTCTTGACATATCCGAGAAAAAGTTAGATAATATAGATATGTATGAGCTATCATGCGGAATGTCGGACGATTATGAAGAAGCTGTGCGCTGCGGCGCGACCATTGTGCGGCCGGGCAGAGCGATTTTCGGCGAAAGATAGGCGCATTTGGCAGCTTTTGGCGAAAACTCATACACGATAACAACTTAAACAGCGAATTTTAACATATTTTGGAGGTTTTACTTATGGGACTCAAAGATTGGACAAAGAAATTGTTCCCCAACGAATACGATGTGGATGAATACACCGATGAGGACTACACCGAGCCGGAGGAAGCACCGGTTCGTGATGATGTACGTCCGCGCGATAACAAGCCCACTCCCGGAGGATATCCGGCACCGGCTTCGAACGGTGTGCAGCTCGCTTCCCGCGCTTCCTCGTCCTCGATTGAAATGAAAGTGGTCACGCCGACCAAGTTCGATGCCGTTACCCAGATCGCCGACCTGCTTTTGGCAAACAAAACGGTTTTGTTAAACTTGGAAAACACCAACAAGGAAACCGCAAAGCGCTTGATCGACTTCCTTTCGGGCGTTGCCTATGCATTGGGCGGCGACGTACAGAAAGTTGCCGATAATACCTTTGCCGTAACGCCGCGCAACGTTGAGGTTGAATCGATGGATACGGCGGCAGCACCGGCAGAGCCTGAGGAAAAGATGTACGAATAAACCGCGATGCAAGGCATTCTCTATCTGCTTATCGCGTCGGTCAGGCTGATTCTGTCGGCATGGTATCTGTTGTTTATTATAAGTGCCGTGCTGTCGTGGCTGCCGGATATCGATAACGCTTTTACGGATTTTGTCTTTTCGGTTACCGAGCCGGTTTTGGCACCGATACGGGATTTGTTCGACCGCTTGGGCGTGTCGTCGGCTTTGCCGATCGACTTGTCGTTCCTTGTGGTGATGATCCTTTTATCGATTGTGCTGAATCTGTTTTAGAAATCGGAAAGATTGTTCCGCAAGCAAAATAAAGAAAAATGAGCGAAATTAACACAGACAAAGCTTTTACGGCACGTATGGAGGATTTATGCACGCGTGCGTGCCGCACCTACTCACCGTGCTATACGCCGTTTCTTACGGCGCAAGAACAAGCCGCGGCAAAGCGGATTGCTTCGGATTATCCCGATTTGTTTCCGTTAGCGTTTGGCGGTTTTTCCACGGCCGAACGCGCAGTGCTCGGTTTCTTTCCGTCGGATATCTATCTGCCGCCGGAAGCCGAAAACCGTGCGGATGAACGGTATCGGCTGTATGAGGCCGAATCGGGCATTGCCTTTTTGCAGATTGCCGGTTCCGGGTTTACACGCTTTGACCACAGAGACGTACTCGGCGCGCTCATGGCGACCGGCTTGCGGCGCGAAACGATGGGGGATATCTATATCGACGACGACGGGAAAACTGCCTATCTTGCCGTTTTGCAGACGGTGGTGCCGTTCTTGTGCGACACGCTGACGGGTGTCGGACGGGATAAGGTGCGCGTAAGACCGCTTGCGGCGGAGAACCTTCCCGAAAAGGCCGAACGGTTTGCCGATTTGTCGGTGACGCTTGCGTCCTTGCGGTTGGATGCACTGCTTTCCGGTGCACTGAATCTTTCCCGTGAACAGGCAAAGAAATTGGTTTCCTCCGGACGCGTCAGTCTCAATCATGCCGAATGCACGGCGATCGACCGCCCGTTTGCCGAAGGCGATATTGTGTCGGTGAAAGGTTATGGACGGTTTTTGATCGATTCGTTTTTGGGAAAAACGCAAAAGGATCGCTTTCGTGTCATTGTAAGAAAATATTTGTAAGAAAGTACGCGTAAAGCGTATGGCAAACAGAAAGGAACGCAAAACGATGGTATTACCGGCAGAGTTAAAGAAGAAAGAGTTTTCCAAAGGCTTCAAAGGCTACAATGCCGCTGAGGTGGATGAGTACGTTTCCTATCTGCTCTCCAAATATGCCGAAGCCGCACGCGAATATGCCGAACTCGAAAAAAAATACAAAACCGCACTCGTCAAATTGGAAGAAGCCAAAAGCGACGAAAACACGTTTTCCACCATGGTGCTTGAGGCACACAAAATGGCGGATGCCCTTGTGAGCGACGCCAAGGAAAAGGCGGCGGCTATGCTTGCCGAGGCAACCGAGAAAAAAGCGGCAATCGAGGAATCCGTCAACGTCAGCTGTGACAAGATCCTTGCCACCTACCGTGAGCACGTGACCGCCGAACGCGATAAGCTTGCCAAAACCGAAAAGCTCGTCGTGGAGTTCAAGGAATCCTTGTTCAACGCCTACCGCGAACACGTGGCGGCCATTGACCGGATTTTGCCGGACGAGGATCCCGAAAACGAGAGCATTTCCACCGCAACCGACGAGGAGCTGATTGACAGTGCCCTCGACCTTGCCAGCCGCAAATACAACACCGGCGCAGGCGACATCGAGCTTCCGCCGACACGAAACGATAAAGCGGACAAGCCGGGCAGTCAAGACAAGAAGGAATCGTCCGATCAAACGGAGGCTTCGGCCGCAAAGCCGGATTCCGCAAACGAGTAATATTCGATGCTTAATATCGTTAGGGTTTTGGCTCTAACGATATTTGCGCGAAAAAATAAAGAATTGTGCGGCGCTTGTTTTTGCCGCAACCAGTAATTGTAAGGAGCAAATTCTACTATGCCGAAAGACTATGCAAAAACATTAAATCTGCCGAAAACGGATTTTTCCATGCGCGCCAATCTTCCGACGCGTGAGCCGGTGACCCAAGAAAAGTGGGAAAAAGAGAATATTTACGGCGAAATGCTAAAGAAAAACGAAGGTCATGACAGCTTTGTACTGCATGACGGCCCTCCTTTTTCCAACGGCAATATCCACATGGGTACGGCCATGAATAAGGTCTTAAAGGACTTTATCAACAAATCCAAGTCCATGTCCGGATACTACACGCCGTATATTCCGGGTTGGGATAACCACGGTATGCCGATCGAAAGCGCCATCATCAAGCAGAACAAGCTTGACCGCAAAAAGATGAGCATTTCCGAATTCCGCAGTGCCTGCCACCTGTTTGCACAGAAATTTGTCGGCATTCAGATGACCTCCTTTAAGCGTCTCGGCGTGCTCGGCGATTGGGATCATCCGTATTTGACCATGAATCCTTCGTTCGAAGCGGAAGAAGTCAAGGTCTTCGGCGAAATGTATAAAAAAGGCTATATTTATAAGGGCTTGAAGCCGGTTTATTGGTGCCCGTCCGACGAAACGGCACTTGCCGAAGCGGAGATCGAATATGCCGAGGATACCTGTAAGTCGATCTACGTCAAGTTCAAGGTTCACGACGATAAGGGCTTGCTTGCGGGACTTTGCGACCTCGACAAGACCTATTTCATCATCTGGACGACCACGACCTGGACGCTTCCGGGCAACGTCGCCATTGCCGTTCATCCGCGCGAAAGCTATGCGCTCATCAAGGCATCAAACGGCGAGTATTATATCACCGCCGAAGCACTTGCCGAAAAGACCATGCACGAGGGCGGCATCGATTCGTATGAAATCGTGAAAACCTTTGCCGGCGGCGATTTTGAATATATGACGGCATACCATCCGTTCATCGACCGCGACAGCGTGGTCGTGAACGCCGACTATGTCACCATGGACAGCGGTACAGGCTGCGTCCACACCGCGCCCGGCTACGGCGTCGACGACTATTTCACCGGCGTAAGATACAAGCTCGAGATTTTGGTGGCTGTGGACGATAAGGGCTACCAGACCGAAAAGGCCGGAAAGTTTGCCGGTCTGAAATACGATGAATCCAATGACGCCATTTTCAAGGATTTGCAGGAAACCGGCGCGCTGTTTGCGTTTGAAGAAATTTCTCACCAATATCCGCACTGCTGGCGCTGCAAGAACCCGATCATCTTCCGCGCAACACCGCAATGGAAGATGATCGGGTTCTTG
>URCT01000097.1 GCA_900546385.1 uncultured Eubacteriales bacterium | reverse complement strand
CTGTGGATTCCGAAATACCAAGCTCGCGGGATAGGGCGGAAATTGTGGCTGTCCGGTGTTGTTCCAAATAGCGGATGATCTTTTCGTAGCGTTCCTCAGTTAACATGGCAGCACCTCGTCTGAAATAAAATGGAATGATTTGAAATGTTTTGAACTTTTACGTACTTATGATAGCACGATTTTCGGGTTTTGTCAAGAGGTTTTCTAAAAAAAACTTTCAAAATAAACCAAAACAGTTCAAAACGTTCCATCCGCTTCGCTTCTTCTTACAGTTTTTCCGTTGCGCATATAAAGCATACATTAAATTTAAAAAATGACAAGGCTTGACAAAAGTCGATTTGCTTTTTATAATATACATAGTAATTTTGCAATGAGTGATTGTATGAAAAACGTAAAACTCGGAACCACCGGAATCGTTACACCGAAAAACGCTTTTGGAGCATTGCCCGTCCAGCGCGTGGAAATGCCGTAGGCCGTGAAGTTGTTACGCATGGCGTATGCAGAGGGCTTTACCTTTTTCGACACGGCGCGTGCCTATTCGGACAGCGAAGAAAAAAACGGAGAGGCTCTTGCCGATGTCCGAGAGCATATTTTTATTGCCACCAAAACCATGGCAACGACGGTTGAAAAGTTTTGGAAGGATTTGGAAACCAGTCTTGCCAACTTAAAAACCGATTATGTGGATATCTATCAATTTCATAATCCGTCCTTCTGTCCACAATCGGGAGACGGCGACATTGCCGCAGGCGCTGCGGCGGCAATTTCCGCAAAAAAAACGGCATTTTGCCGAGAAATATTTATGTTAAAGAAATACAAAAATACATGGGAGAATACTTATGTTTGAAATTACGAAAGATTTTACGGGCGGAAATATTGAAGTAATATCCGCAACTAACAATGAGGTGAAGCTTCAAAGGGAGCTTCGGGATACCTCCGACGAATGGTTTTACTGGGCATTTTGTGTTAAAGGAGCACAGGGAAAAACCGTGAAATTCGATATAGGAGACGACTATTTGGGACCGTTCGGCCCCGCTGTAAGCCATGACCTCGAAAATTGGCAGTGGCTTAACAAACGAGACAGCGACCGCTGTTTCACTTATACATTTTCCGAAGATGAAGCGTGTGTATATTTTGCGCATAATATGCTTTATCACCCGAAAAGATTCGCGGATTTTGCCAAAAAGCATAATTTAAAGCCGCAAACAATCGCGAAAGCAAAAAACGGCGATGATATACCGTATGTTACATTTGGTACGGGAGATGAATATATTCTTTTGACTGCGCGTCATCATGCCTGTGAATCAACGGGAAATTATGTTTTGGAGGGAGTTTTGGAGGAACTCATAAAAAGTCTGCCCAATAATTTAAGCGTTATGTGTGTGCCTTTTGTCGATTACGACGGTGTTGTAAACGGTGATCAGGGGAAAAACCGCATTCCGCATGACCATAACAGAGACTATGACAAAAACGTACCGCCGATTTACAATACGGTTAAATTCATACGTGATTTTGCCGATACGCATAAAATAAAGTATGCTTTTGATTTCCACTCGCCGTGGCACAGATACAATGAAAACGATACGGTTTTCATTCCAATGAAAAATTACCGCCAAATAAAGGATATTACAAAATTTTCTGCAATTTTTGAAAAAGAAAACGAAAAAAATACACTCAAATATTTTGTGAAAAACAATATGCTCCCCGATATAAAATGGAATAATTCCGGCAGCACATGCTTCGGTTCGTATATGGGAGAAATGACGGATTCAGTCGTTTCCTTTACGCTTGAAACCTGTTATTTCGGAACGGAAAGCTCTGTTTTTAACGAAAAAAACGCGCTCATGCTCGGACATAACTTTGCGCGTGCGCTGAATAAATTCGAAGAAAAAACTTGCAGAATAACTGTTGCGGGCGATATTTTGTGGCATGAGCCGTTAATGCACGAATGTGATAAAGAGGGTATGACAGGCTACCGCAAGCCGTTTTTGGATGCATTGCCAACGCTTTTGGATACCGATTTTCTCATAGGAAATCCCGAAACTGTATTTTCGGCTTCCGATGTACCCACGCATGAAAGATATTGCTTCAATACTCCCGCAGCTGCGCTTGAAGCTTTGAAAAAATCAGGCTTTGACCTTTTAACGTTTGCAAACAATCACGTAATGGACAGAGGAACAAACGGAATTTTAGGCACAATTTCAGCCTGCAAAAAAGAAAATTTGGAATTCATAGGCATCACGGATGAAAAAAGCAAAGCCGACGATATTTATGTAAAAAATATAAACGGTATAAATGTCTCGTTTTTAAATTTCACATATGGGACAAATGCGTTTGCACACCATAATTTCTTAAAAAACGATGAAAAATATATGGTGAATATGCTTGAACCCGAAGAAACAACCGAATATGCAATTGACCTGTTGCAGGATTTGGATACAATTGAAAAAAATGTAAAAGAAATTTACCGTGAAGAACGGGAAAACGAAAAAACATATCTTCACAGCATGGAGTCGCTGATAAAAAAGGCAAGGGAAAAATCGGATTTTGTTATAATGCTCCTTCATACGGGCGGACAGTACAATACCGAGCCTGATGAATTTTCAAAGCTTATTGCCCAAAGAGCCGTATCGGCAGGCGCTCAATGTGTTTTATGCAATCATCCGCACATTATATTGCCGAGCGAATTTATAAACAACGTTTTTGTTTCATACGGATACGGTAATTTCCAATCATATCTTAACGGAAGCTGTGAAATCGACCCGACATACAATGCGGCGGTAAAAATTCATCTGCAAAAAGAAGAAAAAATTACAGTAAGATATTCGTTTGTTCTTTATAAAAACGTTATTACGGACGGAACGCTTTCGGTAAAAAATACGTATGATATTTTTTATGAAAATGACAACGATGAAAAGATAAAAAAAGAAATTTTATTCTATGCCTCTCGCTTTGGTGGTAAAACTTTCGATAAGGTGCAAAAGGAATATTTCATAAACTGAATCGATATACCCGATTGCTGCCGCTAAAAAAATTCATTATTTTGTTATTGTGATGTTATATGTTACGCTTCTGAACACTCTCGTAACCTTTGCGGGGAGCATTTTCTCCGTTAAGCACGGGTCAACTGTAAGTCCGTCCCATTCCGCCCTTACTCCGAGCATATACTGCGTAACCGCAACATACATCCAAGCTGCCGTTTCCGTAAGCCACGAAACGTTAGCTAGACCGAATTTATCGCATATGCCAAAGAGCCGCCGGAAATGGACGCTGCTATGACCGCATTGATCGAGCGTGAGAAGAAAGAGCTTGCCGGGGATTTCTGCCGCGGCTGCGGCTATTGTATGCCGTGTCCGGCAGGGATCGAGATCAACAATTGCGCGCGCATGTCGCAGATGATTCGACGCAGTCCGTCGGCGGGATGGCTCACGCCGGAAAGTCAAGCCAAGATGTTCAAAATCGAGGATTGCAAAAACTGCGGCGCCTGCAAGAAAAAATGTCCGTACGGACTGGATACACCGACGCTGTTACGCAAGAATCTTGAGGATTATAAAAATATACTTTCCGGAAAAACAACAGTTTAGAGAGGTTTGAAGATGAAAAGCTTTCCGACCGAATACGACGCACAAACATTAGATTCCATGTATCAGAAAATCGGTTTGTCCGCACCGGACTTGGATTTGGTGTCGCGCTATTTTGATGCGTTTGCTTCTTTTTACGAAATTTTGTCTTTGAAAGACGCTTTTATGATTTTTAAGCGGCAAAACGGCGATATCGTCTCCGAAAAGCAATTTATACAGTTTGCATCGGCGGCTCGCCATGGTGAATCCAAGTGCTATTTTATCCTTGCACCGGACGAGCTGTATGAAGAAGAAATTTGCCGTTCCGAAATGGATTGGAAAGTCGTGGCAGATTTTCTGTTTATGGACGAAGAGGATGAAATGTACTATGACATTTCGGAAATACAGAAGGAATTACCTTTGTATATTCCGGTCAAGGAAAAGCTGCTTCAAAACAACCGCTTGGGCAAAGTTGTTGAAAAGACAAAACAGGCGTTGGAGCTTCAGAAATTTTTCCAAAAGACGTTTCATATAGCACCGGAGGATGCCTGGGATGAAGTGTGCGATTGCGATATAGTGATGATTTTGGATGTAACGGAGGATATCGACGCGATCATCGACGAGATCCTGGATAATTTCAAAATAAGAAATAAACACTTGAAGCAAAGGCAAATCCAAGAACTGATACCGCTTTTGGACGATGTTTATGAAAACACGCGGCTTCCGATATACCGCGGCTTTACGCCGAAGGAAATCGAAGAGCGGACACTGAATGCTTAATACAAAGAGAGGAAAACCAAACGCGGTTTTCCTCTCTTTATATGGTTATCGGAAACTATCTTATTCATGTATTCTGAACGTGCGAAGCGCATTCAGAATGGCGAGCATTGCCACGCCGACATCGGCGAAGATGGCAAGCCACATACTTTGGGCAAACTCAAACTGCAGTGCCGTAAGCACCATGATCCCGATTTTTACCGTCAGCGCAAACACGATGTTCTGATGAACGATGCGCATGGTTTTGCGGGCAATTTTTATGGCAAGCGGCAGCTTGGACGGTTTGTCATCCATCAACACCACATCGGCCGCTTCAATGGCAGCGTCACTGCCCATACCGCCCATGGCGATACCGACATCGGCACGGGACAGAACCGGCGCGTCATTGATGCCGTCGCCAACATAGCCTACCAAGGTGTTCGGCTGTTTTTCCTTGTGTTCGTCAATCACCTTTTCGGCAAGCGTGACTTTGTCGGCCGGCAGAAGCTCACAGTGGATTTCGTCGATGCCGAGGGAACTTCCGATGGCTTCACCGACATTTTTCTTGTCGCCGGTCAGCATGACGGTTTTGCGGATGCCATGCTTTTTCAAGGCGGCAAGCGCTTCTGCTGTGTCCGGCTTCACTGTATCGGCAACATAGATGACACCGGCATAGGTGCCGTCAACGGCCGCATACAGGGCGGTTTCGATGCGTGAGCTGTCGGCTTTGGGCGTAAGACCGATATCCGTCATGAGAGCGGCATTGCCGATGCAGACCGCTTTGCCGTCTACGGTGGCTTTGACGCCTTTGCCGATGATCTGCGAAGCGTCGGAAATCCGGTCGGGCGTCATGTCCGTGCATTCGTTTTTAACGGCAAGCGCGATCGGATGATCAGAATAAAACTCGGCGCCGGCGGCATAGCGGAGTAACGACGCACGGTCAAAACCGCTTTCGCATACCACATTGGTCACCTTGAATTTGCCTTCGGTGAGCGTGCCGGTTTTGTCAAAAATCAGCGTATCGATTTTGGAAAGCTGCTCCATGAAGTTCGAGCCTTTGACGAGAATGCCGTTTTTGGAGGCACAGCCGATACCGCAGAAGAAGGAAAGCGGTACCGAAATGACAAGCGCGCAAGGGCAGGAGACAACCAAGAAGATGAGTGCGCTTTTTAAGTGTTCGCGGAAACCGCCGTGCATGACAAGCGTCGGAATGACGGCCATGCAGAGCGCCAGCGCACAGACGGTCGGCGTGTAGTATCTTGCAAATTTGGTGATGAACGCTTCGGACTTCGATTTGCGCGAAGCGCTGTTTTCGGTCATTTCGAGAATTTTTGAAACCGTCGATTCGCCGAAAACCTTTTCGACCTTTGCCGTAAGCGTACCGCTTATGTTGACACAGCCGCTGGAGAGCGGGTCACCAACGCCGACGGCTCGCGGCACGGATTCGCCGGTAAGCGAGGAGGTGTCGATCTCGCTTGTTCCGGAAAGAATTGTGCAGTCAAGCGGAATTTTTTCACCGCTCTTGATGAGGATTGTGTCGCCGATCTTGACCGATTCCGGCGCAACCTGCTTGTAGGTGCCGTCCGAAGCGGCAAGATTGGCATAGTCCGGACGGATGTCCATCAGCTCCGAAATCGAGCGGCGCGAGCTTGCCACGGCAAGGCTTTGGAACAGCTCACCGATCTGATATAACAGCACGACCATGACCGCTTCAAAGAAATCGCCGAGGCCGTAAGCACCGATGGTGGCAACGCCCATGAGCAGGTTCTCATCAAAAATCTGCCCGTTTTTGATGTTTTTGAACGCCTTGATGACGATGTCGTATCCGGCAACCGCATACGGAACGGCAAAGGCTGCCGCACGAAGCACCGTGAACAACGTTTCGTCTTTGTCCGGAATGAATAAGCAGGGAATCGTCAAAAGCGCGGCCAGAAGAATGCGCTTTAACATTTTCTTCTGCTTCTTGGTCATGTGCTTGAACATGATTTATATCACCACCGTGCAGTCCGGTTCGATTTTTTCGGCAGTCTTTACGATTTCCTTCAAAACCGTATTTGCCTTGTCTTCGTCCACATCCACCGTGATCTTCTGCGCAAGAAAGCTGACGGTGGCACTGTTGACGCCGTCTAACTTTTTGATGGCGTCTTCGATTTTTGCAGCGCAGTGTGCGCAGTCGAGATCTTCTACTTTTAATACCTTTACCATGAGAAATACTCCTTTCGCGACGGGTTTTCCGTCATTCGTGAATGTGTTCGTTGCCTTGGTCAATGATGGTGCGTACATGATCGTCCGCAAGAGAATAAAATACGGTCTTTCCCTCACGCCGGTACTTGACGAGCTGTGCCTGCTTCAAAACCCGTAACTGGTGCGATACGGCGGAAACCGTAACACCAAGTAACTCCGCAAGGTCGCATACGCAAAGCTCGGTCTGCGAGAGCGCATAAAGAATTTTGATGCGCGTCGTGTCGCCGAAAACCTTGTATAATTCCGCAAGTCGGTTCAAATCGGTATCCTCCGGCAAAGTGCTTTGCACGCGCTTTAAGATATCCGGATGAACTTCGTTTGTCTCACAGCCCGGAACAGCCGCGTTATTCGTATCGGTCACATTCTCACCTCTTTCTATTTGTTATAACAACAATTGAACAACTGCTCAACTGTTTTATTTGTCTATAGTATAGCACGTATTTTTGATTTGTCAAGGGCATTTTGAAAAAAATCCGGATTTTTCTCAAAATGCGTAAAAAAGAACCGTTCCATATTACCGGAACGGTTCGGGTTTATAAAAACGAGCTTTTGCAACACGTATATTTAACGGTATTTCGCACCGTTTTCGTCGAGCAGCTTGTGCAGTGCGGCAATATCGATGTTCTTGACGTTGCCGCCGTTTGCTTTGGCAAGAAAAGCGGCAAGACCGGCCGCTTCGCCCATGCAGCAGCAGATCGGCATAATGCGTACCGAAGCTTGGGCTTCGTGCGTGGCCGACAGGCATCGGCCGGAAACGAGCAGGTTGTCGTATTCCTTTGGTAAGAACGAACGGTAGGGAATGGTGTAGTATTCGCCCGGCTTGAAGTAGTAGTGGGAGGTGCCGGTGCCTGCCGGGTTGTGGATGTCGATGTCGTAGTTTCCGGTGGCGACCGCGTCGTCAAAGCGGCGGCAGCTTACCAGATCCTCTTGGTTCAAAACATATTCACCGATTAGCTTGCGGCTTTCGCGCACACCGATGGATACGGCGGAGAAGGCGAGAGTGGCGTCCTTGAAGCTCTCGAAGTTTTCATGGACAAAATTGTACAATTCAATCATCTGCTTGCGCGCTTCGACTTCGGCACGCGAAAGATCAACCGGATCGACCGGATTTAGCTTGATGACGCGCGTGGAGTTGAAATGGACGATGCCTTTGCCGAGATTGCGGAACAGGAGCACATCTTCGCGAATATTCTTGATTTTTCCCTGCTTTTGAAATTCACGGTATAAAGGTGTGATTTTCGGAAAATCGTCCCAAAAGAGGTCGTCGTTGACACCGGTCACACGGAAGCAGAGCGTCATCGGCTGGCAGAGGTTGTCGGCGTCGCGGCCAATCTGATAAGCACAGCCGGCAAAGGCCATCAAATCACCGTCGCCGGTGGCATCGATGAAGGTGTTTGCATACAGCTCGGTAAGGCCGGCTTTGGTGGCAACCGAAATGCTGCGTATCTGTTTGCCGTCGGATTTGACCGCACAGAGCGTCGCATGGAACAAAAGCGTCACGCCGCTTTGTACGCAAAGCGTGTCGAGAAGCACTTTCATGTGTTCCATATCAAACTCTTCGTTGCGGTGCGTGTTGAGATCGGTTTCGGGTAAGGTCAGTCTTAAAGCGTCGCAAAGCTCCTTGTAAAAGCCTTGGGAAAGACAAACGCGCTTTTTTACACCGTTTTCTTCAAAAACGGTGGCATTGCTCATAAACGGATAAACAAGATTCTGTGCCAAAGCACCGCCTAAACAGCCGGAGGCTTCGACAAGCAGCACATCCGCGCCGCGGCGCGCCGCCGCACAAGCTGCCGCAACACCGGTAAGTCCGCCGCCGACAACGATGATATCGTAAGTGTTTTTCATGATGGATTCCTTTCTGTAAGTCGAGCAAAGAATTTGTTTGTTTAGGAGAATTTTACCACAGAAACACTTGATTTTCTTGCAGTTTTGAAATATAATATTATACAAACGATACAAATTCGATGGAAATGCATGAAACATGACCGACAGTACAGGAAGTGAATGCTTGTGGAAGCGGAACAATTGACTCTTGAAAAACTGCTTGCGGCCTTGGAACGAGGGAACAAACTGCGCATCAGCATTCTTCCGCTCGGCAGAACGGCTTTTTCCGGCCGCTTGTTTTTGTCTCGTGAACGCATCATTCATGCGCATCCCTATTGCGACCGCATGAAGGCCACGCCGGCCGGGCTTGAAAAATGCATGGCTTGCAAAAGTCTTGCGACCAAAAAAGCGGTCGAAGGCAAAGAGCCGTTTTGCTCCTATTGCATTCACGGCGCATGGGAGGCGGTTGTGCCGGTGGTGCGCGATGACACGGTTTTGGCGGTCATCTTTGTCGGAGGTTTGTTCGAAAAGCCGTCACGCGGCTATGTGCCGGAATGCGGCGCGCTTTTGGAGCACGTGCCGGATGCATCTGCGTACCTCGAAACGGGAAAAGTGATCGCTGCGTTTATTTTAGAGGCGGCAAAAGCGGATCCGGCGGTTCTGACGCGCGAGAAAGCGTCCGGGCTTGCGGCGGTCACCGATTATGTGGATGCCTATTTTTGCAGCGAATTGACGCTCAAACGCCTGTCACGCATTTTTTATATCAACGAAAAGTATTTGGGACGTTTATTCAAAAAAACAACCGGACTTGCGTTCAACGACTATATCAACCGCAAACGCCTGCATCGTGCGGCAGAGCTGCTTTTGAATACCGAGCTGCCAATACTCACCGTCGCGCTTGACTGCGGCTTCAACAACACGTCGTATTTTTACCGCTTGTTCGGCAAAGAGTTCGGCGTAGCACCGGCGGCGTACCGAAACCGTGAAAAACATCGTCTTGTGCCGCCTTTTACGGCATATAATGAGAAAGGAACAGAAAATTGATTATACTCAGTGCTTCCGATTTGTGTTTATCGTTCGGAACGGATATTATTTTGGACAGAATTTCGCTCGGTGTCGGCGAAAACGATAAGATCGGCATTGTCGGCGTGAACGGCGCCGGAAAAAGTATGTTTTTGAATTTACTGTTTGGAAACGTTAAATTATCTTTTTCACGAGGTGGGTTCATACTTACCGATGAAATGGATGAGGCAGCATTTTTAACCTATCCAATCTTTACAGTTGATGGAGATTTTATGAAAAACATGTATGAGATTCCTATTGATAAAGAACTTATGCATTTATTACAGGTAGATTTTTCGGATAAGGAAATTTTAAGCAATCCTGTGAATTTAAGTTACGG
>URCT01000096.1 GCA_900546385.1 uncultured Eubacteriales bacterium | reverse complement strand
CCGGCGCTGTCATCAGCGCTGTGGAGGCCAACCCTCTGGCCATCGGCTACGCTTCTCTGTCTGCTGTCGGTGACACCGTCAAGGCTGTGACCGTCGGCGGCGTGGAGTGCAGCGAAGAGACCGTCAAGGATGGCCGCTACGAGGATTATGAACGCACCATCAAGCGTTCCGAAATGGCAGAATTGCTTGCCGATGTATGCGGCGAATTGCCGGCAATCAACACGGTCGAGTCGCTTCCCGACGTCGGTGAAGGCTCGTCCTACGGCAAAAAGGGATTCAAGCTCTACCGCGCCGGCGTTCTGACCGGTAACGACAATTACGGCACGTTTGCGCCGGATTCCAAGCTGCTTCGCAGCGAAATTTCAGCCATGGCTGTCCGTATCGCGCTTGCCGACAAGCGTGTGCAGAAATCCTTTGATAAAACGGCTGTCCGCACGCTTTCCGACGCGTATTACATCATTGATATGATGAGCGAAAACGGCCCGACCGGTCTTGCCAACGGCTGGGACTATGACTATCGCGTTGACCTCTTTAACACCTCCGGTACATACCGCTCGTATATCAATGACATGACAGATACAGCTTTCGGTTCTCTTATCCGCAAGTTTAAGACCGAACGCGACGGACTGTTGCACTTAGAGCTGTATTTCGGTGCCTTCTCCGATGACGGCACGGCCTATGTGGCATTTGAGGACGAAGACGAAAACAAGGTCGTTTCCATCACGCCCAAGAACGGCAAATGGGTTCTCGTCGGTGCTGAAGAAAAAGCCACGACGGTGGATGTTCCCACCGAAGTTTCGGTCGGCTTCAAGGCGGTTATGGATATTGACCTTGACAACCGCACGGCGCACCTTGTTTTGAACAACACCGACTGCGGTACCGTGAAAATCGGCGACGGCGATATTTCGCGCCTTGTTCTCGGCACGGAAAAGAAAGGCAAGGGCTATATTAAGCTGTACAACGCCCGTCTTTCGAAGAACTATGCATTAAGCGAACACTTTATCGCCGAAGGCACGGGCGACGCGCCTGCCATGTGGAACGTCACCGGCGATTGGAAGCTCACGAAAACCGAATCCGAACGCGGCTATGACCTCGTCAGCGTCAAGAGCGAGACCAAAGCCGGCGAAACCTCGACGGCCTCCCGTTCGTTCACGCCGATTGCCGGAAAAATCAGCTTTGAGACCATGATCCTTCTTCCGGAAAAGACCGACGGCGCTTCCGTTTCTCTTACCTCCGGCGGCGAAAAGGCCATTACGTTTGAAACGCGCGACGGCAAAATTTATGTCGGCGACAACATGGTCAACGATTTCCGCGCCAACGTATGGCAGAACCTCCATATCGAGGCTGACACGAATGCCGGAACAGCCGACATCTATGTCAACGGCAAGAAGAAAGCGACCATTGAGATAAACGACAAGAGCTTTGACGGTATCACCGTAAGCTTTGCGCCTAAGACCGATGCCGTTATGTGGTTTGACGACGTTCAGATCTGCAACATCATCGACCATGACGACTATCCGTCCTATCCGCAGGTTGCCGAGAGCAAGGATTACAACATCGGCACCAACGTGTGCTGGCTGTGGCGCGACCAACATTCCGGCGAGGGCTGGGATTCAGTAAGCTCTTTCCCGGAATTTGAACCGTACATCGGCTACTACGACGAAGGCTTGCGCGAAACGGCTGATTGGGAGCTGAAATGGCTTGCCGAACACGGCATCGACTTTATGCACGCGTGCTGGTATTGCCCGAGCGCCGATGTTAAAGAGCCGATCAAGAAGATGCGCCATTCGTATTATGCGCTCCACGACGGCTACATGATGGCCAAGTACAGCGACCTTGTCGATTTCTGCATCATGTGGGAAAACAACGGTCAGGACTGCACGTCATTCGAACAGTTCCGCGATTACATCTGGAACTATTGGATGGAATATTACTTCTCCGATCCGCGTTATGCGCGTCTTGACAACAAGGCGGTTCTCACGATTTGGAACCGGAGCAACTTTGAAAAGGCCTTCGGCGGCGCAGAGGGTACGCGCAAGGTTGTTGAATTCATGAACGAGGAGCTTAAGAAGATCGGCTATGACGGCCTTATCCTTCTTGCTTCGACGCAGGGCGCAAACCCCGCGGGTACCTATTCCGGTATAAAGGATCTCGGCTACGACGCGACCTACGGTTACCATTGGGGTCCCAACGGTTACAGCGCCGAGCATCAGATCAACTGCAACCGCACCGACCTTAAAAGCGCCCACGCAGCCGGAAGCCATCACATTCCGACCGTTTCCATCGGCTTCAACGATGTGGGACGCAACCATTCGCGCGATCCGATCATCACCAAGGAAGACCATTTGAAGGTCTGCCAAGAGATCAAGAAAGAGCTTTCCGAAATGAATACCGGCACGTGGATGGATAACACGCTCATCGTTTCCACCACCAACGAGTATTCCGAAGGTACGTATTTCCTGCCGACGCAGAGCACCGGCTTTGATTACCTTGAAAACATTCGTCTGACCTTCACCGGCGACACGAGCGACCACACGGCACTTGACGTGCGCGCAACAGCTGATCAGATCGACCGCGTCACCCACCTTTATCCGCCGCACCGCTCGGTCATCCGTTGGTTCCAATTTGAAAAATCCGACACGGCTGAAGATGATTCCAACCTTTCCGCAAGGGATCTCGTTGCTGTCCGCAGCTACGATATGTCCAAGGCTGAGGATGCCGGCAAATGGAAAGCAAATCACGGACTTTCCTCGTATGAAGTCAAGAACGGCGCGATCACCGGTTCAAGCGCGGTTAGCGACTATGCGATTGCCGCGAAGGACTTTGAAGCACTCAATGCAGCAGACGCTCCGATTCTCCATATCCGCATGAAGAACAGCGAAAAGGCAAGCTTTGAAATCTTCTTTGCAACGGCAGCAGAAACGTCCATGGATAACACCAAGTACAAGACGGCTGCAATCACCGAAACCGACAAGTTTGTCGATTACTACATCAACATGACCTCTTGCTCGAAGTGGACGGGCATCGTTACCGACTTCCGCATCGATCCGCAGACCAAGCCCGGTTCGTTTGAAATCTCTCTCATCGAGTTCATGAACTTCCCGACTGAGGACGAATCCACCATACCGGCGGTCGAGGTCAACGGCGCCAAGCTTTCGTTCACCTTCAAGATCAAGGTGCTTGATGACGGCGATTATGAAGTGGTCGGTCAGAGAGACGAAGGCAGAGGCTTCTACTCGTCGCTCCGCCTCTATCATGAATGGAACCGTGATGCCGGCAAGCTCACCTTGAAGACTGTCGATGAAAAGACCATCGTGTTCACGGTCGGCAGCGACAAAGTGACGGTCGACGGCAAGGAACAAGCTCTCGGCTATACGTTCAAACTCCGCGACGGGCTTCCGGTATTCCACATGAAAAAGTTATGTGACCTTATCGGCTGGAAGTACACCATGAAGGGCGCAACCATCGCTGTCCAAGCCGGTACGGACGAAGAATATCAGATGATGATCTCGCGCGAACCCAATAAGTGGGATTTCGCAATTGACGGAGAACTTGAGGACTGGACGCTCCAGAACAGCTCGGCCTCCGTTTCGGGCGGCTTCTTACACTTAAAGCCCACCAACAGCGACCCGGCTATCTATCATTCCGTCGGCTATAAGGCGACCGATTACAACCAAATCACGGTTGGCGTTAAGCTTAATGAAGCAGTCAGAACCGGCGGTCCGCAGCTCTTCTTCGTAACAGCTGCAAGCACGAGCTACACGGCTGATAAGTGCGTCAACGGCAAATATAACATTGAAGGCAAAAAAGACGGCGATACCGTTGAGGTTGTCTTCGAAATGGCCTCCAACACCCTGTATTCCGGCACGGTTACCGGCATCCGTTTCGACCCGTTCGGAACCCAGGCCGATGTTGATATTGATTACGTTTACTGCACCAAGGCTGACACGACTGCCGGGAAGCTTCTCGAGGTAGACGACAAAAACCAATGGATTTTCGCCAATGCTTCGGATACCATGGAGTGGGCCGCACACAACAGCACCGGGCTTACGATTGAAAACGGCACGCTTACCGCAACCGGTACCAACGGCGACCCGTCGGTTTATCATTCTGTTTCCTTCGACGCAAATGACTATCAGGTCTGTGTTATCGGTGTACGCTATCGCCAAGGACTTGAAAAGCATACGCCGCAGTTCTTCTTCGTGACAAAGCAGAGCGCAAACTGGGAAGCCGCAAAGGGTATTTCCAGCCTGTACGAGATCCCGGCATTCACCAATGAGGGGGAAATCGTGGAGGTTTCCTTCAATCTTATGACTTGCTCCAAGTGGACGGGCGATGTTACCACGATTCGTTTTGACCCGTTTGCCGCAGCCGAAAAGTATGAAATAGCGTACATTCGCCTGTATAAGCTCGAAGGCTATGTGCCGAAGGAAAGGCCCAAACCTGAAGAAATCAAGCAGGTTGCGGCGACCAAGCCGACCTCGGCTGTCATCACCGACGTGGAAAAGCTGCCGGAGGGCATCGAAGTGACCAGCAAATCGACCGGTAAGATCGCCACCACCGAAGATCCGGACAATGCGTCTGCCAAGGTTTTCAAGGTTGAGTGCGTCGAGAAGGGAGAGCAATATACCTACTTAAACGTAAAAATGCAGTTTATTGCCGGAGCCTCCTATAAGGTTTCCTACAAGCTGTATCCGTTGAAGAATATGCTCGGCAAGGAATTTTCGAATACCATCATCGGCGGTAACTTCCGCTATGGTACGACCGAAAATCCGAGCATTTTGGATCATACGTTTGCCAACAAGTCTGACCGTTCGTCGGGCGACGGCTGGATCTCGGTGGAGGAAACCGTGAAGGTTCCGGAGAATTATACCGCGAATGCGGATGATTGCTTCGAGATCTGGGGCAAATTCTCCGAAGGAGCCGGTGTCGAATACCTTGTAAAGGATATTTCGATCACGCCGGTCGAGTAAGCTTCGAAAGCAAAATGAAAAACGGCTGTCATGGGTTTTCCGTGACAGCCGTTTTTGCGTGGGCTGCATTTTTCGTCCGCACATTTTTCCTGTCATAGCATACTATACAACAGACGGTGAAAAACACTCCGTCAACTACAAAGATAGGAGGAGTCACTCATGGCAGGCTGCTTAGGAAACGCTTTCGACGACAACATTTGGCTTATCATCTTGATCGCTGTCATCATACTCTGCTGCTTCTGCGGTTAAAAACATAGTATCGACGGAAATAATCTCTGTCGGTCACATGAAAAATCCGTAAATCAAGGGAATAACCGGAAAAATGCCGTTCTTTTTGGAAAAGAGCGGTATTTTTTCTGCCGTTTTGCGGCAAAACCGGCATTTGCTTCCTCTTTTTCCGGAAAACTGCACTTGATAATGTGTTTTCCAAGGCGTATAATCTTTATCAGAAAGGAGAGATTTTGATGAAAAAGCTAATCGCTGTTACTGCTTCCTTGATTGCCGCGGCTTCCCTTTCTCAGGTAAGTGCCGCCAGCGTGAAAGCAGACAAAATTTCTGTTTCTGACCTCTTTGACTTTGTGAAAAACAATTCGTGTATCGCGGATATCCTCCCGAATCTCGGAGACATCGGAACCGGTGGGGATATCGGTCATATCGGCAGCTCCGAAACCTTAAAGGAACTGCTTGAAAAGCTCTTTGAACATATCAAGACCGACCGTCCCGCTACTCCGGAAATTCCGGATGACGATTTTGACTCCGATTTCAACCAGCCCGACGACCCGGCCGATTGCCCGGATGCTGACTGCCCGGACGAAACACCGGACACGCCCGAAACACCGGACAAACCGTCTGAAACACCGGACACGCCGTCTGAAAAGCCGGATGACTCGGCCGACAACAGCAATACGAGCGCAAGCTCCTATGCAAACGCCGTTCTGAATCTTGTCAACAAGTACCGTAACCAAAACGGCCTTGCTTCGGTCAAGCTCGATTCCGTGCTTTCCGGTGCGGCCTCGACCCGTGCCAAGGAGATCGTAAGCTCGTTTTCGCACACCCGTCCGAACGGTTCCTCCTGTTTCACGGTGCTTTCCGAAAACGGCATTTCCTATAACGGTGCCGGCGAAAACATTGCCTACGGCCAAAGCTCGCCCGGCGAGGTCATGACCGCTTGGATGAATTCCGCCGGTCACCGCGCCAATATCTTAAACGCTTCGTTCACGCGCCTTGGCGTCGGCGTTTACGAAAGCGGCGGCACGCTGTACTGGGCGCAGCTCTTTACCTATTAAAAAACCGTAACATACCTGTTTTTCACATTTCTTTTTAAGAGAAATGCCCTCTTTGCGGAAATTCTTTTTCCAAACCGCAAAGAGGGCATTTTTATGTCACGGCTGAGCCGCTATGTTATTTTAAGAAAACCTTGTTTCCCTTTTCCTCAAACGAAACCTCGAACAATTTGCAGATGTCTGCTAACGAAATGGTCGGGATTCCGTCTTTGAAGAACGGCGGACGCACAAGCGTAAAGCTTTCGCCGTCCTTGACGGCATAGGCCTTGCCGATGACAAGCGTGATCTTGTGCTCCTTGTTGAAGATCTCCAAACGGCCTTCCTTCTTGATCCACTCATATTTGTAGCCGAGCGAACCGTACAGACCGCTGTTCGGGTCGAGCGGCACATACAGCTCACCGCCGATTTTCGGCAGATAATCGCCGAAGCGCAGCTCGCGACCATTCTTGCCGTATAACGTCGTGTGCGGCAGGGAGGCATAAAGCGTGATGCTCTTGACCGTAAATGAGCCGGAATAGGTCGGAATAAATTTGAGACCGTGGATGGTATCCGACCATGAAAGCATCGTGTCAAGCTCGAAGCGGTATTCTTTAAGCTCCGTATCGCTGCACCAAGCCGACGCGGACTTGTTCTGAATGCTGTAATCGCTCTTGTCGGGCGCAGTCGCATACGCAAGATAGCAAACGGTCGGGCCGTTATAGTCGCCGTGACGGTTGGTGAGAACCGCTTTGGCATAGGCAATGGTCGAAGCGTCGAAGCCGACGTCCTTCAATTCCATTTCCGGATACTGCTCGGTCGCCTTGCCGCATACACAGCCGTCCTTGATCGCAAGGTCGGTCACCTTGTTAAACGTCCATTTGTCGAGATCAGCCTGTGTTTCAAAGGTGTAGGTTGCCACCGGCGTGTCGGTTTCGGGAAGCGGACGGACGTCATACTTGGTGCGCGAGAGAATGTAGCGGTCGGGCAGATGCAGATGGCCGATACGCGCTTTTTGCGCTTCGGTCGGGACGATATCTTCGTGCGGCTCATCGACACAGACAGCCTTGCGTACCGCGTCGAGATAGCCGAAGCCGTTGAGACCGGACGGCATCATATAGGTGCCTTCGCCGTATTCGTTCCAGGTGGACAGGTGGAGCATTTTGGACTTCCAAGTGCCTTTTTCGTAGGTCGGCAGAATTTCGTCCATGCAGTATTTTAAGCCGTTGTACATATCTTGGCAGGGCAGGTTCGGACGGCGGTTTCCGCCCCAGCCGACATTTTTGAAGCCGACGCTGACGGTCGGAACGATGTGAACGGCGTTCTTCTTGATATTTGCCAGGTTGGAATCGATGTTGGTCTGCAATTTGTAGCCGTCGCCGCCCCAATGGTAGGCATGGAACGCGTCAAAGCCGAGATTCTTTAACTGATTCGGATCAGCGTGGCAGCCCATGACGATCAGATCGTCGTAGCCGAGCTTTTTGACTTCGTCGCGCAGATACTGTAAGCCCTCGCGCACCTTTTCCGGACCGCCGAGGTCGTGTTCGACGCACCCAACGCCGAAGCAGCTCATAACAGCCTTGTTGTCGATGCGCATATAGCGGTCGTCCGAGAAGAAATAGTCGAGCCAGTACGGTACGAGGTTGTATTTGAAGTCTTCAAGGCAGGTCGGATGCTTACAGTTGGCAGCTTCCCAAAGAAGCGCAAACTTTTCGTATTCGGCATACTTGGCATAAAAGTGACCGTCGAGCCATGCATAGTGCAGATGCGTGGATTTGATGGGTTCGTGCGATTCGGCCGAATACCAGCAGTATAATTCATAATCGATACCGTGTTCAACCATGAACTTGATTTCCCAGTCAGAGGTTTCGGGAAGCCCTTCATCGTAGAAGCCGAGAACCGTTTTGACATCGTCATACGGCGAAATGCAGTCCCAGCCGGCGTGTGAGCCTTCGCGCCACAGCGAGCAGATGTTCATGCCGACCACGTAGTCGCCCTTCTTTTTGGGAACAACGGGTGCAGGGACATAGTCTTCGGGTTCTTCGGGCTTGACCCAGGCGATGATATCCGAGAACATGAGAAGCGAATCTTTATAGGCTTCATAGGAGATCCGGAAGCCGTCAACGAATTTCGCCGGGTTTTCGAAATCGACTACTTTAGTCTTTTTGCCGTTGAGCCAAATGGTCGCCTTGCCGGTGTCGGTATCTGCCTCCATGCGGAGCGTCTGCCAAACGGTCTTGTGGTGCTTTCTTAACGCATGACCGCAGTAGCAGTGCAGCTCTTCACCCTCGTCATACACCGAAACGACCGGCTTTGAGCCCTTTAAGAGTGCAATGGAAACCTTACCGTCAGCCTGTTCCAAAAGGTATTTCATTTCGAACGTGACCTTGCCGGAAGCCTTATCAAAGGCATGATAGGTAACGGTGGTATCGCCCTTTTTGTTGTGGGACATATACGTATACGGCGTGGAGTCGGAAACGCGCTTGTCGCTGACGACCGAGCTTGTTTTGGGTGCTTTGACGGTATAGCCGTCGGGCATGGCGCCGATATACGGATTTAAGTTGTAGTCGTTGAACAGATAGTTGACATAGAGCTTGGATTGGTATAAATAAGCCGCGCCGCGGTCTTTTTCGCCGTAGCCGATACGAAGGCAGGTGAAAGGAAATGTAGCCTTTTCAAACGCAAATGTGCCGCGATCCTTGGTATCGAGCTGAACGGAAGCGGTATTTGCGGTAAGGTCGAAGCCGATTTTGAGGTAATGCATTCCGTAGGGCAGAGGAGCGACTTCGGTTTCACCGGCATAGAGGGTTTCGCCCTTGACCGTGAAGGTAAGAAACGCATCGGTACGGGAGCCGAATGCAAGGTAAAGTCCGTCGCCCTCGAGGGTTTCGAAGCGGATTTCGTAGGTCATTTTGCCGTTTTCGAACGCATTGCAGTCGCGTTTGACATAGACCTCACCGTCCTTATCGGTGTTGAGGAGCCAACGGCCGGGCTGGATTGCTTGTTTCGGGCCTTCGCCGTCGCTTACGTAGTCCCAGCTGGTCATGAGCTTGCCCCAGTTTAAGAAGCCGTCATCGTCGATGAGATAGAAGGCGTCTTGCGCCTTATTTTTGATTGTAGACATGGTCACCGTTCCTTTCCTATATATTGATACAAGATCAATCAGGATATGACACCGGCAGAGATAGAAAAATTTTCCGGGTCAAGAGTAGTTTAACAAAATATCCGAATTTGTCAAGTGGTTTTCAGAAATTTTCCGATAAAAAGCACAAAATGTCGCCCTATCTGTGCCGCCTTTGGCGGCGAAAAATGTTGCGGCAGCAACATGGCACCGCCGCAGGAGGCGGTGGTTGCCGCAGGCAACCAAAAAAGGCGGCAGTGCCGCCGAAAAAAGCACACGGAGTGTGCCGTCCCGGCAGGGACAAACTTTCCGAAGGAAAGTTACAAAGGCGGCTTAGCCGCCGGAGAGATGCCGCGAAGCGGCAAGAATTGTTGCGGCAGCAACAGAAAAAAGCCGCCGTAGGCGGCGAAAGAAGCCGCGAAGCGGCAAAGGATTTAATTGGGCTTGTGCGAAGTTATCATGTTTGCGCGCTGATTCGAGGTTTGGAAAACCTCGA